>JALLOH010000040.1 GCA_027717655.1 Acidobacteriia bacterium AH_259_A11_L15
GGCTGGCGGGGACGGAGGGCAGCCGTGGGCTCCATCTTCGGGGTGGTGGTGGTGCTGGCCAGTTGGGGCGCCAACTACATGAGCACACACCACACGTTCCTGGGACACTGAGGGAGCGATGCAACTGAGCCTGGTGGGACTGAATCACCGCACGGCGCCCATCGAGGTGCGGGAGCGGCTTCACTTTGCCGAAAAGGACTTGCCGGCGGCGCTCCACGCGCTGCGGGAGCGGCCCGGGGTGAACGAAGCCCTGATCTTCTCCACCTGCAACCGGGTGGAGGTGCTGGCGCGGCTGGAGGACGAGATCAAAGCCCTGCCGCTGGTGAGCGACTTTCTGGCCGCCACTCGCCGGGTGGCGCGGGGGAGCTTCGAACCGCTTCTCTATCACCACAGCCAACGGGAAGCCATCCGGCACGTCTTCCGGGTGGCCTCGAGCCTGGACTCGATGGTGGTGGGCGAGCCGCAGGTGCTGGGCCAGGTGAAGGCGGCCTACGCCACGGCCCGGGCGGTGGGGAGCCTGGGGGGAATCCTGGACGAGGTGTTGACGCGTTCGTTCGCGGTGGCGAAGAAGGTGCGCGCGGAGACGGGGATCGCCACCACGGCGGTCTCGGTGAGCTACGCGGCGGTGGAGTTGGCGCGGAAGATTTTCGGGGACCTGGAAGGCCGGAACGTGTTCGTCATCGGGGCCGGGAAGATGAGCGAGCTGGCGGCGCGCCACCTGTTGCACAGCGGGGCGCAGGCCATCTTCGTGGCCAACCGCACCTACGCCCGGGCGCAGGAGTTGGCCCAGGCCTGGGGCGGGAAAGCCATCCAGTACGACGACCTGCTGAAGCACATCAGCCAGGCCGACATCATCCTCAGCTCGACCGGGGCGCCGCACTACATCATCAAGAAGGAGCACGGGCAGCGCTTCCTGGCGGAGCGGCGGAACCGGCCGATGTTCTTCATTGACATTGCGGTGCCGCGGGACATCGACCCGGCGCTGAACGAGCTGGACAACATTTTTGTCTACGACATCGACGACCTGGAGCAGGTGATAGCGGCGAACCGCCGGGAGCGGGCGCGGGAGGCGGTGCGGGCCGAAGAGATCATCGAGCGCGAAGTGGACCGGTTCCTGACCCGGCTGAAGACGCTGGAGCTGGGGCCCACCCTCGTGGCCTTGCAGGAAAAGCTGCACGGAATCCGGAAGCACGAGCTGGAGCGGGCGCGGTGGCGCAATCTGACCCCGGAGCAACAGGCGGTGGTGGAAGAGATGACGCGTTCGCTGGTGAACAAGATTCTGCACATGCCGCTCACCCAGATGAAGCGGCTGCCACAAGAACCCGACGGGCTGAAGTTCATCGAATTTCTCCGCCGCACTTTCCAACTGAAAGACTGACCGGGCGGCGATGCGTACTCCGCTACGACTGGGCTCCCGGGGGAGCAAGCTGGCGCTCTGGCAGGCGAACTGGGCCAAGACGCAGCTCGAGCGCACGGCCTTGGTGGAAGTTCGGATCGAAGTCATCCGCACTGCGGGGGACAAGATCAGCGACGTGCCCCTGGCGCAGGCCCCGCCGACGACGGGGCAGGCGGGCGGCATCAAGGCGCTCTTCACCAAAGAGATCGAAGAGGCGCTGCTGGAGAAGCACATCGACCTGGCCGTGCACAGCCTGAAGGACCTGCCGGTGGAGCTGCCCACCGGCCTCATGCTGGGGGCCATTCCGGCGCGGGAGGATGCGCGCGACGCGCTCATCTCGCGCCACGGGCAGAAGTACGCCGACCTGCCGGTGGGGGCGCGGGTGGGGACGAGCAGCCTGCGGCGGCAGGTGCAATTGCGGCTGTTGCGGGACGATGTGTTGATCGAGCCGCTGCGAGGCAACCTGGACACGCGGTTGCGGAAGCTCGACGAAGACCGCTACCACGCCATCGTGGTGGCGATGGCCGGGCTGAAGCGGATGGGCTGGGCCGACCGGGCCACGCAAGTCTTCCTTCTCCAGGAAATGATCCCGGCCATCGGCCAAGGGGCCCTGGCGATCGAGGTGCGCGCCGACGACGCCGAGCTGCTCCGGGCGCTCGAGCGCCTGCGCGACCCCGACACGGAAGCCGCGGTGCGGGCCGAGCGGGCTTTCCTGAGGCGGCTGGGGGGCGGCTGCCAGGTGCCGCTGGCGGCGCACGCCCAGGTGAAGCAGGAGCGGCTGATGGTCGTGGGCGTGGTCGTTAGCACGGACGCCGAGCGGGCGGTGCGAGGAACGGAGGAGGGACCGCAGAGCGAAGCGGAGACCCTGGGGCGGAAATTGGCGGAAAGACTCTTGCAGGATGGGGCGCAAGAAATCCTGACGGCCCTGCCGGAAGGCAGCGTGCGCCCGCCCGGGTCGGCTTGATGGCTCGGCGGCGCTCCTGGCTGGCCGGGCGGCGGATTGTCATCACGCGGCGGCGGGAGCAGGCCGAAGGCCTGCGGGAGGCGTTGCGACGGAAAGGGGCGGCGGTCATCGAGTTCCCCACCATCGCGCTCAAGCCGCCGCGCAGTTGGCAGGCGTTCGACCGCGCCCTGGAGCACCTGGACGACTACGCTTGGGTCATCTTCACCAGCGCCAACGGGGTGGAGTTTTTCTTCCGGCGGCTGCGAGCAAAGAGAAAGAAAATTCGGCCGCTGAAGCGGGCGCGACTGGCCGCCATCGGGCCGTCGACGGCGGCGGCGCTGCGCCAGCGCGGGCTGCGGGCTGACGTTGTTCCCATCGAGTACAAAGCAGAAGGACTGCTTCGGGCGCTCGCCCGCCGGGAGAAGAGCTGGCAGGGGAAGCGCGTACTGCTGGCGCGGGCGGCGAAAGCGCGGGAGGCGCTGCCGCGGGAACTGCGGCGGCGGGGGGCGCGGGTGGACGTGGTAGAAGCCTACCGGACGGTGGTGCCGCGGGTGAGCCAGAAACGTATCCGGCGAGCCTTCGGCGGGCGGAAGCCCGGCAAGGCGGGCAAGCCGGACGCCATCGCATTCACCAGCTCGTCCACGGTGAAAAACTTCTTTGCGCTGCTGGGCCGCCGGCCGGGGCGGCGAGCGCTTGCAGGCGTGGCGGTGGCCACCATCGGGCCGGTGACGAGCCGCACGGCGCGCGCCCTAGGGTTGCGCGTAGCGGCGGAAGCCAATCCCTACACGGTGCCGGCGCTGGTGCGGGCGCTGCAAAGGTTTTTTCGTGGCCAGCGACCCGTGCCCCGGTGACAGTCAGTCCCTCAGTGGCTAAAGCCGATTGATGGATGACCGCCCGATTCGGCACGGCTGACCCTTCGACTTCGCTCCCCTCGATTCCGCTCGGGGCGAGCAGGGCAAGAGCCGTGCCCTGACGAAGGAAAACGGCAGGGGATCCTTCGACTTCGCTCAGGACAAGTAAACCCCTATGCTACATTTCGGGATGGTAGGTGGGGGTGCGCCAGTAGGGTTGGCGGGTGCGGGCCTTGAGCAGCCAGGAGCGGCCGTCGGAGGATTCCATCTTGAGCATCGTGTGCGGCGCATCCTTCTCGAACCACCAGGTCTGACGGAGGTTGCCCATCTCGAGAGTGACTCTCCAGGCGAGGAAGCGGCCGGCCGGTGTGCGAATTGTCTCTTCGCGCGGGGCGACGGTGATGGTGGAGGGGACGAAGTCGAGCGAGCCGCGGAGGTTATTGGAGATGAGGCTGGGGAGGATGCGGCGGTGGACTTCGAGGCCGGGCTGGAAGTTCAGGCTGCGGAGGGCGAGCGGGAGCTGGTCTTCCAGCAAGTCGCCGGGGCGGAGGTCGAGGGGGCGGGCGCCGTCGGCTTGACCGGCGAAGTAGCTGTGGAAGTGGAGCTCGGGCCGGCCGCCCCCCGTTCTTACCTCCTTGAACGTGTTGCCGCACCACTCCTGGCTGCCCACGGTCTGCTTGACCAAGCGGGTGGGGTCGTCGCGGCGGACGAAGACGCTGGCCAAGAACTGGTAGGGGTAGTTGGCGGTCCAGTAGCTGTGGACGGCGTTGAGCTTCAGCACAGGCAGGAGCGGCTTGCCTTCATAGGGCGGGTCGGCCTTAACGTGAAGCTGGGGGTCGAAGTCTTCCTTGACAACGATGAAGACCGCTTCGTAGCTTTCGACTTTCCCGTACTGGGGGCGGCGGGCGTCGTAGAGGGCGACTTCGGCCTGGCCGTCGTCCCAAAGCGGGTCGAGGGCCCAGGCAGGGTCAAAGAGTTGCTCGACTTCGGTGGCCACCGCCGCACCTGCGGCGGCCGGGCCGGCCGGCACGGAAGTCAACCCGACGGCAGCAAAAATCAAAGACAGCAGCAACAGGTTTCTCATCGCCATTCTCCTCAGACGAGCAGTTCCCTCCCCTATGGGATGCCGCCGAAGGAACGCCGGTGCGTCCCCGCTTCTCCTCTTTGCGACTCCCAACCATCAGGTCGGCCCCCCCGGACGCGCCGACCGAAACTGTGCCGGGGCTGGCTAGAGCTTGAGGAACTCGCGCAGGCGGCGGGTCTGAGCCCGGCTGACGGGAACTTCGCTCTGGCGGCGGTCGTCCATGCGGAGCTGGTAGGTGGACTTGAACCAGGGGATGACTTCCTTGATGCGATTGATGTTGACCAAGTAGCTGCGGTGGACCCGCCAGAAGCAGTTGGGGTCGAGGTGGGCTTGCAACTCTTCCAGAGTACGGTAGTTGGACATGCCGTCCAAGTCGCGGGTGACGATGGTGATCAAGCCCTCAGTGATGGTGGCGTAGACCATATCGTGGGCGTCGATCAGCAGCATCCGCTGCTGGGTCTTTAGCAGGAGCTTGGCGGGCGGGGTGGGGCGGACACGCATTTGGTCGAGCAAAGTTTCCAGTTGGCCGCCGGCGGGCTGGGCAGCGGTGAGGCGGCGGGCGCGGTGGATGGACTCGCTGACCCGGGCCTTGTCGAAGGGCTTCAGGACGTAGTCGACGGCGTGCACTTCGAAGGCCTGCACGGCGTAGTGGTCGTAGGCGGTAGCGAAGACGATGTGAGGGAGCTTGACTTTTTTGTCCACCAGCTTCTTGAGGACCCCGAAGCCGTCCAGGCCGGGCATCTGCACGTCCAGAAAGACCACGTCGGGGGACTTCTCGCGGATGAAGTTCACCGCCTCCAGGCCGTTGCGAGCCTGGCCGACGACGGTGACGTCGGGGATGCTCTTGAGCAGATAGGCGAGCTCTTCCCGAGCCGGCTTTTCGTCATCTACGATGAGCGTGGTCAGAGCAACCACAACTGCGCGCCCTCCCAGGAGAATGAAATCTCAGTATAGTGGCCGGCCAGGGGCGCGTCAACGCGGGGGGGGTGATATAGTGCGCGCGGTGCCACACAAAACCAAAAAAGGCGCCCGAATCCAGCGCAGCCGAATGATGTTCCGGGGACGGGTCTTCCGGGTGCGGCGGGACATCGTGCAGGAGCCAGCCTTACCCCCGCCTACGTCTCGCAAAGCGGGACTACGACGGGCAGGCGGGGGCCGGCGGCTGCGGGGGCGGGGAAAAGAGCAGACGGTCCTGCGGGAAGTGATCGAGCACGGCGGCTCGGTGGCGGTGCTGGCGATGTTTCCCGATGGGCGGCTGCTGCTGGTGCGGCAGTACCGTTACCCGGCGGATGACTTCCTCTGGGAGCTGGTGGCCGGGCACATCGATCCCGGGGAAAGCCCGCGGGCGGCGGCGCGGCGGGAGCTGGAAGAAGAGACCGGCTACCGGGCGCGGCGGCTGGAGCGGCTGGTGGAGTTCTATCCCAGCCCGGGATTTCTGGGGGAAAAGATGATCGTCTTCCGCGCCCGGGGCTTGCGGGCGGGGCGGGCGCGTCCGGAGCCGGACGAGGCGCTGGAGGCGCGGGCGTTCACCCGGCGGGAGTTGGAGGGGATGGTGCGCCGGGGCGAGCTGCGGGACGGGAAGACCCTGGTGGGGCTGCTGCTGTACTGGCAGCGAGCGCGTCGGTAGAGGGACACGCCCCTGTTCAGGCAGACCCGGCTGGGGCGGGAAACTTGACTTCGCGGCGGCGTGGGGGTTTACTCCGGGGAGAGCGCTGGGCACAGGAGGTGGCCATGAACCGCACCGTGTTTGCCCTGGCCACGGTGATGATGCTGCTATTCTTCGTGCTGAGCAACTACGACCGCTTTTTCTTCAGCCTGCACTTCCTGGAATCGCTGATCTACATCGTCCTGTTGCTGCTGCTGTTCTACGGGGTGGAGGACTGGGCCTACGTGATCGGGGTGGTGGCGCCGCTGTTTTGGATCGTGCTGACACTGCTGTCGGGCGCCTCGGTGCCGGGGTTGCGGGCGCTCTGGCGACTGGTGAGCTTGCAGGGGGTGCAAAACCCGGTGAACTTCGTGAGCGGGCTGATATTGCTGGCGGCCCTGGGGTTGATAGTTGTTTCCGCGCGGTCCTTCCACCGGGACATCTGGGGGAGGCGGGGGGCGCTGCGCACGGCCGTGCTGGCGACGGTGATGGTGGGCATCTACTACGGGGTTGTGGTCGTCACCCTGCTCCACCTGGCCCGGCCGACGAGCTAGGCCAAGCGGGCAGGAAATTTTCTTGACAGACGGGCAGGCCGACGTAATACTACCCGCGGCTTGTTCAGAGTTGCTCTCAGACCTGATGGGTAAGTGGTGAGGAGAAGGGCCAGCGGAGAAGACGCGCTGGCCTTTTTCCTTGCTTACCTGCCAGCGGCAGGCCTGGAGAGCTTGCGACGGAGCAGGCTAGAGAACACGGCAGAAGGAGGACGGTCCGTTGAAAGTTCAAGGTCGAGTCAAGTGGTTCAACAACACCAAAGGGTACGGCTTCATCGGTCGGGATGACGGGGCCGACGTGTTTGTGCACTACACCGCCATCGCGTCCGACGGGTTCCGCAGCCTGAACGAGGGCGACCTGGTCGAGTTCGAAATCACCCAGGGCCAGAAAGGCCCCCAGGCCGCCAACGTCGTGAAGCTTTCCTAAACCTCACCCATCACCACAATTCCCTCCGCTCCCTCTCCCGTAGAGGGGGCTTTTTTCTTTTCGCCCGCCCGGCCCTCCCGCCGGAGGTAGAATATTGGTCATGCGGCGATTTTTCTCCTTGGCCCTGGTTGCTTTCCTTGCCTTACTGCTTACACTTCCGGCCCACTCCGACGAACGCAAAGAAATCGAGCGCCGCTTGAAGGCCGCCTACGAAGGACAATTGGTCAGGTTGGAGCCCGGGTGGGAGGGCGCCGACATGCGGCTGGACATACCCAAAGAGGAAGCGGAAGCAATCCACGCAGAGAGCCGGATCCATCTCCTGATTGAAAAAGTGAAGCTGAAAAAGAACGAATTGGAACTGCGCGCACGTCGTATTTATTTTTACCAAGACATCAAAGGCGGAGTGCACAGAATCAAGGGGCCCAAGAGGAAATACCGCCTGCGGTGGAAAGATCCACAGCCAAGCGAAGCTCAACTTCGGCAGGCCCTTGACCAGGCATTTGCGCCACTGGAACGAAGGCCAGAAGAATGGGTGGACTACTCGCCTCCGGTGATGCCGCCCCGCCCACGCAGGCAACCTCTTAGCCCTCAAACAGGCAAGGAGATCACACCGGGAATATTTACTATTGGAAGCGATGTGACGGCACCCATTTGCGTCTTTTGTCCTGACCCGGAGTATCCAGACGTGGCCCGGCGCAAAAAGGCGAAAGGCATCGTAGTGGTCTGGACGATGGTGACCGAAAAGGGTCGGGTGACTGGTATCCGGGTTGCGAAATCTGCCGGGCGAGAACTCGACGAATCGGCTGTGGTAACCATCTCGAATTGGCGCTTTACACCCGCAATACGCCAGAGCAAGCCGGTTCGCGTGGTGATGACAGTTGAAACAAAATTTGATCTCTACTAGGCGCAAGAGCGCCTGGTGTATGCAGGGATGACGAACCAGGACGTGGCGCGGATTCTGCGGGAGACGGCGCAGTTGCTGGAGGTGGACGGGGCCCAGATTGGCCGCTACCGCAGCTACGAGAAGGCGGCCCAGCAAGTGGAGGCGCTCCCCGAACCTGTCGCCCAAGTCGCCGAAGAGGACCGGCTGGAGGACATCCCCGGGGTGGGCGAGCGGATGGCCGAGCACATCCGCGAAATCCTCAAGACGGGCAAGTACAAAAAGCACCAACAACTGCTCAGGAAGTACCCGCCGGGCATCCTGGAAATCCTCAAATTGCAGAACCTGGGCCCGAAGAAGGCGGCTCTGCTGTGGAAGAAGTTCAAAGTCAAGACGGTGGCCGACGTGGGGCGGCTGGCGGAGGCGGGGAAGCTGCGCGGGCTGGCGGGCTTCGGGGAGAAGACGGAGCAGAACCTGCGGAAGGCGGTGGCGGCCTTCCAGCAGATGACGGGGCGCTTCCTGCAGCACCGGGCCGAGGAGGCGGCGAACAAGCTGATCGCCCACATCCACAAGCTGGGGAAGAAGGTGGAGCGGGTGGACGCGGCGGGCTCGCTGCGGCGCGGGAAAGAGACCATCGGCGACCTGGACCTGCTGCTGATTTCCACCGACGTCGAGGCGGTGGCCAAGCACGTGCTCGGCTATCCCGAGGTGGCGGAAAAAATCGCCCAGGGGGAAAACAAAGTCAGCGTGCGGCTCAGGAACGGGATGCAGGTGGATGTACGCATCCTGGAGAAGAAATCTTACGGGGCGGCGCTGATGTACTTCACCGGCTCGAAGCCGCACAACATCGAGCTGCGCGGGCTGGCCAAGGACAAGGGCTGGAAGCTGAGCGAGTACACCCTGGAGACCATCAAAGGGGGGAAGTGGGTCGCCGGGCGGACGGAGGAAGAAATCTACCGGAAGCTGGGCCTGGACTACATCGAGCCGGAGCTGCGGGAGAATGCGGGCGAGGTGGAAGCGGCGGCGACGGGGAGGCTGCCGAAGCTGGTGACGCTCGGGGACATCCGCGGGGATTTGCAGATGCACACCACGGAGAGCGACGGCAAGAACTCGATCGAAGAGATGGCCCGGGCGGCGCAGAAGCGGGGCTATGAGTACATCGCCATCACCGACCACTCCAAGGCGGTCACGGTGGCGAACGGGATGGACGAAAAGCGGACGCTGGCGCACGCCCGCCGCATCCGGGAAGCCAGCAAGAAGATGGATGGATTTCGCATCCTGGCGGGAATCGAGGTGGACATCCTGAAGAAGGGGCAGCTCGACCTGGCCGACGAAGTGCTGGCGCAGCTTGACGTCGTCGTCGCCTCCGTCCACTCCTACATGAACCTGGAGCCAGCGGAGATGACCGAGCGGCTGCTGCGGGCGATCGAAAACCCCCACCTGATGATTCTCGCCCACCCCACCGGGCGGCTGCTGCTGCGGCGGGAGCCCTACCGCTACGACCTCGAGGCCGTGCTCGACGCCTGCCGGAAGCACGGGGTGGCGGTGGAGTGCAACTCCTTTCCCGACCGGCTCGACCTGCACGACGTCGATTTGCGCGCCGCCAAGGAGCGCGGGGTCAAAGTGGTCATTTCGACTGATTCCCACTCGACCGTCCACCTGCCCTTCATCAAGTACGGGGTCAAGACGGCGCGGCGAGGCTGGCTGGAAAAGGACGACGTGCTGAACACCCTGCCCTGCGACCGGCTGCTGAAAGCTTTGCGCCGGTCCTCCTAGCCTGGGTAGGGCAAGGCTTTACGCCTTGCCGCGGCAGGGGATCCTTCGGCTTCGCTCAGGACAGGTAAACCCCTGCCCTACCCAAACGTTCGCCGGCCCACACTCCTTGTCACCCCGAGCGTGAGCGAGGGGTCTGCTTGTCCCGAGCAAATGAACGCGTCGCTTTCCACCGCCCAGCCATCGCGCGCGGGCTACCTTCCGGCAGGCAGGCTTGCAAAACCGGGCCGGTTGGCGGAATATAGCGGGTTCGCCAGCGTGGAACGCGACTAAGGGGAGCGCCGGCAAGAGTCAAGAGAAGCCATGATGCGCCGTCCGAAAAAAGTTGCGCCCCCCAAGGGCAAGCTGGGGGTACTGACGCCCGGGATGGGGGCGGTAACCACCACGTTCATCGCCGGGGTGGAGTTGATTCGCCGGGGGCAGGCCCAGCCGGTCGGCTCGCTCACCCAGATGGGCACCATCCGGCTGGGAAAGCGCACCGAGAAGCGCAGCCCGGAAATCAAAAAGTTCCTCCCGCTGGCCAAGCTCGACGACCTGGTGTTCGGGGGCTGGGACATCTTCCCGGACGACGCCTACCGGGCGGCGCGCAACGCGGGCGTGCTGGCGGAGAAAGACCTGGAGCAGGCCAAGCCCTTGCTGAGCAGCGTCAAGCCGATGAAGGCGGTCTTCGACCGGAACTACGTGCGCAGGCTCGAGGGGGGCTACGTCAAGAAGGGGGCGACCAAGTGGGAGCTGGCGCAGCAGCTCCGCGAGGACATCCAGAACTTCAAGGCCAAGTCAAGGGTCAGCCGGCTGGTGATGATCTGGTGCGGCTCGACCGAAGTCCACCTGAAAGCCAACCGCATCCACCGCGACCTGAAGAGCTTCGAGAAGGCGTTGAAAGCGAACCACGAGGCCATCTCGCCCTCCATGCTCTACGCCTACGCTGCCTTGCAGGAGGGCGTCCCGTTCGCCAACGGGGCGCCGAACCTGACGGTGGACATCCCGGCGATGGTCGAGCTGGCGCAGGAGAAGAAAGTGCCCATTACGGGCAAGGACTTCAAGACCGGGCAGACGCTGATGAAAACCATCATCGCCCCCGGCTTGAAGTCGCGCATGATCGGCCTGCGGGGGTGGTTCTCCACCAACATCCTGGGCAACCGCGACGGCGAAGTGCTGGACGATCCGGAGTCATTCAAGACCAAGGAAGAATCGAAGCTGGGCGCGCTCGAGTACATCCTGCAACCCAAGCTCTACCCCGCCCTTTACAACGGCTTCTGCCACAAGGTGCGCATCCACTACTACCCGCCGCGGGGCGACAACAAGGAAGGCTGGGACAACATCGACATCTTCGGTTGGCTGGGCTACCCCATGCAGCTCAAGGTGAACTTCCTCTGCCGGGATTCCATCCTGGCCGCCCCGCTGGTGCTTGACCTGGTGCTCTTCCTCGACCTGGCCCAGCGCGCCGGGCTGCGCGGCATCCAGGAGTGGCTCAGCTTTTACTTCAAGTCCCCCATGTGCGCCCCCCAGCTCTACCCCGAGCACGACCTCTTCATCCAACTGACGAAGCTCAAGAACACCCTGCGCTGGCTCCGCGGTGAGTCCCTCATCACCCACCTGGGCACCGAATACTACGACTAGCCAAAAATTCTCATCACAGTCAAGCCCAGTTTAGAAAACAATACCTGCTTGGAAGAGGTGGCTCCTGGTAGGGCAGGCATTCTTGCCCGCCTGGGCGGACCCTTCGGCGAGTCTCAGGGCAAGCAAAAATGTCTGCCCCACCGCATGGCTCTTGGATCTTACAGTTCAGGCCACGGGCTTCCGCCCGTGGCACCCAGCGGCAGAAGCCGCTGGGCTGAACCTTTAGGCGTGCCGCTGCCCGCGAGAAAAGTAAAACGGCTTCAGCCGCTGCGAGAAACGATCTTGGGATTACCTCAGGGGCTAAAGCCCTTAATCAATCTGTGTGGTTCGGCACGGCTGAAGCCGTGCCCTTCCCGACAAGAAGAATGGATGGTTTAGTTTTTCGACGTGCCGGCGACGGCGGGGGCGGGCGGGGCGACGTAGTCGAGCAGGGCTTGGCGGGCTTCGGCGGGGATGATCTCCCAGTTGTGGTCCACTTCGGTGGGAATTTTTCCCTGCTCCAGCAGGTAGTTGAGCAGCAGCTCGCGCACCTGTCGCTCGTCCCGGCGGACGATGCGGGCGTGGCGCAGCATTTCGTAGGCGCCGCCGCCGGACCAGCGGTAACTGTTCAGAGCCAACCGCAGCTTCTGGTCGGGCTCGAGCGGCGCCCCCTGGAATTCCAGGTTCACGATGCGCTGGCCCGGCGGTTGGCTCAAGTCAATCTCGTAGGTCACTCCTTGGGCCATGTCGAAGTTGTAGCCCGGCACGTCAGCGAACGGCGAAGCGCCCTCCGGCCAGGGATAGGTCTTGAAGCTGCGCGCCGAGTATTCGAGGGCCTCGCGGAGCTGCGCACCGGTAACTTCCACCGTGAAGAGCTGGTTCTCGTAGAAGTACAAGCTGTAGACGTCGCGCACGGTGATGGGCCCGGGCTCCCAGCGCGTGCGGGTAGAAAAGAGCGCGGCCAGCGAGACGTCCGCCCGGCCGTACTGGAGCTGCGTGCGCTGGATGAGCTCGACCAGGGGATGGTCCTCGAGGCGGGCGCTGCGGGCGTCGAGCTCGAGGTCGAGCTCGGCCACCACTGTGTTCAGGTAGCGCTCGGTGCGCTGGTGAGCGGCGCGGGTCAGGTCGAGGATTTTTTGGTCCGCGGGAAGGCTGACGTCCATCGCCACCAGGCGGCTGCGCTTCTCGACCACCTGCCAGCCGCCGCCTTCCTCGGGCGCCAGGACGAATTCCAGCTCCGCCACCGACTGCGCCCAGTTTTTCGGCTGCACCAGCAGCACCCCGTTCACCGTCTTGCCCGCCAGCTCCCGGTGCGAGTGGCCGAAGATGATGGCGTCCAGCTCGGGCACCTGCTCGGCGATGTCCCAGGCACGGTCTTCTTCCAGGTACAACTCTTGGCGCGGCTCAAAGGTTTCGGAATCGCGGCCCAAGCCGGAGTGGACGATCAAGAGAACCACGTCGGCCTGGCGGCGCAGCTCCGGCGCGTAGCGCCGGGCGGTTTCCACCAGGTCGCGGAACTCGTAGCCCACGTGGTGCTCGGGCGGGTCCCAGCGAGGGATGGACGGCGTCACCATCCCCAAGATGGCCACGCGCACCCCGCCCACCGTGCGGAGGACGTAGGGTTTGAAGTCGCGCAGCGGGTCGTGGTAGGTGGAGACGATGTTCGCCCCCAGGATGGGAAAACGCGCCTGCTCCTTCATCCGCCAGAGCGCGTGCAGCCCGAAGTTGAACTCGTGGTTGCCCACCGCCATGGCGTCGTAGCCCACGGCGTTCATGGCCGCCACCACCGGGTGGGGCTCGCGGGGATGTTTTTCGGCATACAAATACGCCAGCGGGGTTCCCTGGAAGGTGTCGCCGCAATCCAGCAGCAGCGTGTTGGGCTGCCGGCGGCGCACCCGCTGGACGTAGGTGGACACCTTGGCCAGCCCGCGCTCGGCCTCCTGCCCCCGCAAATAGTCGTACGGCCAGACGTGGCCGTGCACGTCCGTGGTAGCCAGTACCGTCAGCGTAACCCGCTCGGCCCCCGCCAGTCCGGCGGGCGCCGACGGCGCCAGTACCAGGGCCAACCACAGGCCGACCAGGAAAGACCCCCTCAGTTTTCGATCCCGGGTACTTCCCCGCATCTTTTCTCCTACGAGCTCGGCCGCAGGCAGGCGGCGAGGGCGGTGGCCACCTGGGTGAGCTCCTGCACGTCCTTCGGCCCGAAGTCAGGCCCCGCCGCCCCGGCGGTCTTCCCTTTGCGGGAGATTTGGATGACGCCCACGCCCTTGCCCTCGGCCACGATGGGCACGCTGATGATTTTCTGGATGGGGTCGGTGCCTTCCTTGCTGAACTGCACCGCCTCGAACACCGTGGGATGGACGGCAGCCGAGAATTTATTAATGAACTCCACCTTGCGGTCCCGCACCGTCCGCACCGACAGGGCGTTGGTGCTGGTCAGGGGGAGGCTGCCGATTTTGGAAAGTTTCTCCGGCACCACAAACTCCAGGTGCCTGCCGTCCCCGCCCAGCCGCAGGATGGCCACCTCGTCCGGCTTCACCTTGAAGTTCTTGGCCAGCGCTCCGGCCACCTGGTTGGCGGTGGCCAGGTCGAGCTCGGTCTTGTCCTTCACCATCGCCCCCACCACCTTGGCGATCCCCGCTGTGAGTTGTGCACTCATGATGCTCCTTTCCGCCTCCATCCCGCACGAAGCAAGCCGGCCACCCGGGCTACCCTTTCTGCAGCAACAGCGCCTTCTTCACTTCGCCGATGGCGCGGGTGATGTTGATCTCCCGCGGACAGGCCTCCACGCAGTTGAAGATGGTCCGGCAGCGCCACACCCCGTCGCCCGCGTTCAGCCTGGCCAGCCGCCCCTCCTTCTCGGTGTCCCGGCTGTCGAACAAGAAGCGGTGGGCGTTCACGATGGCCGCCGGCCCCACGTACTCCGGGTTCGGCCAGAAGACCGGGCAGGAGGTGGTGCAGGCCATACACAGGATGCACTTGGTGGTATCGTCGAACCGCTCCCGCTCCGCCGGGCTCTGCCGGCGTTCCCGGGCCGGCGGCTCCCCGTCGGCGACCAAGTACGGCTGCACCGACTCGTACTTGCGGAAGAAGGCCGACTGGTCCACCACCAGATCCCTGATCACCGGGTAGCCGCGCAGCGGCTCCACCGCAATGTGGTCGCCCACGTCCCGAATCAACACCTTGCAGGCCAGCCGGTTCCGCCCGTTGATCAACATCGCATCCGAGCCGCACACCCCGTGCGCGCACGAGCGCCGGAAGGTGAGCGTGCCATCCTGGTGCCACTTGACCCTGTGGAGAGCGTCCAGCACCCGGTCGGTGGCCTCCACCTCCAGCCCGTACTCCGACCAGTAGGGCTCCCGATCCTTCCCCGCTTCGAACCGCTTGACCCGCAATCGGATGTGCATCCCGCTTCCCGGCTCCGCTCAGCCTAGTACTTCCGCTCCTTGGGCTCGAATCTGGTGATGGTCACCGGCTTGTACTTGAACTCGATCTTGCCGTCGGCCCCCCGATAGGCCAGCGAATGCTTCAGCCAGTTCTGGTCGTCGCGCTGGGGAAAGTCCTCCCGGAAGTGCGCCCCGCGGCTCTCCGACCGCGCCAGCGCGGCGGCGACCGTAGCCTCGGCGACGTCGAGCAAGAAACCCAACTCCAGGGCTTCCATCAGGTCGGTGTTGAACACCGTGCTGCGGTCCTGGATGACCACGTTCTGGAAGCGTTGCCGCAGCTCGAAGAGTTTCTCGCTCATCTGCGCCAAGAGTCCGGAGGTGCGAAACACCGACGCCTTCTCCATCATCTCGCGCTGCAGCGTCTCGCGCAAGTCCGCCACCGACTCCGCCCGCCCCCCCGAGCCGTTCCGCCCTTCCCGCAGCCGCGCCAGGCGCTCCCCCGTAGCCTCGCCCGCGTGCGGCGCCAGCGGGGGATACTCGTTCTCCCCCACGTAGCGGGCGATGTCGCGCCCCGCCCGCCGCCCGAACACCAGGATGTCCACCAGCGAGTTCGTCCCCAGCCGGTTGGCCCCGTGCACCGACACGCAGGCGCACTCGCCCGCCGCGTAGAACCCGGGCAGGATTTTGTTCTTCTCGTCCACCACCACGCGGCCCCACATGTCCGTGGGGATGCCACCCATGGCGTAGTGGGCGGTAGGTTGCACCGGGATGGGCTCCTTCACCGGGTCGATGCCCAGGTAGGTGCGCACGAAGTCGGTGATGTCCGGCAGCTTCTCGTGGATGACCTTCGCCCCCAGGTGGGTCAAGTCCAAATGGACGTAGCCCTGGCCGTGGATGCCCCGACCCTCGCGCAGCTCGCGGTAGATGCAGCGGGAGATGATGTCCCGCGGCGCCAGGTCGAGCATGCTGGGCGCGTACCGCTCCATGAACCGTTCGCCCTTCCCGTTCAGCAGTTTGCCCCCTTCCCCCCGTGCGCCTTCCGTGATCAAAATCCCCAAGCGGTAGATGCCGGTGGGATGGAACTGGAAGAACTCCATGTCCTCGATGGGCACGCCCGCCTGCCAGGCCACCGCCACCCCGTCGCCGGTCAGGGCGTGGGCGTTGCTGGTAACCTCGTACATCCGCCCGAAGCCCCCGGTGGCGAAGAGCACTGCTTTGGCGTGGAAGACGTGCAACTGCCCGTCGGCGATCGACACCGCCACCACCCCCGCCGTCCGCCCGCTCTCCACCAGCAGCTCCACCACCATGTACTCGTTGTAGTACTTCACCTGGTGGCGGATGCCCTGCTGGTAGCAGGTTTGCAGGATCATGTGACCCGTGCGGTCGGCCGCGTAGCAGGAGCGCCGCACCGCCTCTTTGCCATACTCTTTGGTGTGCCCGCCGAACTTGCGCTGGGCGATCTTGCCCTCCGGCGTGCGGCTGAAGGGCAATCCCCAGTGCTCGAGGTCCATCACTGTCTCTACCGCCTCCCGGGCCAGGATTTCCACCGCGTCCTGGTCGGCCAAGTAGTCGGACCCCTTGACGGTGTCGAACATGTGCCACTCCCAGTGGTCTTCCTCCATGTTCCCCAGGGCCGCCCCGATGCCCCCCTGGGCCGCCCCGGTGTGGGAGCGCACGGGATGGAGCTTGCTGAGCACGGCGACGTCGCGCCCCCGCAAGGCCAGCGCCGCCATCAGACCGGCGCCGCCCGCCCCCACGATGACGACCTCGTGCTGGTGGTAAACCAGAGCCACGCCTCAGCCCCCTACCGGAACCTGGAACAGCACGATCACCAGCGTGCCCGCCACCAGAAACACCAGCGTCAACACCCACAGCATCACCAGGCTGAACACCCGCAGGCCCGGGCGGCGCACGTAGTCATCCACCATCACCCGCACCCCGTTGAACCCGTGCACCAGCGCCAGGGCCAATAAGAACCAATCGTAGAATCGCCAGAGGGGATTGCTCCACCGCCCCGCCACAAAGGCGAAATTGATCTTATCCACGCCCTCCAACAGGTGCATGATGGCCAGGTGCCCCAGGGCCAGAAACAGCAGCACGACCCCCGACACCCGCATGAACAGCCAGGCGTAGAGCTCCAGTTTCCCTGCGGGTCGGGTGCGTCCCCCGGCGGCGGTCAGCTCAGCCATTGTCTCTCACCACAACAGGGTTTCCAGCATCAGGTAAGCCGTCGGCAGGAAGAGCAAGACGAAAACCGAGACCACGGCGTAAAACAACGGCCGTTGCCGCTCGGTGAGTTCCGGGTAGAAATCGATCAGAGTGATGCGAATGCCGTTCAGAGCGTGATACAGGACGGCGGCCACCAATCCCACCTCGCCCACGCGAAACACCGGATGGGTGTAGAGCCCTACCACCTTGTCGTAGACCTGCGGGCCGAAGAGCACCAACCCGGTGTCGAGGATGTGAATCAGCAAGAAGAGCAGAACCGCCACGCCGCTCCAACGGTGCAGCAGCCACGCCCACTGACCGGGGCCACCGCGGTACATGGGAAGGAGTGCTCCTTTGCGGCTGCTCCTGCCGCCGCAGAGTTGGACTGGCGGGCCTGCTTGTCCACTCGCGGGCAGGCCTGCCGCTGGCGGCGCGCCGGGGGTTCGGCGGGCGCCGCGGCAATTCGCTATCCTAGCAATCCCTTGCCCCCTCTGGCAATGCCAGGGATCCTGAATTTTTTTCTTGATTTTCGGCGGCGAATCGGTTTCTATGACTGTTGCTCTTTCGGGCGAAATCCCGGAAACCGGAACCACCCACTCGGCCAGTTCGCCCAAGGAGCACAGCGCATTCCGGTTCCTGTTCGTCGTGGGAAACCGTAAAAGGGGAATTGCAAGGATGAAAAACGGGAGCTTTTTTTCGCCCCTGGGCCTCCTGGGGGGACTGGTTCTGCTGGCGGCTCTGCCCGCAGCCGCCCAAAGGCAGTCCCGGGAGCAACCCAACTGCAATGCGTACCGGCTGGATGGCAACACCCACCGGATTATGTTCAACGACCCTCGCCCGATCATCATGATGCCCAAGGCGGAACAGTTGGAGACCCTG
Source organism: Acidobacteriia bacterium AH_259_A11_L15 (assembly GCA_027717655.1). Lineage (GTDB taxonomy): Bacteria > Acidobacteriota > Terriglobia > Acidiferrales > 2-02-FULL-67-57 > 2-02-FULL-67-57. Next base: position 17,623 of record JALLOH010000040.1, read on the forward strand.
CGGGCCGAGGGAAGACCCGGGCAGGTCTTCCGGATGAAGAACTGCGACGCTCCGGACGTCGAGGGCAAAGTCGAGGTGTACGCCAGCCCCGACGACTCCCAGGACTCCTCGGAAGCCATCCCCTCCGCCACCCGGGTCGTCATCCTGGAGGCGCGGGGCAAGTGGTACAAGGTGAAGGGTTACACCAGCTTGTGGAAGGGCACCGGCTGGGTCAAGGAAAACAAGCAAATCCTGGTCGTCAAGTTCTAGCCGCCGCCAGGGACTGGCGGCCTTGCCGCCCGGAGGAGCGGTCCCCTCCTCGACTCGGTGGTGTCTCCCCGCCAGCCGGCCAACCCGACAGGCAACCGGGTTCTTAGCTGCGATCCTTCTCAGCAGAGGTGAGGCATGGCGCAAAAGCGTCTGGCGGGCTTGAGCTTGTTGCTGGGGCTTCCTCTTTGGGGGCTGGCGGGAAGCGACGTCTCCCCGGCTGCGGCCCGACTCCACCAGCAGGCCCTTGTGGTCGACACCCACATCGACACTCCCCAACGCCTGCTCGATGAAGGCTTCGACATGGGTCCGCGCGACACCCAAGGCCACGCCGATATCCCCCGCATGAAGGAAGGCGGCCTGGACGCTGCCTTCATGTCCATCTACGTGGACATGCGCCGCTACCAAGGCCCCCAGGCCACCCAGCGCGCCCTGCAGCTTATTGACTCCGTCTATGAGCAGGTCGCCCGCCATCCCGACCAGCTCGTTCTGGCCACCAGCGCCGAGCAGGTCCGCCGCGCTCACCAGCAGGGCAAGATCGCCCTGCTGATGGGCATGGAAGGCGGCACCCCCATCGCCGACGACTTGCGCCTGCTGCGCATCTTCCACCGCCTGGGCGTCCGCTATATGACCCTGACCCACTCGCTCAACAACCACTGGGCCGACTCGGCCACCGACGAGCCCGAGCACAACGGCCTGACCGACTTCGGCCGCGACGTCGTCCGGGAGATGAACCGCCTGGGGGTGATCGTGGACATTTCCCACGTCTCCGACCGGACCTTCTACGACGCCCTCCGGGTCAGCCAGGCCCCCATGATCGCCTCCCACTCTTCCTGCCGCGCCCTCTGCAACGTCCCCCGCAATCTGAGCGATGACATGATCCGCGCCCTGGGCGAAAACGGCGGCGTCATCCAGATCACCTTTGTCCGCAGCTTCATCGATCAGGACTATGCCGACGCGTTTGCCGAAGTGGAAGAAGAATACTTCGCCCGCTGGCGCGAGCTGAGCGAGAAGTACGCGGACGACCCCCGGGGCCTCCGGCAAGCCCGCCGGCACCTCCGCCAGGAATACCGCCGGAAGCTCCCGCCCGTCCCCTGGCAGCGCATCGTGGACCACATTGACCACGCGGTTCAACTGGTCGGGGTCGACCACGTGGGCCTGGGCTCGGACTTCGACGGCGCCACCATGCCCGACGGCATGGACGACGCCTCGTTCCTCCCCCGCCTCACCCAGGAATTGCTCAACCGCGGTTACAGCGAATCCGACGTTCGGAAAATCCTGGGCGGCAATACCCTGCGGGTGCTGGAGGAAGTCGAGCGGGTCGCTACCGGCATCCGGGACGCCGCGCGCCTGTCGCGCCGGCAGCGCCCTCACGCCCCGCACCAGCTTGCCCCGCCGACTCCGGTGGGCTACCCTAGCTTCGAGGCGGTTGAAAGGAGTCCCTGATGAGCTACTGGTTGGCCGTTTCCCTGCTGATCCTGTTCGCGCTGGCCGCCGCCGGCCCCCCACCCGGGGAGCCCGCCGCGCGCGCGCCCGGCCTCTACGCCACCCTACACACCTCCAAGGGCAAGATCGTCATCCGGCTGTTCGAAGAGAAAACCCCCAAGACGGTCGAAAACTTCGTCCAACTCGTCACCGGCAAGAAGCCCTGGAAGGACCACACCGGGAAAACGCATCGCGACGAGCCCTTCTACAATGGCCTGCTTTTCCATCGCGTCCTTCCCAACTTTATGATCCAGACCGGCGCTCACCTGCCCAACGGCGGCTACCGCCAATCAGCGAACATTCCGGACGAGTTCCACCCCGATATGAAGTTCGACCGCCCCGGCCGGATGGGCATGGCCAACATCGGCCAGCCCAGCACCGGCAACTCCCAGTTCTTCCTCACCCACCAGGCGACTGATTGGCTCGACGGCAAGCACACCGTCTTCGGCCAGGTGGTGGAAGGTCAGGACGTGGTCGAGGCCATCGGCAACGCCCCCCGCGACGCCAACGACCGGCCGAAAGAGCCAATCCTCCTCGAAAAAGTCACCCTCGAACGCGTCGGGTCACCCCCGGGCTCCAACTAGAAAACCTACCGTGGCCGACTGGGTCAAGGTCGCCGACGCGGGCGAAATTCCCGCGGGCAAAGGCAAGCGGGTGAGTATCAAGGGCCGCGCCCTCGCGCTCTTCAACCTGGACGGGCAGTTCTACGCCCTGGAGGATACCTGCCCGCGCGATGAGGGTTCACTCAGCCAGGGGGATTTGTTCGGCGACCTGGTGCAGTGCCCCGTCGAGGCCTGCAAGTACGAGCTGGCCACCGGCACCTGCATCACCTTCGACGCCTCGGTCCAGGCCTTCGAAACCCGCGTCGAAGGCAACGACGTGCAGATCAAGCTCGAGTGAGTGATAGTTCGGAAGGGCGAGGTTTTTCGGAGCGAAGCGGAGACCCTGAGCCTCCCTTGAGCGCAGTCGAAGGGCGCAGCCGAAGGGAACCCCGCCGAAAACCCCGTCCTAAAAAGACTGGGCTTTAGCCCCTGAGGTCAAACTCAGACACCCAAAATGGGAGGACATCATGGCAGCCAAGGCGGAAGTCACCAGAGTCGGCATCAGCTTCGGGAACGCGCTCGCCATCGCCATCTCTTGGACCACGCACAAGTCAATCCTCTGGGCCATCCTCCACGGGATCTTTTCCTGGCTGTACGTGATCTACTACGCGCTCACCCGCTGACCTGCCCGCGCTTCGCCCCTTCGCCGGAAAAGCCAGTCATGCTGAGCGTAGCGAAGCATCTCAGCGCAGAGATTCTTCTCTTTCGCTCAGAATGACACGTCCCAAAGAAGAAGAGGTAGACGAAACGAATTCTCTCTGAGGTTCCTTTCCTACTCTTAGACGCCGACGATCTCCACCAGCTCGCGCACGGCGGCGGCCGACTTCTCCAGCGCCGCTTTCTCTTCGGGCGTCAGTTTGATCTCAACGATTTGCTCGATCCCGCGCGCCCCCAGTTTCACCGGCACCCCCGCGAACAACCCCTGGATGCCGTACTCGCCTTCCAAGTACGCCGCGCAGGGCAGGATTTTCTTTTTGTCCCTCAGGATGGCTTCCACCATCTCGACAATAGCCGCCGACGGCGCGTAAAAGGCGCTGCCGGTCTTGAGCAGGTTCACGATCTCCGCTCCCCCCTTCCGCGTCCGGTCGACGATGGCGTCGATCTTTTCCCTGGGCAGCAGCTCGGGCAGCGGGATGCCGGCCACCGTCGAGTACCGGGGCAGCGGCACCATCGTGTCCCCGTGCCCGCCCAGCACGAAGGCGGTCACGTTCTCCACCGAGACCTCCAGCGCCTCGGTGATGAACGTGCGCATCCGCGCCGCATCCAGCACCCCCGCCATCCCGATCACCCGGTTCTTCGAAAACCCGCTCACCTTGTAGGCCGTCTGTGCCATCGCGTCCAGCGGGTTGGAGACCACGATAAGAATGGAGTTGGGGGAGTACTTGGCCACCTGCTCGGTGACTTCCTTGACGATCTTGTAGTTCGTCTTCAGCAGGTCGTCCCGGCTCATCCCCGGCTTGCGCGGAATCCCCGCGGTGATCACCACGATGTCGGAGTTGGCGCTCTGCTTGTACTCATTCGTCCCCACGATGCGGCTGTCATAGCCGACCACCGGGGCCGACTCGGCCAGGTCCAGCCCCTTGCCCTGTGGCAGGCCTTCGATCACGTCGGTCAGCACCACGTCGCACAGCTCCAGGTCGGC
>JALLOH010000410.1 GCA_027717655.1 Acidobacteriia bacterium AH_259_A11_L15
CCGGCGATGGTGGTCAATCGCCAGCGCCGGGTCCGCGTCGACGAAGAAGACTTACGCCGCTTCTGCCTCGAGTTGGCCCGCGCCCTCCGGCTCCCCCGCCGGAGTTTCACCGTCGCCCTGGTCAGCGACCGCCGCATCACCGGGCTGAACCGGCGCTACCGCCGCCGGCCCTATCCGACCGATGTGCTTTCCTTTCCCGCGGGCAATGGCGCGCTGGGTGAGGTGGTAATTTCCGCCCAGACCGCGCGGCGCCATGCCCGTCGCTACCGGCACAGCCTGGAAGAGGAAGTGAAGCTGCTGACGCTCCACGGCGTTCTGCACCTGCTCGGCTATGACCACGAGACGGACCGGGGCCGGATGACCCGGCGCGAGCACACCCTGCGGCGGCGGCTGGGCCTGGAGTAGGAAAGCCATGCTGGAACCCATCCTGCACGCGTTGGCCATTGCCGTCCTGACTTTTCTGCTGGCGCTCTTCAGCTACGTCTATCGCCTCTACCAGGA
>JALLOH010000411.1 GCA_027717655.1 Acidobacteriia bacterium AH_259_A11_L15
TTCCAGGAACCAGAGGTGCTCCATGCGGGAGTAGCCGCGGTTCGGGGCGACAGGACACTTGTTGGTGACTACCTGGGTGAAGTCGGCGCGATAGTTGCGGAAGCGATAGACGCCGGGGAGCACCTGCGCCCAGATAATGCAGCCCAGGGGCTCGTAGCGGGGGTAGGCGCCGCAGTCGTCGATGTGGCGGGACTCGATGGCGGTGATGACGCCGTTCTTGTCCAGAGCCACGCGGGTGTCGCGATAGGTGCGTTCGTTGCCATGGCCGCTAGCCGTCATATGCTCGCTGCGCGTCTCCACCCATTTCACGGGGCGCCCGCCGGCTTTACGGGAGGCCAGGGTAGTGATGGCCATGTAGACGTAGTTGTTGATCTTGATGCCGAAGCTGCCGCCGATGTCGTGACTCTGGAAACGCATCTGGTCCATGCGCACGCCAAGCGCCATGGAGAGCATTTGCAGACCGCTGGTGGGGAAGGAGTTGTTGCCCCAGAACTCGATGC
>JALLOH010000412.1 GCA_027717655.1 Acidobacteriia bacterium AH_259_A11_L15
AACCCCGCCCAGTTCGAGATCATCGTCACCTGCAACATGTTCGGCGACATCATCGGCGACCTGGGCGCCTCGCTGGTGGGCGGATTGGGCCTGGCCGCTTCCGGCAACGTTAACCCCGACGGCCTCTCCATGTTCGAGCCCGTCCACGGCTCGGCCCCCAAGTACGCCGGGCAGAACGTCGCCAACCCCCTGGCCACGATCCTCACCGCCGCTATGCTGCTCGACCACCTCGGCTTGGGCGCGGAAGCCGCCGGGGTCGAAGCGGCCGTGCGCGCCTCCATCGCCGAGGGCCAAACGACGCGCGACCTCGGCGGCAGCCTGAAGACCTCCGAGGTGGGCGACTGGGTGGCCAGCTACATCACCGCCAAGAGCGGCACCGCACGCTTGTCCTGAGCCAGCCGAAGGGCCTGTCCTGGTAAGCCCCTGGGCTGAACAGGGGGGCCTCAGAAGCGGACCTCGTAATGGCCGGGCGGCCGCCGCGGGGGCTTGCCGACTATGAG
>JALLOH010000413.1 GCA_027717655.1 Acidobacteriia bacterium AH_259_A11_L15
CGCGAGCTGGTGGAGGCGCAGAGCCTGGCGGACACGGGGCTCGAGGCCGGGGCGCGGTATTACTACGTGGTGACGGCGGTGGACCGGGAAGGGAACGAGAGCGGCCACTCCAACGAAGTGGCGGCGACGCCGCGGGCGCCGGAGTGATGGCTGCGACCTGGGGCGCTGCCGTGCAGTCTAATGAACGAAAGAGGGCGACGGGCTCCGGGGAGCGCGCGAGGATTTCCCGGCGTGATGTTATAATGGCATGCGCGACCGCGGGGCCGGGCCACGGACGCTTCTGAGATTGCTTGAGGAGGTGCAGTGATGAAGATTTTTCTGGACACGGGCAGCGTGGAGGAAGTTCGGCGCGGAGCCGAGCTAGGTCTGCTGGACGGGGTGACCACGAACCCCACGCTGCTGGCCAAGGAAGGCAAGCCGTTCCGGGAGACGCTGAAGGAGATGGCCGCGCTGGTGGAGATTGTGAACGGCGAGGTGGTGGCCACGGAGGCCGAAGGAA
>JALLOH010000414.1 GCA_027717655.1 Acidobacteriia bacterium AH_259_A11_L15
GAGCTTGCCTGCTCCGGGGAGGCGAGTTGAAGGACAAACTCGCGGACGCTAGCAGACAGACAGGAATGTCTGTCCTACTGATTTTCTGGCAGGGCGGGGGCTAACCCCGCCGCAAGCGTTGAGCCAGCAACACTGTCCTTCCGAGGAGCGGAGCGATGAGGAATCTTCTTTTTGAGGCAGCCGACAAGAAGATTCCTCGCCCCGCCCCGAAGATTCGGGGTCGGGGCAAGGAATGACAGCGAGGTTCCGCAATGAGGTATAGGCGAGTCGTTTGGAGGAGAAACAGCCATGAAGTTCTTTCAAGATGAGCAGTGGCGGGTGAAGGTCGGCCTGGCGGAGATGCTCAAGGGCGGCGTGATCATGGATGTGACCAACGCCGAGCAGGCCGTCATCGCCGAAAAAGCCGGCGCCTGCGCGGTGATGGCGCTGGAGCGCGTCCCGGCCGACATCCGCAAGGAGGGCGGCGTGGCCCGCATGGCCTCGCCCAAGGTCATC
>JALLOH010000415.1 GCA_027717655.1 Acidobacteriia bacterium AH_259_A11_L15
ACGCCGCCAGCGGTAGCCATTAGCCCAAACATCCCCGAGTCGTCGCGTTGACTTGCCTCTGGGGGCCGCTTAAGATGGTGGGGAAAGGCAAGTTCCTCTTCCAACCAAGACGAGAGCTGCTGTGGTGCTGGAATCTGCAAGAGTCCTCGACCAAGCCATCTTGATTCTGCTGATTCCCTCAATTGCCATTTTCATTGGGATTCTTGTCTGGGCGTTCCGGTCTCGCAATCGAAAGTAAACCGCACACACACCGAGCCTTGACGGTGTCAGGCGCGTTGACTTGCCTGCGGGTGGGGGGCTAGGATGGCGGGCAACGAAGGGGTGGGGTATGTGGGGAGCGGGTGAAAGCATAACAACCGAAGGGAATAGAAGATTCTAGCCCGCTGCCGTGGGCTCTTTCTATCCCCTTGCCATGGGGGCTTAGAGGACGCGGATGTTGCCGATCGAAGACAAGTATGATTGGGTCCGGCAGCTGATTCTGCTTGGGAAGGAGCG
>JALLOH010000416.1 GCA_027717655.1 Acidobacteriia bacterium AH_259_A11_L15
GGCAAGGATCAAGACCCCCAGGCCGATCGCTGCCCCGGTCCCCAGGCCGATGTCGGCGATGTGTGTATCGATGAGCGCGCCGCCGTGGTAGTAGACCAGCACCAGCAGCACCATCCCGCTCAGCCAAGTCAGCGCCGCCTCCCAGCGGAACCACCGCAGCCTGCCGGGGACTACTTGCTGGCTCCCCACCTTCCCCACCGCGTAAAACCCGCCGCTGTGCACCATCCACACTCGGGCTTCCCCTTGCGGGCTGGATTTTTCCTCAGCGCTCAGGCGCCGGTCCAGCCAGATGCTGGTGCCGGCCAGGGCAACCTGCATCATATCGCGGGCGAAGTCGCAGGCGGGATGGAGCATGTGCTGGTGCGCGGCGGTGATGTTGCAGCCGGCGGTGTAGTCATAGGTGCCGAAGTGGGCGGCGACGCAGCGGCCGCGCGCAGCGGCTACCAGGCCGGGGAGGGCGCATTGGCCACGGTCATTTAGGATGGCCTGCGGG
>JALLOH010000417.1 GCA_027717655.1 Acidobacteriia bacterium AH_259_A11_L15
TGTCTGGACGACGTTCAGCCCCGACCAGGTGGACCTGAACTTCAAGAACGAGAAAGTCCTGTTGCGGGTAGTGGAGATTCTGCTTTGTTACGTTCGTCGCGGGGCCGACATCATCCGGCTGGATGCGGTTACCTACCTCTGGTGCGAGCTGGGGACGAGTTGCGCGCACCTGCAGCAGACCCATGCGGTGGTGCAGCTACTGCGGTTGGTTCTGGACGTGGTGGCCCCGCAGGTGGGGCTGCTGACCGAGACCAACGTGCCCCACGAGGAGGGCCGGCCTCCCGCTCGAAGTCGTCTTCAAAGGCATCGACCGCGCCTTCGAGCGCTACGACTCCGCCAAGCGCGGCCGCCCCATCAAGAGCCTGCTCTACTGCGTGGACGCGGTCGCCCAGGTCGCCGAAGAGGCCCGGGAAGCCGCCGCCGGCCGCGCGCCTTCAGCGCCCGCCGCCGAACGCCCCTCCGGCTTCGACCCGGGTGAAGTGGCGAGCTAC
>JALLOH010000418.1 GCA_027717655.1 Acidobacteriia bacterium AH_259_A11_L15
GGTGAAGGTCCTCGACTTTGGGATCGCCAAGGCCCTGGCCGAGCAGTGGGGCGAGAAGCGCTTCACGGAGTCCGTGCTGGGCATGCCGGGCACGGCCGGCTATGCGGCCCCGGAGCAGCTCGAGGGAAGAACGAAAGAGATCGGTGCCCCCACCGACCTCTTCGCGCTGGGTGTGATTCTCTACAACCTGCTCACGGGGCGCGACCCCTGGTTCGGCAAGCCCTTGACCGAGCCGCTGACCCGCCGGGAAGAAATGGTGGAACTCCCGAGCAGGGTGTTGGAGGGCCGGGCCGTCTCTCCGCGGCAGTGGAACCCCGAGCTGCCTGAAGAGGTGGAGGCCATCATTTTCAAGCTGATGGAAAAAGACCCCAACCGGCGCTTCCAGTCAGCCAAGGATGTGAACGGGGAGTTTAGAGACCGCAACGGGCATGTGGCCGTTTTCCGAGATTTCACTCCCCGGGCCAACTCCTCGCCCTACAACAACCTGGGGC
>JALLOH010000419.1 GCA_027717655.1 Acidobacteriia bacterium AH_259_A11_L15
CCCCGACGAGCTGCTGCCTCCTCACCTGCGGCCACGACCGGTGCCGGAAGCGGAGGAAGCAGGCAAGGAAGAAACTTCCAAGTCCGCTAACGAAGAAGGGGGGGAGAAGCAGCGGGCGGAGGAACCAAGCGGCAGCAAGAGTGCATGATGGACCCCGACAGGTTGCAGCAGGCCGGCTGTCTGCAGAGGACGGCGACCTGCTTTTTTTTTGTGGCTGAAGGGAAAGGCAGAGATTTCCGCCATGGGTGAGACAAACAACCCCACGCAAAGCGAGAAGAAGGTTGTCCCGGCGCAGCAGGTAAAGCAACTGCGGGAGCAGACGGGGGCGGGGTGGATGGACTGCAAGAAAGCCCTGGAGGCGAGCGGGGGCGACATCGAGCAGGCAACCGCCTGGCTGCGAAAGAAGGGAATGGCGACGGCGCAGCGGAAGGCGGGGCGGGCGGTGCACGAGGGGGCCCTGGCCAGCTACATTCACGCCGGGAGCAAGAT
>JALLOH010000041.1 GCA_027717655.1 Acidobacteriia bacterium AH_259_A11_L15
ATCAGGTACCACTGGTTGAGGCGCGTCCCCGGCGGCTCCAGGAAGTCGGCGGAGAGGCCCCGGCTGGCGCAATGGAGCAGGGTGGAGAGTTGGGCGAAGCTGATGGCCTCCTGAGCGAATTTTCGGCTGGAGCCGCGGCGCAGGACGACGGACTCGAGGGGGTCGCGGGGCAGTTGTTCTTGGGCGGGGACTTGGAGCGGTATGACCTTGCCCGTTGCCACGGGCGGGTCCGAAACCGGTGCCGGCCCGTGCCAGGCGGCGACTTCCTGGGGCGAGTGCAAGCAGGAGGCCGCGTGCATCTCGCGCATACCGGGATAGTCCGTCTCCCTCCGGGAGTAGGGCACGGTTTCCAAGTTGAGCGGCGCGAGGTTTGCGGGCGGCTGCGGCGGCGGATTGGCGACGCGGCCGAGGGCGACCATCGAGAAGGCCACTTCCCGTTCGGTGTCGAGGCCGAGCAGGTGATTGACCTCGCTGTCCACGAAGCCACAGACGAGCTTGGCCGGCAGGCTCCAGGCCGCGCCGGCGGCCAGTAAATTGGCGAGCAAGGTGCCGTTGTCCCAGCCGAAGTGCCGGTAGGTGCGGGCCTGGTATTTCCAGGCGTTGCGCCAGTAGATGCCGGTACAAATGACGAGGGCTGGGGCAGAGGCGACGGCGGGCTCGGCGGCGGTGGCGCGAACCACGGCGCCGCGGTAGTCGCCGGGGCGGAGCTGCCGCAGGGCGAAATCGCCCGGGTCGAAGTGATAGACGCCCGCCGCCAGCCCGGGCAGGTCGCCGCAAACCAGGTACAACTCGATTTCATACAGGGCGCCGGTGCAGGAGGCGGCGCGGAAGAGGATCTCGCCCACCGGGTAGGTCTTGCGCCTGGTGATGCCGGCGGAGAAGTAGAAGATGTGGGCCAGGGTGGACAGCTCCGGCACTACGTCGCCGGCGGGGACGGCGCCCGGGGCCAGCGCGGCCAGCGCGGGAACGTTGGTTTGCGGGAGGTCGCGCGGCAAGGGCAGCGGGTCGAGGGCAGGGTAGAGTTTGAAGGGCCGGGGGCGGTTCGACCAGTCGAGGAAGTGCGGGTTGGTGCGCACACTCTCGTAGGAGTGCTTGGTGCCGTGGTGGTAGCGCCAGGTGGCTTCCAGATTTCGGTTTGCCGCGCTCAAGACGTTTCCAAAGTCGCTGCGCCGCAGGCGCTAGTCAGAGAGGAACACCAGCAGGTCGCGCGGGTTGATGCGGGCCCGATTCAAGCGGGCGCCCCAGTGGAGGTGGGCGCCGGTGACTCGCCCGGTGGCGCCGACTCCCCCCAGCAGGTCGCCGGCTTCGACGACCGCGCCCTCCTTCACGGCGATGGATTCCAGGTGGGCATAGAAAGTGTAAAGCCCCAGGCCGTGGTCGAGCACGATGGTGTTCCCTGAAAAGAACAGGTTGTCGGCCAGCACCACTCGGGCGCGCTGGGGAGCCCGCACGGGAGTGCCGGCGGGCGCGGGGTAGTCCTCGCCGCTGTGAGGCGAGCGGGGCTCATCGTTCAGGATGCGGCGCCGCCCGAAGTTCCCCGAGGCTTCGACGCCTACGAGCGGCGGCCGGAAGGCGCCTTCCCAGAGGCGCTCCGGGGCGACGCTGGCATAAATTTCCCGCAGGCGGCGGCTTTCCCGGCGGGCCCGCTCCAGGTCTTTCGGGTCGAGCTCGGTGTAGCGGCGGTCCACCCGCAGGCGTTCCAGGGCAAAGTCGCCTTCGCGAACGGTGGCGAGGAGGCTGCAGGCCAGCCGTTGGCCGCTTTCGAGTTCGGCATTGATGCTGAGGGGAAAGGCGGCGGCGGGCCGCTCCAGGTCGACCCCCAGCAAGGCCCGGTAGGAGTGGCCCGGGTTGCCCCCCGGCCAGAAGCGGAGGGTCTGGCCGAAGCCTTCGCCGGACAAGTCGGCGAGAGGCGACTCGCTTTTCACTTCCACCAGCACCAGGCTGCCCTGGGCGGGCGTCTGGGAGCTGAGGCGCAACTGCAGGCCTTCCCCGCAGTCCACGGGCACTTGCGCGATCGCCTTAACCGCCAGCAGCAGGAAAACCAGCAGCACGGCCGTGCTGCTCCAAGCGACGCGAGCGGGTTTGACTACGGTGCTCATGCGCGGCGCCATAAAACAAGCGTCATTGCGGTGTCTTGCTGTCTGTCTCTTTTTTCTTGCGGAACACAAATCCTCGCTGGTAGCGCTGAATCATATTATCAGCGTGCACGCTTACCGAAAGCTGGGGTGTCCCATCGATAGCGCCCTCTATTATGGTCACGGGAATCTGCCGCATATATGATTCCTTTGGAAGCAGAAGGGATTGTCGGTCACGAAACAGTTCACGCCATTGCAGGAAGTCCGGCAGCCGTGTGTTTGGATTGGCTGGAAGTTCGTAAACCGCGTGATTCGATCCGCTCACGCTGACGATGAAGTTTTTCGCGGGAGCTGTTCCGACATTTTGGACAGTGAGGATCGAGATAAACGTGCCTTCGTAACGCACGTAAACCTCCCTCACGGTTGGGTGCCATCCCCGCCGGATTTCCACGCCTTCTTCAAACGGAACTTCGAGTTTTATGGAAAAGTCCGGCGTAGCCAGCACATCGGCTTGATACGCTTGGAGAGACTCTAGTTGTGTCCTGGCTGTGGCTAGGCTTTCCTTCACTAGGTCAAACTGTTCCTCCGCCAACTTCAATTGCTCTTGCGTTTGTCTAGCCGATTCGCGCATCAGTTGCACACTGTTGTAGGTAAAGTAACATGCGAGAGAGGCCGCAGCGAGTGTAAGAAACCCAAGGATGGTGGCGTGATGTGTCCAAATGAAAGAAAGCGGTCGGCCTACCCATTTCTTGAGAATGGCATAGGCGGAAGATGCCCTGGCTTTCAGTCTCTGTGCGCTGAAAATCCGCTGCAGCATTGGGTTGCTAAGCTAGCGAGTTTTCTGGCGAGCGAGCTGCTCGGCCACCTGGACGGCGAAGGGCTTGCTGGCCTCGCCGAAATAGACGGAGACGTGCGGGTAGGGGATCTCAATGCCCTTGGCGTCGAAGGTGTTCTTGATCCGGCGGAGCAGCTCGCGGCCCACGTTCCACTGCTGGATGGGGGCGGTCTTGATGCGGGCTTTGATGACTACGGCGGAGTCGGCGAAGGCATCCACGCCGAAGACTTCCAGCGGCCCCAGGATGCGGTCCTTCCATTCCGGGTCGCTCACCAGCTCCTCCCCGATCTCCTTCAGCACCTGGATGACGTGGTCCACGTTCTCCTTGTAGGCCACGCCCACGTCGAGCACGTAGAAAGAGTAATCCTTGGTGAGGTTGGCCAGGGTGGTGATGGTTCCGTTGGGGAAGACGTGGACGGTGCCGGCGAGATCGCGGAGGACGATGGTGCGCAACCCGATGGCCTCCACCAGGCCGCCGGTGCCGTTGATGATGGCGACGTCGCCCACGCGCACCTGGTCTTCGACGATCAGGAAGAAGCCGGAGATGACGTCGCGCACCAGGTGCTGGGCGCCGAAGCCGAAGGCCAGGCCGGCGATGCCGGCGCCGGTGAGGATGGGGGTGATGTCCACGCCGACTTCCCGGAGCACGATGAGCACGGCGATGCTCATCACCACCACGGTGGTCAGCATGCGCAGCAGGCGGGTGATGGTGGTGGCGCGCTTTTGTTGCTCAGCGACCTGAGCCAGTGGCCCTTCCCGGGGAATGACAAACAGGGGCAGGCGGGCGATCAAGAGGTGGAGGATGCGGGTAAAGACAAAGGCGCCGCCCAGTACAAATAGGATCCGCATCCCCGGCCCCATCAGCCAGGCGGTGATCTGCTCCCAGGTCAACTGGGGAAAGTCTCGGACGCCCAGGACGGGCAGGATGATGAAGAGGGCAGCGACCAGGATCACCACGCCGATCGAGTAGCGGATAGAGCGAACAAACTGGTTGGCCCAGCGCTCGATTTCCTCGACGTGCTCCTGGTCTTCTTTTTCCATCCGCTGCGCCAGCCGGCGGATGGCGCGAGTGGCGAGCCACAATCCCACCGCAATGAGTCCCAGCACGACCACCACGGCGATGATGGTGGGCAGCAGCTCCCGCCAGTTCAGGTGCTCCGGCATAGTCTCTCCTCCGCGAAAAGGGCTGGGCGCGACTCATTGTACTCGCGCGCCCCTGGCTTTGCCAGTCGAGGGCGGGCGGCCGTGTGTGTCCTGTCCCTACCAAAAAGTCTTGTGGGCGCGCGCTTTTCTGCCATCATAATACCCACCGTGAAAGTGGGCGGGAAAATGCGGGCGGTGGTGGTGGTTTTCCTGCTGCTTTTCCTGTGCGCCGGGTTAGTGCCCCTGCCAGGGGAGGCGCAACTCTTCCCGGGACGCTCGCGCTGGCAACGGCTGCGGTTGTGGCTGCGGACGGAGCACCTGAAGGTGAAGCGGGATTGCGAGCAGTTGGTGGCCGAAACGCGGCAACTGCGTGAGGAAACCGAGAAGACCGAGCCGGGGTTGCTCCCCGAAGAGATCCGCAAGCGGGCTCTCGGGCTGGAGCGCCAGGCCCTGGAGTTGCGGGCGGAAGCGGAAGTGGTGGATGAGAATTTCCTCTCGGTCTCGGTGGTGCTGCTGGCGGAGGAGATTCGCGAGGAAGGAAAAGCTCTGCAGAAATATTTTTCCGAGAACCTGCCGGCGAATCCCGGCAAGAAGCTGAGCGCGCTGGCCGACACCATCGAAGACCGCGCCGACGACATCTCCGACCGCATGCGCCTGCCCTGAGCCTGGCCGAAGGGTTTACCCTGAAGTCCGGCGGCGGGCGAGTAAGCCTGCCTAGGTTTCCGCTCCTAATTGAAGGGATGCCGGGGGGGTATATACCCTGCGGGCGCCCGCGCATACTCCGTATGCGGGCCGTACACGGCGTGTACGAGGGTTTCTAGGAGGCCCTGCGGACCCCTCTTTCGGCTTCCCACGATGACTGACCTCAGGGGCTAAAGCCCCTCGAAATCCTGCTCCCTTGATGTCAACCCTGACCCTTCGACTTCGCTCAGGGCGAGAGGGTTGACCCGCCTGGCCTCAGGGGCTGAAGCCCTTTGCTTGTGGGCTGGCTGACGGCAGGGCTCCCTTCGACAGGGCTCCCCTCGGCTATGCTCGGGGTCTTCGACAGGGTCTCCGCTTCGCTCCGAGAAGCCCTGCCCTGCCGGCTTGCCCTGAAGGAGGCGAAGAGCGGGGGAGTTGGGTTACTTGATCCAGGCGACGATCAGGGGCACGAAGATGATCGAGACCACGCTCATCAACTTGATCAAAATGTTCAGGCTGGGGCCGGCGGTGTCCTTGAAGGGATCGCCCACCGTATCGCCGATCACCGTGGCCTTGTGGGTCTCCGATCCCTTTCCGCCCAGGTGGCCCTCTTCCACGTACTTCTTGGCATTGTCCCAGACTCCGCCGGCGTTGGCCATCATCAAGGCGAGCAGCACCGCCGTGGCCAGGGCGCCCGCCAGCAGCCCGGCCAGGCCAGCCACCCCGAGTAGAGTGCCGGCCAGGATAGGCGCCGATACCGCCAGCAAACCCGGGAGGATCATTTGCCGAAGCGCCGATTTGGCGGCAATGGCGACGCAGCGGGCCGAGTCCGGCTCCGCCTTCCCCTCCAGCAATCCCGGAATGGTGCGGAACTGGCGGCGCACTTCTTCGATCATGTTATTGGCGGAGCGCCCCACGGCCTGCATGGCCAGGGCGGAGAACAGGAAGGGGAGCATGGCGCCCACTAGCAGGCCGATGAGAACGTTGGGATTGTTCAGGTCGAAGTTCAAGTGCCGGGCGGCGAAAACACCGGGCCCGCCGGCTTCCTCCACCGCCTGCGCGGCGGTGGTGCGGAAGACGTGGAAGAAAGCCAGCGCGGTGAGGGCGGCCGAGCCGATGGCAAAGCCCTTGCCGATGGCGGCGGTGGTGTTGCCGACCGCATCCAGGGCGTCGGTGCGGTGGCGCACGGTCGCTTCCAGGGCGCTCATCTGGGCGATGCCCCCGGCGTTATCGGCCACGGGGCCGTAGGCGTCCACCCCCAGGCTGATGCCCAAAGTCGAAAGCATCCCCACGGCCGCGATAGCAATCCCGTAGAGACCCGCCCACTTGTAGCTCAAAAAGATTCCCAGGCAGATCAGAAGGATAGGAATCGCGCAGGAGAACATTCCGGTGGCCAGCCCGGCAATGATGTTGGTGGCCGGCCCGGTGCCGGACTGCCGGGCGATGTAGCGGGCCGGTCCGCGGTCCTTGGAGGTGAAGTACTCGGTTACCTGGCCGATGAGAACGCCGATGATCAGGCCCGCGACCACGCTCCCGAATACCGCCCAGGGAATCCCCAAGACCTGCACAACCGTGGCGCCGCCGATCAGCACCAGTACCGAGGCCACCAGCAGGCCCGCGAACAGGGCGCGGTGAATCTTTCGCTCATCGTCGGTCCGCACCAGGAAAGTCCCTACGATGGAGCAGAGAATGCCGAGGCCGGCCAGAATTACGGGAAAGAGTGCCAGCGAGCGCTGCAGGGCCGGGAAGGCGCTTTCCTCCACTCCCCAAAGCGCGGCCGCCTCGGGAGCCGTCAGGCCCCAGGCCAAAACCATTGAGGAGATGATGCTGCCCACGTAGGACTCGAACAGGTCGGCCCCCATGCCGGCGACATCGCCGACATTGTCTCCCACGTTATCGGCGATGGTGGCTGGGTTGCGCGGGTCGTCTTCGGGAATGCCGGCCTCGATTTTGCCGGAGAGGTCTTGTCCCACGTCGGCGGCTTTGGTGTAGATGCCACCGCCGACGCGGGCGAACAGGGCGATCATGGAAGCGCCCAGGGAAAAACCGAAGATGTGGCTGGAGGCCTCGAGAGGCTTCTGGTCGAGGCCGCCGAAGGCATAGTAGAGGAGGCTGATGCCGAGGGTTCCCAGGGCCACGGCGGTCAGCCCCATCACCGCTCCGCTGGAAAACGCCACGCGCAGGGCGGCGGCCAGGCTCGAGCGGGCGGCGTGCGTGGTGCGGACGGCGGCGCTGGTCGCGGTGTGCATTCCGATCCAGCCCGCGGAGGCGGAAGCGATCGCTCCCAGAAGAAAGCTCAGGGCGACAAACCGGCCCCCGGCGGGCAGCAGGAAGGCCAGGACGGCGAACATCACCACGACGAACCCCGCCAGGGTGGTGTACTCGACGCGCAGGAAGGCCATGGCGCCTTGCCGAATCTGCGCCGCGATGCGCTGCATTTTCTCTGTGCCGGGCTCGGCCCGCTCGATGTTCAGCCGCAGGAAGACGGCAAAGGCGGCGGCCACCAGCGGAGCGCCGAATCCCAAGACGAAGAACAGGGTATCGCTCATGGTTGGGTGCGTCTCTGTGGTCGAGTGTGCATAGGTGGTCCGCGAAGCGTGGGGCGAGGAAACGGAGGAACCGTCGGGCTCCCGGATGCGGTCGCGAACCAACCGCAAAAACATCAGCTTATAACACGGTTCGCGCATCCCGTACAAGAGGGGGAGCGGCGGCTTGCGCCCGGGAGGCTCCCCGCATAGAATACGGTACTTTGACTGCGCTCTCGCCAGCCTCGAGTTCCTTGGGACCGCCGCAAATCCCGCCCTGGGTCCAGTCTCTTCTGGAGAAGCTGCCCGAGTGGGCGCAATCCTTGATTACCACCTTGCTGGGCAGCCTGGGGGGCTTCGGCCTGTTTGCCATTGCCTTCTTTGACTCCTCCTTCGGCACCCTGCCCGTGATCAACGATGCCCTGGTAATCGCGCTTTCGCTGGCCAACCCGGAAAACATGGTTTTCTATGCCACCATGGCCTCGCTGGGCTCCATCCTGGGCTGCCTGACCATCTTCTATCTGGCTCGCAAAGGCGGGGAGGCGGTGCTGCGCCGGCAAAAGCAGGCCACTCCGGAGCGCATTGAGCGCATCCGGCGATGGTACGAGCGCAACGAGTTCTTGACCGTGGCCATCCCGGCGGTGATGCCGCCGCCCACTCCGTTCAAAGTGTTCATCCTGGCGGCGGGGGTTTTCGGGGTCCACTTGCGGCCGTTTCTGATAGCACTGACGCTGGGGCGCGGCCTGCGCTATTTCCTCTGGGGGTTTCTTGCGGTTTGGAAGGGGGAAGAGGCGGTCGAATTCCTGCGCACCCACTTCCTGCAGGTTTCGGCCGCGGCCGTGGGGGTGATTTTGGTGATCTATGTAACCCTGCGGATCGTGCAGCGCTATCGCGCTCGGCGGCGCGTCCTGCCTTCCTAGTCCCGGGCGGGCCGGTTCCTGGACGGCCCGAAGCGAATCTCTTCGTTGATCACCCCGAACGTTTCGCTCAAATCCACCTGCAGGGTCAACCCGCGGTCGGGGCGGGCGTGGCGGAGGTCGCGCAGCCTGGCCCGCCAGCCGTCCTGGAAGGGACTTACTTCCGCGTAGGGGAAGCGTGCGCGGGAGAGAAACAACTGTGCCGAGCGGGTGGCCAGGGCCGCCTCCAGCGGCGGCGAGGATTCCGGCTTGTAGAAGGTGGAGAACTTCTCCCGTCCCCGCGCGGGGGCAAAGCGGGCAACCTCCAGGGTTTCGAAGGTGGTTTGGGTCTCCACTACGCCGCGCCAGCGGAAGGGGTTGAAGGCCGTCGGGAAAGCGCCCACCCGCACCGGCGCTCGCCCGTCATAGAGGCGCGATTGCAGGCGCTCGACCCCGTCCGTGTGCAATTGGGCGCGACCCATTCCCAGTAGCGCGCAAGCAATCAGCGCCACCCGGGCGCCCCGGCGGGCGCCGGCGCCGGTCTGCGGAGCTCCGATCTCTTCCCCCACCAGCCGCAACAAGGCCGGGAGCCCGACGCCGAGCAGCAGGATGACCAGCAGCCAGGGGTCGAAGAAAGGAGCCCAATCCCGGGCGTACCACGTAGGCTGGGCGGGCCACCACAGGCGGATGCCGTCCGATGTTGTCCAATCCATCAGGGAGTGGCTCCAGGCGGCGAGCAGGCAGACGAGCAGGAGGCGGGCCGGCAGCCTGGGCTGAGCTCTCCGGCCCCGCGCGAATAGCGAGAAGACCAACGCTACCACCACTCCCAGCGCCGCCGCCCCGGCCAGCGAGTGAGCTTCTGCGTAGCGGTGTTCGAGGTAGGCGCCGGGTCCGAGCAACCGGGAGAAATAGTCCACGTCGGGGGCGTTGGCCGCGACCACGACGGCTGCGGTGGCGGTGAGAGGCCATTGCCGGGCGCCCGTCGGGACGACCGGCAGGCAGGCGCGCGCCAGCACCAGCCCGGTCAGGGTGTGCGTGAAGGCGTCCATCGCTCCGCTATGGTTGCTGGGACGAGAAGGGAGAGAGCGTCGGGTACAACCGTGAATTCGGCGGGCAGCTCTCCGAGCAGCTCTCCGTCGGCTTGCAGGTGGATGCGCTGCTGGCGGGGTTCGGCCCGCACCCGGCGGGCGCGCAGGCAGCGAAACTCGGGAAAGACCTCGAGGGAGACATTGAACACCAACGCCAGGAGGTACAGGAGGTACCCGCAGGGGGAGCAGCGGGGGAACAGGCAGACTTCGAAGTCGTCGCGGCCCAGGTCGGCGCGGGGGGTGAGCTGCCCGGGGCCACCATAGTTCTTCGAGCGGCTGACCACTACCGTGCAGGTGGGGAACCTCCGGCCGTCCGCCTCCACGTCGAACTCGGGAAAGTCGTAGAGGAAGAGCTGCCGCAATCCTTCCAGCCAGAAATAGAGCATCCCCAGGCGCAGCTTGGCCGGGGTTTTCATCCGGTAGAGCAGGTGGCCGTCGGCGCCCGCGCCGGCCACGCTGAGGTAGTACCGGCCGGCCGCCCGCCCTTCAGGGCGAGCCTGGTGGACGAGCCCCAGGGCGATGCGCCGCACCACGGCGCGGGGGATGTATTCGGCCGCCCGCCCGATGCTTTTGCCGTCCAAGCCCAGCTCTTTTGCCAGCGCGTTGCCGGTGCCGGCGGGCAGGAGAGCGAGCGGGACCCGGGAACCCGCCATGCCGTTCACCACCTCGTTTACCGTGCCGTCACCGCCGCAGGCGATGATCAGGTCGCGCCCGGCGGCCACTTCCCGCCGGGCCAGTTCGGTGGCCTTGCCCGGGCCGGTGGTGGGGAAGCGGGTTACGCTGATCCGGTAGGCATCCAGCAAGTAGGCGGCGCGGTCGAGGTCCCGCTCACGCTTCCCGCGTTTCCGGCCGGCCAGCGGGTTGTAAATCAGAGCAGCGTTGCGGAAGCGCGCAAGAATCGGCATCGCCGGGCCTGTGGGTGCGGGCGCGCCGATTATGGAGGAAAGCGCTCGGCTCGTCAAAGACAAGTGCAGGACTCGGTATAATACCGATATGGCGAAGCCGAAAGCCTCCGTCGAAGTCAAACTCGAAAAGCTGCGGGAGGAGATTCGCTACCACGAGTACCGCTACTACGTGCTCGACGAGCCGAAGATTTCCGACGCCGAGTTCGACCGGCTGATGCGGGAGCTGCAAGCGCTGGAAGCCGAGCACCCGGAGTTGGTCAGCCTGGATTCGCCTACGCAGCGGGTGGGCGGCCAGCCGCGGGAGGGCTTCGTCAAGGTCCGGCACCGCGTCCCCCTGCAGAGCCTCGATAACGCCACCTCGTTCGAGGAATTGGGCGAGTTTGACCGGCGGGTGCGGGAAGGCAGCGGCCGTCCCGCGGATCGCGGGATGGGCTACACCACCGAGCACAAGTTCGACGGCCTGAGCCTCTCGCTGCTTTACCAGGACGGCATCCTGGTGCGGGGCATCACCCGCGGCGACGGCACCACGGGCGAAGACGTCACCCCCAATGTCAAGACCATCCGCTCCATTCCGCTGCGCGTGGACGGGAAGGAATTGAAGAAACTCGGCGTGCCGGCAGCCTTCGAAGTGCGCGGCGAAGCCATCATGACGCGCAAGGCCTTCGAAGAGCTGAACCGGCAGCAGGAGCGGGAAGGGGGGAAGCGCTTCGCCAACCCGCGCAACGCGGCCGCGGGCGGCATCCGGGTGCTCGACCCCAACATCACCGCCGGGCGCCAGCTCGACTTCTTCGCCTACCAGTTGCTGGCCGACGGCCGCTCCCCGCTGAAGCGCCATTCCGAGGCCTTGCACGCGCTGGAGAAGCTCCGCTTCAAGGTCAGCCCCGACTGGGAGCGCTGCCGGTCGATCGAGGAGGTCATCCGCTACTGCGACCACTGGGAAAAGAAGCGCGAGAAGCTCTCCTTCGAGACCGATGGGGTGGTCATCAAGGTGGATGAAATCGCCCTGTGGGAGGAGCTGGGGAGCACGGCCAAAGCCCCGCGCTGGGCCGTGGCTTACAAGTACGCCGCCCAGCAGGCGGCCACCCGGGTGCGGAACATCCGGGTGCAGGTGGGCCGCACCGGGACGCTCACCCCGGTGGCCGACCTGGAGCCGGTGCCGGTGGGCGGCGTGACCGTCAGCCACTCCACCCTGCACAACATGGACGAGATCGAGCGATTGAACGTGCACGTGGGCGATACGGTGGTGGTGGAGCGGGCCGGGGACGTCATCCCCCACGTGGTCAAAGTCATCCAGCACGGCAAACAGGAAAAGAAATTCCGCATGCCGCAGAAGTGCCCCGAGTGCGGCGGGCGTATCCACAAGGAAGAGGGCGAGGTGGCCTACCGCTGCGTCAGCACCGGTTGCCCGGCCAAGCGGAAGGAGTCGCTGAAGCACTTCGCCAGTCGCAACGCCATTAACATTGACGGCTTGGGCGAGAAGCTGGTCGATCAGTTGGTGGAGAAGGGGGTGGTCAAAGACCCGGCTGACCTGTACGGCCTCAAGCTGGAGACGCTGGCCAACTTGGAGCGGATGGGCGAAAAGTCGGCGCAGAACTTGCTGCGGGAGATCGAAACCAGCAAGCAGCGCGACCTCGACCGGTTGATTTACGCTCTGGGCATTCCCTTTGTGGGGGAGCGCACAGCACAGTTGCTGGCCGAGCACTTCGGCTCGCTCGACAAACTGGCTGAGGCCAGCCGGGAGGAGCTGATCGAAGTTGAGGAAATCGGGCCCAAGGTGGCGGGCAGCATCGTGGACTTCTTCGGGGAGAAACAGAACCACAAGCTGCTGGAGAAGCTGCGCCGGGCCCGGCTGCCCTTCCAGTGCCAGCGCCCGAAGAAGAAAGGCACCAAGCTGGAGGGGAAGACCTTCGTGCTTACCGGAACGCTGGAGAAGTGGACGCGCGACCAGGCCAGGGAGCTGATCGAAGCGCAGGGCGGCCGCGTGGCCGCCTCGGTGAGCAAGAAGACTGACTACGTGGTGGCGGGCGCCGAGCCCGGCTCCAAGCTCGACAAAGCCAAAAAGCTTGGTGTTCAAACGCTGGACGAGAAACAGTTCGCCAAGCTGGTGGGCGAGGCCTGAGAGGAGGCGCGATGGCAGAACAGGATGTGAGACAGTGGCGCACGCGCTCCCGTCGAATCCTGCTATGGGCCGCGGCGGGGGTGGTTCTGGTCGGGGCGCTGCTGTGGTTCCTGTTCTATGGGCTGGAAATGATCAAGGAATCCCTGATCCGGTCGAACCAGGCCGGTGCCCGCGCCACGCTGGCCACAATCAATCAGGCCTTGCAGGCCTACTACGAGAAGCACGAGGGCTACCCGGGTTCGCTCGAGCGGCTGCGCGGCGGCGAAGAAGGCAACCCGGGAACGGCGCCGCCCGAACGGGCCCGCCTGCTCGAAACGGCGCTTGCCCGCGACGACTTTGAGAAGAACGGCTACCAGTTCCGCTACCAGCCCGGCCCCGGCGCCTACCGCTGGGCGGCCACCGTACGGCTGTTCACCGGCTACCGGTTGACCGCCGAGCCCACCTCGCCGGGCAGCAGCGGCCGGACGTTTTACTACACCGACTGGAGCGGGGAGATACACGCCAAGGAAATGCAGTCGGCCGGCCCCGACGACCCGGTGGTGGAAGCGCAGTAGCTCCTGCGTCCCACCACCAGGTTGTCATTCTGAGCGGAGTCCCGCGACGGCGGGACGGAAGCGAAGAATCTCAGACTGAGATGCTTCGCTTCGCTCAGCATGACAAGCGCTGGAGTGGCGGCACGCAAGTATCTAGGCTATAATTAGGAGTGTGGGTGAGCCGGGTGATCGCGCCGTCCCGAAGCTTCGGGACGGGGAGGAAAGTCCGGACTCCACAGGGCAGCGCGCTCTCTGAACTCCGTCCCGCTCTGCGGGGCGGGGCAAGAAGGGAGGTCCCGGCTGCCAAATCGGCCGGGAACGGAAAGTGCCACAGAAAACACACCGCCTTCGGCTCGGGTCCGGAAACGGACGCGTTCCGGCTAGCCGCCGGGACGACGCCGGAGGCAAGGGTGAAAAGGTGGGGTAAGAGCCCACCGGGCCGACGGCGACGTCGGCCGCACGGCAAACCCCGCGTGGAGCAAGGCCAAATAGGGGAGGAGGGCTGGCCCGGCCCTGGTCCCGAGCCCCGCCTAGCGGGGCACGGGGCGTGACTCCCGGGTAGGCCGCCTAGAGGAATGATCACCGCCCCGGCTTCGGTCGGGGTACAGAATCCGGCTTACAGGCTCACCCGCCACTTTTTCGCCGATCCTCCGCACGGAAGCCAATCTAATCTTTCCAGCGCTGAATGGCTTTACGCGATTCGTCCTTGTCGTTCCAGGCTGTACCTTCAAGATGATGGGGAGATGTAGTGGCCCCGGGCAGGTGGTTACGCTGGGGTTGACTTGGCGGGGGGCGCGGCCTAGGATGAGCGTCAAGTGGGCGGGGTTCCATTCCGAGAGTGGCCACGGGCGGGCCGACCCCTACCTGCTTATGTCGATAGAGCCCCACACGAGCCTCAGGATGGATACTCGAACAAAAAGGATAGGAGGAGACTCCCTATGGAGGAGTTGCCCAAGGACCTAGTGGAAGTCCATGCTCGCTGGGCGCCGGTGGAGCAGCGAGTTGAAGAAATCTTGCAGAGTATTCGCCGCGCTTGCGCGGACCGCCTGCCAGGGGAAAGCGACAACCGGGCCAACGAGCGCCTGGTGGAGGAGTTTATTGCCTGGCTGCGCACAGAATTTCCCGAGCGCACGTACGAAGTCGAGCGAGACGCCTCCGCGGAGGCCGCCAAGGTTTTTGCCGAGCACTGCCAGCAGGCACGGCAGCGCCAGGACAAGCCCTGCGTAGTGATCGAGCGGCAGCGGTTGTCGCGTTGGGCGCTGCGCACCACTCGCTGGAATTTCGTCTTTACGGTGCCGGGCGAAAGCGCTGAGGTTTTCCTTCTGGTAGCGCACTACGACACCTGGCGAGGCCCCGGGGCCGACGACAACACCACGGGGGAAGAAATCCTCAAGCAGTATCTGCTGGCTGACCTGCGCGCCGAGAAGCGGCCCCGGCTCACGCATACCTACTTTCTGGCCGGCTCGGAGGAGTGCGGCCTGGTGGGGCTGCTGTCGCAGTTGCTGCTGGCGGCCGGGCTGATTGCGGGCATGCGGGCCTTGCAACAAGAGCCGCCGAATTGGGCGCTGCTGGCCGTGGCGCTGGCGCTGTGTCCGCTGGCAAGCTATCGCATCGGCGTGTCCGGCTCGCGGGAGTACGTGCGCGCGCTTAGAGCGGAAGAACTGCAGCGCATTCGAGCCGTTGTCTCCGTGGATTCGGTGGGCGAGGGGCGGATGTTTATTCCGCGGAGCACGCTGGGGGCGGACTTTATTCGGGCCCTCATCCCCTTCGGCGACTATGACGCCTTCACCGACGTACTGGAAGAGGGAGCCCACCTGCACGGGGTCAAGTACAACAACTATATCGCCGGGGGCACCACCGACCATGTGTCCTTTCTCGAAGTGAACAACGGTTTGTGGGCCCGCACTCGGGAATGGGGGCGGCGTGCCTGGGCGCGGGTGACCGGGAAAGAGTACCGTGCCCCTTTTCAAATTCCAGCGTCAGCTCTGGTGGCCATGGTGGCGGGGAAAGCCTCGCCCATCGTCTTCGGGGGAAAAATCCACACCGAAAACGACGTGCCGGAGCGGGTCTATGCCAAGCCGTTACGCGAAGCGCTGCTCATCCTGGATTATGTCTTCTACATCCTGGAAGGAGGGAAGCGGGGGCTGGAGCCCCGAAGGCTCGATGAGTTTCATTACGCGCGGCTCTATGAGATTTCCCATCCCGACGGCGGGGCCAGCGAGTATTGGCTGGGGCTGAAGGACGCCATCGAGCCGAACCGGCGGAACCTGAATGCCGTTTACCGTGTGCAGGCTCAGGTGGACGAGGCGAAAAAGGAAGCCGCTGTGCACTTGCGGGAGCCGCTGGGGTGGGGCGTGGATACACGCATGAGGGAGGACGTGGAAGAGCTATGCGCGGCGCAGGGAAAGGAGCCCACGCGAGTACGCCTGGACCAGCTGACGGTGAGTGATGAGAAGCGGTCCTACACCTACGCCCGGCGGTTGACGTTCACCGACCGCCTCTACCGCGGCGGGCTGCGGGTGCTGGCCTGGCTGGAACGCCAGATGGGCCGCCACAGCTTCATCGCTTTTTTTGTGTTGGCCTACGGGATCGCCAAGGTGGTCAGCGCGGCCATGAACCTGGCCTTCGCGTACTCGTTCGCGTTTCAGAGCTGGTTCTTTCGGTATCAGGTAGTCACCATCCCGCTGCTGCTTGTGTTCCAGATTGGTCTGCTGGTTTACCTGATGGCGCGGCGGATCCCCACCTGGATCGACAATAACTACCGGCACGAGAACCGCGCCGACAATATGAGTAGCCTCCGGCGAGTAGATTGAGAAGTCATACCGCAAGGAAGAATGCCTGCCAGGCGAAGTTGGCCTCCTAAGGAGTGGCTAGAGGGAAAGCTAGCCTACCTTCGCGCATGAGGGTGCGATGAGCAAGGGGCGAGCATTTCTCAGCATTGTTGTGGTGGCGATTGTGAATGGAGCAGCTCTTTCCTTTATTTTCTGGCCCCTGATGGATTTTGAGCGGCTCAGCCACAACGAACGCGAGTACACCATCTGGTTGCTCGAATGGATTGGGTTTGACTTACTCCTAACCGCATTCCTGTGTCGGCGAGAAATCGGGTCCTTGTTCGGGAGGAAAAAAACAGGGTGAGGTCAGGCGGAGAGACCAGGGTGGGCGCCTGACGCGGATTCGGGCAGACGCTACTTGACCACGAAGGTGGTTTTGGCCAGGACGGGGTTGTCGAAGCGGTCGTAGACCCGGACCACGACGGTGTGCTCGCCCGGCTCCAGGTCTTCCAGGGAAAAGACGAAGGTGTGCTCGCGGGCGTCGGTGGTGCGGCTGAGAGGGAAGAGGGGCTGCCACTCGCCGGCGTTCAAAGAGTATTCGGCCTTCTTCAGAGAGCTGTAGGAGTCGCGGGCCAGGAAGCGGATTTCCACGGTGCGGCTGCCGGACTGGGCGGTGAGGTTTTCGATGCGCGGCGGGGTGTTATCCACCTCGAAGCGGTCGCTGGTGTTCTCGCCGCTCAAGGCCAAGTCGGCGGGGTTCGCGGGGGCGTCGGAGGCGATGACCCGAATGAAGTAGGCCCCGTCGGGGAGGGCGGCGTCGTCCCAAGTAAAAAACCTCTCGGTCAGGTTCTCCGCCATCAATTTCCATCGGGTTTCGTCCTCGCCGCGGTAGTAGACCGAGTAGACCAGGTCGTCGTCGTTGGCGTCGTCGGCGCTCCAGAGCACGCTGCGGGCGCCGGGCTCGGCCGTGCCCTGAGGGGGCGGCTCGAGGCGCTGCGGGGGCTGCTGGACCTGCACCTGAACCACCCCGGGGCGGCCCACCCGGCGGCTGGGAGGCGGCGGCCGCTCCAACTGCACGGACTGATTCTGCTGCGGCGCGGTGGGGAAGCCGCGGACCCGGATACCCGGAGCTTGAACGATGACCTTCTCGACCACCGGGGCCACGTTGCGCCGCAGGTAGGCCACCGAGACCCCGGAGAGGCTGGGGGTGCGCGAGTCGGTGGCCCGCAAGACCAGCCGCCATTGCAGGAAGCGCGCCGGCGGGCTGGCGATCTGGGTCCCGGAAGGATGGGTGTAGGCCTGCGACCAGGGGCTCCAGTTCTTCTGCGGGTTGGAGGTGTTTCCACTGCGGGAGAAGAGCTCGACGCTGCCGGGGGCGTTCGGGGAGCGGTTGCGCCAGGAGATGCGGCCCCAATGAGAGAACAGCTCGGCGTCGAAGACCTCCGACTCGAAGGTGCCTTCGGTGGCCAGCTCCGGCCCTACGGCGTAGAGCTTGCCGGGGTTGGCGGTGCCCAGATAGAGGCGGCCGCTGGCGTCGGCGCGGTAGAGGGTGGTGATTTGCTGGCTGGAAAACTTGATCAAGTGCGTGTAGAGGTGCGGGGAATCGATGGCCAGCAGCGTGCCTTTATTGCCGGTGCCCGCCAGCAGGCGGCCCTCGGCGTCGAAGGCCAGGGAATAGACCAGCTCGGTCTGCGACGACCACAGCTCTTCCGGGTAGCCGTCGGGGGCGATGCGGAAGATGTCGCTGCCGCCGGCGGTCAGGAAGGGCAGCAACCGGGTGGGCACGGCGCGGGGCGCACCGGTGGCGGTGACGATCACCCCGGCGGCGGTAATGGTGGTGGTGGTCTGGCCGGGGCGCGGCTGTCCGGGCGCGGTGGGGGCGGTAGGGGGCTTGGCTTTGGCGCCGATGGCGGCGACATAGAGGTTGCCCTCGGAGTCGAACCGCAGGGAGGTGACTTCCTTGCGGGCGGCCTCGTAGAGCACGAAGGCCTCGCCGGCGGGTGAGAGCCGCAGCACCAGCCCGTTGGGTTCGGTGCCGGCGTAGAGGTTGCCGTCGGGCCCCAGGGCCAGGGCGCGCACATGGGTCTCTTCGCTGGAGAAGAAGAGCTCGTCTTCGCCCTCGGGGGTAATGCGAAAGATTTCGCCCTTGTCGCCGGTGGCCAGGTAGAGGGTGCCGTCCGGGTGGAGAACCAAGTCCCAGAGGTACTTGGCCTGGGGCTCGAAGAGGAGCGTGGCGTCGCCGCCGGGGGGCAGCCGGTAGACGCTGCCGTCGGGTGAGGTGGCGAGGTAGAGCACGCCGCTTTCGGGGTCCACCACCAGGGCGTGCACTTCGAGCTCTTTCGACTCGAAGACGACGCGGCTCTCCTCGTTGGCGTCCACGGCGATGACCCGGGCGGGGCTGCCACCGCCCAGGTAAAGCGTCCCGGCGGGCCCTTCGGCGATCGACCAGATAAATTCCAGGTTGGGGTCGGTGACTTCCCGGTGGCGGGGCGCCAGCAGCAGCTCACCGTCGCTGCGCAGGGCGACGCCGTCGGCCGTGCCTTTCTCGAATTCCGAAAAGCTCTCCTGCCGCCAGAAGCGGGTAGTTTCGCCCAGGGCAGGCAGCAGGGCGAAGAGGAAAGCGGGGAGCAGGAGGAGAAGGAGTCGTCGCATCGGCATCCGCTTCAGCGCACGGTGAGGAGCAGCCAGTGGCTGCCGGTGATGACTTGCCCCAGCGGCTGGGAGGTTTCGCTGAGGATGGATTCATAGAAGAGCAGGGTGCCGCCCGGCTGGCCGGCGGCGGACTGGCGGTTGAGCACGTTCATCTGGGAGAGAGGGACGCTGGGCAGGACTTTGTCCTCGACCAGCAGGGTGGGGCTGCGCTGGAAGAGGGAGACATAGAGGCGGTCGTTGCGGCGCTCGCGGTTGAGCAGTCGGATGAGCTGCTCCAGGCTGGTGACCCGGGGCCCCGGACGGAAGCGGCCCGGGAGCCCGAACCCGAAGAGCATGGTGCGGGTGATGCGGTTGAGCATGGGGGCGTCGCTCACCAGGATGCGGAGCTGCCCCTGGGCAGCCTGGGCGGGGATGGGGACGAGGATTTCGTGCACCAGGCGCTGGCCGCGGTAGGGCTGGAGGACGACCTTGACGCGGATGGTTTCGCCGGGGCGGACCTCGCTCTGGTCGCTCCAGGCGTTTTCGATGGTGGCGGCGCGGCGCTCGGGGATGAGCTCGATCCGCAGGGCGATGCGCTCGATGGCCGGGGACTCAAAGGGATTGGTGAAGATTTGCCGGAAGATGTTGCCCACGCTGTTGACCACGAAGAAGGCGTCCGGGAAGAAGCTGTCGCTGGGGCTGAACATATCGTCGAGGATGACGTCCGGGTGGTCGCGGAGCACCAGGCGGCCGGTGACCCGGTAGGTGAGCTCTTCGCCCGACTCGATGGAGTTGAAGATGCCGTTGAAGAGGGTGAGGTTCAGCAAGAGCGGGGAAATCTTGGGGTGCTGGAAGATTTGGTAGTGGTACTCGGAGACGCGGCCGCGGTGCTCCAGCCGGAGGTCGACCGGGACCATGGGCGGGGGAGAACCCAGGCGGCCCACGATGGCGCTGCGGCGGTCCTGCTCGAAGCGGCCCACCACTTCGCCGATGTTGGTGACCTTGAAGGAGGCGTAGTCGGAAGCCACCGTGGTGACGATTTCGGCGCGGGCCATCGGTAGCTCGACGTTCCCGTAGCCGAGCATCCAGTGGCCACAGGCGAAAATCTGGTCGCCAATCCGGAGGGAAATTGTGCAGGTGCCGGCGACGGTCATGTCGCCGGTGACCAGGGCGGCCGCGGCCGCGCCGCCGGCCTCGAGCGGGGCCGACTGCCCGGGGGCGGCCGAGCTGCCGCCCGGGACGGCCAGCAGTCCGTACGGGGCCAGCTGGTCGGAGAAGCGGCGAATCACCTGGGGATGGAAGCCGACGAAGGACAGCGGGGTCTCGATGGGCATCAGGTAGGCGTCGGTGCCGGTGGGGATGCCGACGGCGGCCAAGCTGGGCTCGGGGAGGCGATAGCGTCGTGGGAGCTCGGCCGCCATCTGCGTGTCTTCTTGGGCGGCCCGGAGCATATTCTCGATGGGGGTGACCCCGGCGATGGGCTCTTTGGTAAAGATGCCGAAGCGGAAGGAGATGGCGCCGGCCAGCTTGCCGTCGAAATAGACCGGGCTGCCGCTCATCCCGGCCACCACGCCGGTGTGGAGCACATTGTCGCCCAGCAGGCGGACCAGGATCAGGTCCTGGTCGGGGCCGACGAAGTTCCGCAGCACCCCCAGGACTTCCACTTCGAAAGTCTCAATCTCCTGCCCGGCGAAGACGGTGCGGGCCACGCCCTTCATACCGGGCCGGATCTGGTCGAGGGGAAGAATTTCTGTGGTCTGCGTGCGCGCGCCGGCGCTGAGCAGAAGCACGAGAAGAGCGGAAAAGAGAATCCGTCGCACCATTCTTGCCACCTGTACGCCCTGGTTCGGCCGCGGGGGCGAACAACTCATCATAGCCCCAATCGGCCTTCTAATCAATGAATCCCTTCGGTCGGTAGTGGGGCACTTTGGTTAGTCTGGCAGATGTAGGACTATCTCCTGGATTTGTTTATCCAGTTCCCATCTGAGGGTATTTAGCTCCTTTATCAGCAACTCCAATCGGGCTTCTACTACCCACCCTACTCCGAATATCAGAATCGCCAAAACAGTTACCTGTGTCCACGTCATAACGACCCCCTTGACAATAGAGCGCGATGTACGCGCACTTTACGCTTGACAATCTGGCAAACAGCAAGCACAATAAAAGACGAAGAAGAGAGCTTAGGAAAAGACCATAATGCCAAAAGCAAAAGAAACAACTTCTTCGTTACTAAGCCGTCTGGTGCATCTCGTTCTTTTCTGGAAACACGAAAAGGATGAAAAGACCGACAAGGTTCTGTTCGATTCCTTCAAGAGTTCCTATTCTTCCTGGGTCAAAGACGGCATAGTCAAGAGACCTAACTAGGTTTTCGTTTTTCCCTCAAAATCCCATTTTCCAGCGCCAATTGCCTCACCAGGCTTCTGTCTGAACGAAGATAATAGGCCAACCGGGCCACCACTTCTTCGGCTTCTTCGGCAGGAGTACGGGCGCAGGCGTTTCTTAGCCAGTCGGCAAGCATCCGATTTTGATTTTCTATGCTTGCCGTTGAAGTAAATGAATATGCAAATGCTCTCAGAGCTTGACCAAGATTCTTGATTTCGGGCAGTTCTCGATATTCGGCTATTTCACATAAATACTCCCAGTTGAGTACGTCTGCTGCGTCGAGCTTTCGAGTCGTCATCTGGAACCAAAGGTGAGCAATTCAGAAACATCCCATAAATGGTCTGTAACTCCCGCTGTCATTGCAGGGGTCATTCTAAGCGATTGGTGAATCCTCACAAAGTCATAGTGGGCGAAGTGTAGCGCAACTGCCGCCCACGCAGGACATCGCGGTGGAAACCCGCTCGGGCGACATCGAACTCTACC
>JALLOH010000420.1 GCA_027717655.1 Acidobacteriia bacterium AH_259_A11_L15
GTCACTAGAGAAGCCAGGGCGGCGGGACGGAAATTTTCCAGCGCCACTTCTCCCTGGAACGGCGTGCGAACGGGCGCAGCCAGGTCCAAGGGGCCCAGGCGACCGTCAACGCTCAGACGGCTGTCGGGGGCAAAGCCGCCGGCGCCGCGGGGGCCGCCGGCGCCGCGGGGGTGGGCGCGCCGGGCAGGCCGAGCTTTTCCCGCAGGGTAGCTTCGAGGCGGTCGCGGACGTCGGGGTGGTCGCGGAGGAATTGCCGGGTGTTTTCGCGGCCTTGTCCGATGCGTTCCCCGTCCAGGGCGAACCAGGATCCGCTCTTCTCCACCAGGCCGTGAGCGACGCCCAGGTCGAGCAGGTCGGTCTCCCGGCAGATGCCCTCGCCGTAGATGAGGTCGAATTCGGCCTCGCGGAAGGGAGCGGCCAGCTTGTTCTTCACCACCCTGGCTCTGCACGTGGTTGCGGAAGCGCAGAAGCGCGGCGGGATGGCCGCCT
>JALLOH010000421.1 GCA_027717655.1 Acidobacteriia bacterium AH_259_A11_L15
CCTCGCCCAACTCGAACCCATCAGCAGCCCGGCGATGGCTTCCGACCTCAAAACGGGCGCCCACTTGGCGGTGGCGGCGCTGCGCGGCGCGCTAGAGAACGTGAAGATCAACCTCGACTCCCTCCAGGACAAAGGCTTCAAGGAGCACCTCCGCGAACGGCTGGCCCAACTCGAGAACCGGTTGAGCGAGGCCGCCGCGGTGAGCCGCTAGCGCCGAAGGGGACACCACGAGCATCAGGCTCCAGCAACCTCGCACTCGATTCGGCGCCAACCGGGACTTGGACTCGCTGAGTCGCGTCCCCGCCGGGAATACAGCGTTCGTCGCCCACCACGCATCTAATACGGTTTCAGTGGTGGATATTGTGACCGCTTCGGTATCTGCGACAGTCACGGTGGGCACCAGCCCGGTGGTAGTGGTGTTGGAGTAGCGAGCCCATGAGACGGCGATTCGCAGCATTTCTGGTTGTGCTGGTTGCGAGCCTGGCGG
>JALLOH010000422.1 GCA_027717655.1 Acidobacteriia bacterium AH_259_A11_L15
GGGCTCTATTTCTCGCTGAGCGCGGAGGCCGCCGGAAAATTGCCGGAGAATGCCGAGCTGGAAGTCACCCTGCCGCTGGTCGAGCCCGCGTTCCGTCCCGTGCGGGTCTATGCCCGCTGCCGGGCGCGGGTGGTGCGACGGGACGCTTTGCACGGGGTGGCGGCCGAATTCGCCGACGTTCAGTTCATTCGCGAGGAGCGCCCCACCGGCCTCCCGGTTGCGCGCACTTGACATTTCCGAGCGTCGCAGGTACAACAGGCAAGCCGCAGAACGACCGCAGAGCCAGAAACTGAATCTCGTTGCGGGTGCAGGGGACGCCGACCCTCGCGCCCGGTGAACCGACCCAGATCTACACGCCAACTTTATCTCGACCGCCGCACCTACGGGCGCTACCGCCTGCCGCTGCCGCTCACGGTCACGGCGCGCTGGAACGGCCAGGTGCAGTTGCTGGAGCGCGCCTCCACGCTGGAAAACATCAGCGCCAGCG
>JALLOH010000423.1 GCA_027717655.1 Acidobacteriia bacterium AH_259_A11_L15
GGCCTGCATAACGCTTGCCCTATACGTGGGGTGGGGGCGGGCGGAGTATCCACCCTATGGAATTTTTTGCTTGACAGCGAGCCCCCTATCGCATATTTATTCTTAGTCAGGAATAAATATACGGCCTTGGCTAAGCGACTGCGCCACGGGCGCATCTTGGAGTTGGTGGGGGCAGAGCCGCTGCTCAATCAGGAGCAGCTCCGCCGCCGTCTGGCCCGGCAAGGCATCCGGGTCACCCAGTCGACGCTCTCCCGCGACCTGAAGGAGCTCGGCTTGGTCAAGACCCCACAGGGCTACGCCCGGCCGGGGGTGGCCCCCGAGCCGACCACGCTGCCGCCGCCCTCCTTGCCGCACTTGTTGCAGGAATTCGTGCGCGACGTCCGCTCGGTCCTGAACCTGTTGGTGCTGAAGACGGGGCCGGGGAGCGCGCAACCGGTGGCGGCGGCGCTGGACAGCCAGCGGTGGCGGGAGGTGGTGGGGACGGTGG
>JALLOH010000424.1 GCA_027717655.1 Acidobacteriia bacterium AH_259_A11_L15
TTTCTAAGCAGCGCTGGATGGCGCGGTCGAGCCGCTCCGGCAGATCGGGCTCGACCTCGCGGGGTGGCCGGGGAGCTTCTTGGATTTGCTTCATTGCCAGGCCGATCGGCGTCTCCGCGTGGAAGGCGCGCTGGCCGGTGAACATTTCGTAAAGGATCAGCCCGAGCGAGTAAATGTCGCTGCGGCCGTCCGGCGGCTTGCCTTCGGCTTGCTCCGAGCTCATGTAGGCCGGGGTGCCGATGAGGGTTCCGGTCCGGGTGGCGTCGGCCTCCAGCGAGCGGGCGATGCCGAAGTCCATAATCTTGGCCTGGCCCCAGCGGTCGATAAGGATGTTTTCGGGCTTGAGGTCGCGGTGGACGACGCCCTGGGAGTGGGCTTCGGCTAGGCCCGAACAAATCTGCTGGGTCCACTCCAGGCCGCGGCGCAGAGGCGCGCTGCCGTAACGGTTCAGGAACGAGCGCAGGCTCTCCCCCTCGACGTACTCC
>JALLOH010000425.1 GCA_027717655.1 Acidobacteriia bacterium AH_259_A11_L15
CGCCCTTGATGGCGGCGATGCGGCGGATGTCGATGCGCACGTCGGAGTAGAACTTCAGGGCGCGGCCGCCGGGCGTGACCTCCGGGTTGCCGAACATCACTCCGATCTTTTCCCGCAACTGGTTGATGAAGATGAGGCAGGTCTTCGACTTGCTCACGATGGCCTTCAGCTTGCGCATGGCCTGTGACATCAGCCGGGCCTGCAAGCCCATGTGCGGGTCGCCCATGTCGCCTTCCAGCTCCGCCCTGGGCACCAGCGCCGCCACCGAGTCCACCACGATCACGTCCAGCGCCCCGGAGCGAATCAGGGTCTCGGTGATTTCCAGGGCCTGCTCGCCGCTGTCGGGCTGGGAGACCAGCAGGTTCTCCACGTCCACGCCCAGACGGCTGGCGTAGGCGGCGTCCAGGGCGTGCTCGGCGTCGACATAGGCGGCCATCCCGCCGCGCTTCTGCGCTTCCGCAACCACGTGCAGAGCCAGGGT
>JALLOH010000426.1 GCA_027717655.1 Acidobacteriia bacterium AH_259_A11_L15
AATAGGAACAGAGTGGCCCTGCGGGCGCGGCCTAAGATGGCCTGTCAATTCAAGCCATGCTGGGACCTCTAGTCCGAACCTACCGAGGAAAGCGCCCGCGGGCCACTCTGTTCCTATTCTTGGGACTATTCTTTGGACTGTTTTTCCTGCTGGCGATTTTGGGAATGGTTGTGCAAAATGTTGTTCCTTGGTTCACCCAAGAAGGCCCCTCCTTGGTTCAGGTCGGCTTGCTAGTCGTCCTCCTGCTGGGTCTTGGGTTTGTCTCTCTGCTTTTTTTCAACCTGGGTCTGCGACGAGGTCTCGATTGTTGGGCCCTGCGGGTGAAGGTGCACGAAGCCGGAATCCTCGAGCGGCGTCTGTTCGCACGGAAGCAAATGCGCTGGGAGGACGTCGGGTGGTTCTATTCCAACGAGGTGAGAGTGATCGGTGCACTTACCCGCGCTGAACTGGGACGAGAGCACAGCCTTACTCTTATTAACGC
>JALLOH010000427.1 GCA_027717655.1 Acidobacteriia bacterium AH_259_A11_L15
GGTAGCCGGGTTGGCCCGCGTCCGATCGGAAGGCCGCTTGCTGATAGATGGCCAGCGCCTTTTCGGTTTGGCCCTCCCGCTGGTAGCTCCGCCCGATCTCCATGAAGTAGAGAGGGTTGCGCGGATAGTACTCGCTGATCCGCGCCATGAGCTGGCGAGTGTAGGCGTGCTCCTTCTCGCGAGTGTAGATCACGCTCAGCAGGACGGCGGCGTCGCTGTTCACCCACTCGGCGTTCATCATGGTCTGCTGCAGCAGCTCGATGCCCCGCTCCTTGCTCCCGTGATGGCCCATCAAGAACACGATCCATCTCACCGTCAGGGGAACGCTCCCCACCACGTATTCATAGAGCCCGGGGATCAGCTTGGCGTCGGCAAAGCTCGGGTCCAGCTTCAGCACCTTCCGGTGGTGCTCGTTCGCCTTTCCGCCCGCCCGCAGACACACCATGTAGCCGAACTTGTTCTGGGCCAGCAGGTCGGCCG
>JALLOH010000428.1 GCA_027717655.1 Acidobacteriia bacterium AH_259_A11_L15
TTTCAACTCTCCCAGGCCAACCGCCAGGCGGTCCTCGCCGCACGAGAAGCGGGAGTGGAGATTGTCTTGGTGACCGGGCGAAGGTTCGGCAGCGCTCTCCCCATCGTTCAGCAGTTGCCCATCGACTTGACCGTCATCTCCAGCGGCGGCGCCGTGGTCAAGTCGAAAACGGGCGCCACCCTCTGGCGCCAGCTCCTGCGAAAGGAACAAGCCCGGGCGGTGCTGGCGGCCGCCGGCCGGGACCGAAAGTTTGCCTTCTTGCTTTTCGACCGAAAGGGCGTCGGGCAGATCGTCGCGGAAACCCTCCAGCCCGAGCACCCCTCGGCCCGGCGCTACCTGGAGCACAGCCGGCCCCACCTCCAACAAGTCGCGCGCCTGGAGGACGCCCTAACCGAGGACCCCATCCAGGTGCTGTTCGCCGGCGCCCTCGCGCCGCTGCGCCAACTGGAAGAGAAGCTGAAGCACGCCCCCTTCGCCCA
>JALLOH010000429.1 GCA_027717655.1 Acidobacteriia bacterium AH_259_A11_L15
CCGCCCGCGGCCAGGCACCCTTCGACTTCGCTCCCCTCGACAAGCTCGGGGTCTTCGCTACGCTTCGACAGGGCAAGCAAGGCCTCCCCCTACCCAAACCTCGCACTCAACGAATGGAAGCTGTGCACTCCGGTGCGATATAGTTTCTTAGCCATAAGCAATCAGGGGGTGAGGCATGGCGAAGGCGCGGGGATCGGTTCAGGTGCGCGACCCGAAAGTGCTGGCGGGGCTGCGTCAGGCGCGAGAACTGCACGAGCGGGCGGCGGAGGTGGAAGAGAAGATCGACCGGCTGCTCGACCCCATCAAAGACCGCCTGCGGGAGCTGGTGCTGGAGCGCGACCGCTTGCTCTACGAGGCGCTGGGCGCGCGGCAGAAATTCTTCGCGGCCGCCAAGAAAGCCTACCCGCAACTTGACACGCACCGCAGCCTGCGCTGTGAGGTGGGCGCCGACAAGGCCTACATCCGCTGGGACGACACCG
>JALLOH010000042.1 GCA_027717655.1 Acidobacteriia bacterium AH_259_A11_L15
GCCAAAGAAGGCCTGGCGCTGATCAACGGCACCCAGCCGTCGCTGGCGGTGGGCCTGCTGGCGCTGTTGGAGGGGGAAAACCTGGCGGACACGGCGGACGTGGCGGCGGCGCTCTCGCTGGACGCCCTGCGGGGGACGCCGGTGGCCTTCGATGAGCGCATCCAGGCGCTTCGTCCCTTCCCCGGCCAGCAGCAGACGGCGCGGAACCTGCGGCGGCTGAACGAGGGCAGCGAGATCCGCCAATCGCACCTGGCCTGCGAGCGCGTCCAGGATGCTTACAGCCTGCGCTGCGCCCCGCAGGTGCACGGAGGGGTGCGGGAGGCACTGGGCTACGCGCGGCGCATCTTCGAGATTGAATTGAATGCGGGCACCGATAACCCGCTGGTGTTCGCCGAGACCGGCGAGGTGCTTTCGGGGGGCAACTTCCACGGGCAGCCGCTGGCGCTGGCGCTGGACGTGCTGGGGATCGCGCTCACCCAACTGGGGAACATCAGCGAGCGGCGGACGGAGCGGCTGGTCAACCCGGCGCTGAGCGATTTGCCGGCTTTCCTAACTCGGCAAGCGGGACTTCACTCCGGGATGATGATGGCGCAGGTGACCGCGGCGGCGCTGGCGTCCGAGAACAAGGGCCTAGCCCACCCGGCCTCGGTTGACTCCATCCCCACCAGCGGAAACGAAGACTTCGTTTCGATGAGCATGGGAGCGGCGCTGAAGGCGCGGCGGGTGACCGAGAACGTCAAGACGATCCTAGCGGTGGAGCTGCTGTGCGCCTGCCAGGGGATCGATTTGCTGGCGCCGCTCAAGACCGGGCACCTGGCCGCAAAAGCGCACGCGGCCGTGCGGCGGGTGGTACCCAGCTTGGCAGCCGACCGCGTCCTCGCCCCCGACATCGAAGCTCTCCGGCGACTCATCTCGGAACGCACGTTCGAGAAGTTGCTGAAGGGCTGACTTCGGAGCCAAAAGGAGCATAGGAGGCAGAGGAAGCACAGGATTCTTACCGCAGGGGCGCAGAAGACACAGAGGAGTTTCATTCACGGTCTTGCCCAGTGCGTCGATAATTCTAGAATACTCTAGAATTGCCTTGACAAAGCCAGGAGCCTACTCCATATTGTTTACGGAGGGGAAAAATGGCAAAGAAGACGGCCCGGAAGCTGGGCCTGGAAATTGACGCTCGACTCTATGCTCACCTAGACCGGGTGGCGAAAGCCAACGGGCAGACCCGGCGCTTCCTGTTGGAGAAGGCCTTGAAGCACTACCTGGAGGTTGTTGTGCCTTCGCAGGGAACGGTTCGGCCGCAGGTGATGGCGCACTATCGCCAGTCGGTGGACAAGAACCGCAAGCTTTTGGAACTGCTGGCGCGTTAAATGCCGGGGTATGTCTACCCCACCGTCGCGGAAGCACTCCAAATCCACACACAATTGATGGAGGAATTTGGCGGCTCTCACGGCCTCCGAGATCGGGGGCGGCTAGAGGCCGCCATTTTCCGTCCCCAGATTGGCTACTACAACAGCCTGCTGGAAGAGGCAGCCGCCTTGATGGAAGCCCTAGGGAATAACCACGCTTTTCTGGATGGGAACAAGCGCCTCAGCTTCGCCGTCACTGACGTATTTCTGCGCCTGAACGGTTTCTATATCGAAGTAGATCCAGTGGCAGCCCACAAGTTCATAACTGAAGCCATCGCCAGAAGCAAGTTCCGCTTTTCTGCTATCCATAAGTGGCTTCAAGCACACATCGCTCGACTCCCCAAGGGATAAACCTGCCCACCCACCTCACCACCTGGGGGAGTTTCGAGTTTCGGTTTTCGAATTTCGCCTTCCGGGCCTAGGCGAGGGCGCGGCGGAGGAAGCGGAGCAGGCGGGCGCCGGCCCAATAGTTGAAGGGGGGCTTGCCCAGGGTGTAATGGCCGCAGGGCAGGAGGAGGCGCTGGTAGGGGACGCCCTGCTCTTCCAATGCGTTCCAGACTTGCTTTGAGAATTCGGGCAGGAAGGAGAGGTCGTAGCGGCCGGAGACGAGCAGGAGCTTCTTCCCTGCCCCCTTCAAGCGGCCCACGTAGGGATAGGGACTGACGGGGGCCCAGAAGTGGCGGAGCTCTTCGGGGCTGACGTGCCCGGCGAGGCTCTGCCAGACGTGGGCGGTGGTGAGGCCGGTGCGCACGACGTCGCCGAAGTAGGTGGAAACGTGGAGGAAGACGCCGGCGCGCAGGGCGGGCTCGTGGGCCAGGGTGATGAAAGCGACCGAGGAGCCGATGCTGGTGCCGAGGATGCCGAGGCGGGTATAGCCCTGCTGCTCGAGCCAGCGGAGGGCGCGGCGGGCGTCGAGGACGGCCTGGCGGCAAGCCTGGAGGGTGAGGCCGAGGTTGGGACTGACTAGATAGTCGGCGCGCTCCAGCCCCGCTGGCATTCGCTGGTCGTGGTAAGGCAGGCTCAAGCGCAGCGCGCTGAGGCCGAAGCGGTTGAGCAGGCGGCAGAGGTTGACGTGGCCATCGGCGTCGGCGTTCCATTGCGGCAGCACCAGGACGGCACGGCCTGCGCCGCCCTGGGCGGTTCCATCCACCGAGCGCGGAGCCGGGAACCAGCGAGCGCGCACCAGGTTGTTTTCCCGGTAGGGGGACACGAGGGCGCTGGGAAAGGCGAGGCCGGAGTCGCGGAGCTGGTACCGCTCGGCCGAGCCGGCGCTGAAGAACTGCGGGCTGTTTGCCAGGGCGTCGTCGGCATACCGGCGGAGGAAGGCACGGGGGTCATCGTGGCCAGGGTCGCCGCCGAGGTGTTCGATGCCCCAGGCGAAGGGATAAGCCTGGCGGCGTGTCTCGCGCCGCCAGTAGGCCCGCTCCAAAGAATGTATGGCCCGTGCGAGCATAGAATTCAGTCAAGTCCGATTATTGGGTGGGCCCGCGGCAGTGTCAAGCCAGCCGGAAGCTGGCCGGGGAAGAGAAGTTTTGCGATAATGCGCGCGACGCCGAGGATGAACTCCTTCACCACCACCCTGATCACGCGGAACGAGGAGCGCAACCTGCCCCGGGCGCTCGGTTCCATCCGCGAGCTGGCCGACGAAGTTCTGGTGGTTGACTCCGGCAGCCGCGACCGCACGGTGGCCATCGCCCGGGAGCACGGGGCGCGGGTGCTGGAGCG
Organism: Acidobacteriia bacterium AH_259_A11_L15; assembly: GCA_027717655.1. Taxonomy (GTDB): domain Bacteria; phylum Acidobacteriota; class Terriglobia; order Acidiferrales; family 2-02-FULL-67-57; genus 2-02-FULL-67-57. The sequence continues at coordinate 3,129 of JALLOH010000042.1, forward strand.
GGACTGGACAGACTTCAGCGACCAGAAGAACTTCGCCGCCGCCCAGGCCGTCCACGACTGGGTCTTCAGCCTGGACGCGGACGAAGAGCTGAGCCCGGAGCTGGCAGCGGAGTTGCGCGCCTGGAAGGAGCAGCCGGCGACCGCGGTGGCTTACCGGATGCCGCGCCGGGCGCGCTACCTCGGACGCTGGATTCGTCATTCGGGCTGGTATCCGGACCCGAAGGTGCGGCTCTACCGGCGGGACCGGGCGCGCTTCGTAGGATTGCTGCACGAGGCGCTGGAAGTGGTCGGCCCCGTGGGGCGCTTTCAGGGCGACCTCTACCACCACACCTTTGCGACACTCGCGGAGCACGAGGCACAGATTGAGCGCTATGCGACACTGGCCGCGCGACAGCTCGTGGCCTCGGGCCACCGGCACTGGTTGCTGCCGCTGCTCGTCAGCCCGCCGTGGATGTTCCTGCGGACGTTTTTTTTGAAGCTCGGGTTCCTGGACGGCGCGGCCGGCTGGCATATCGCGCGGCTGACGGCGCGCTCAAGTTTCTTGAAATACGACACGCTGCGGCGCTGGGGGCGCGGTCAGGGGCCCGGCGACGACGCGATTGCGAGGCCCCGGTGATCGCAGGGCTGATTTTCCTTTTCGGGCTCGCCCTAGGCAGCTTCCTGAACGTTTGCATCTATCGGCTGCCGAAAGGGGAATCGGTGATTCGCCCGCGGTCGCGGTGTCCCCACTGCGGGCGGCCCATCACCGCCTATGACAACATCCCGCTCATCAGCTACCTACTGTTGCGCGGGGAGTGCCGGGCCTGCCGGGCGCCCATTTCCGCGCTCTACCCGGTGGTGGAAGGGATGACCGGGCTGGCGCTGGCGCTCGCCTACTTGCGCTTCGGGTGGACCCCGGGGGCGCTGAAGGTCGCGGTGCTGGCCGCGGCGCTCATCGTGCTGACCTTCACCGACCTGCGCGACCGCTTGCTCCCGGACGCCGTCACCTATCCCGGAATGGGGGTCGGCTTCTTGTTCGCGCTCTGGGTGCCGGTCGAAGACGGCACCGCGGCACTGCTCCTGGGGAGGGAGAGCTGGCACCCGGCGCTGCTCTCGCTGGCCGACGGGTTGCTGGGGGCGCTGCTGGGGGCCGGGTTGCTCTTCGTTCTGGGCGAGGTGTGGTACCGGCTGCGCGGCGTGGAAGCGATGGGCCTGGGCGACGTCAAGATGATGGGCATGGTGGGGTTGTTCTTCGGGGTCAAGCTGACCCTGCTCACCTTGTTCCTGGCCTCGCTGGTGGGAAGCCTGGTGGGCGGGCTGTTCATCCTGCTGGCCCGCAAAGGGAGCCAGTACGAGCTGCCGCTGGGCACCTTCCTGGGGCTCGCGGGACTGGTGGGGCTCTATTGGGGCCGGCCGCTGGTGCAAGCCTACTTGCAGTGGGCCAAGTGAAAGCCACACTACCTTGCGAGGGAGACTTTCGCCTTGATTTCACCCCGGGGCGGGAGTAGACTTTCGCCAGAGTGGAAGCATCCAAAGGGTGAGGTGACCCGCATGAGGAAAGTTATCGGATTGCTGACCGTCCTACTCTTGGCCCCCGGGCTGGCCTGGGCGCAATCCGTGAAGGACTTGCGGCTGGGGGAGCTGGCGCAAAGGGTGCGCGCGCAAAGGACGCAACAGGAACTCGCGAACGTCCCCTATTACACCAACGAGACCCTGCCCCGCGGCGGAGGCGTCTCCATCGTGGGGGGCGCCGTCACCCGCGCCGCCAGCACCAGCGGAGGCGAGGGAGCGGAAGGCGCTACTGAAGGAGCAGCCAGCGCGGAGTCCGAGGAGCCCGAATGCGGCGAGCAGTGCTGGCGGCAGCGGTTCCAGGAGAAGCGCCAGCAGATCATTCTGGCTGAGCGCGAGCTCAATATTTTCGAGCAGGACTACCAGCTCGCCCGCCGACAGTATGACCGCGACCCGAACCGGGCCATGCGGGACCAGTACTCGAACACCACCGCCGGTGGCCGCCGCTTACAGCAGCTTCTCGAGCAGATTCGGGATAAACAGCAGGAAACCCAGCGGCTGCAGGCGGAACTGGTGCAACTGGAAAACGATCTGCGCCGCGCGGGCGGCAAGCCCGGGTGGGCGCGTCCCCAGTAAGGCGGCCGCGGCCGCAACCTCCAGCGCCGCTCCGGGGAGCAGCGCTTCTTCTTTGCCTCACACTTTCAGGCCGCGATGCAGGGCGACCGTTCCGCCCGTCCAAAGCTGGTAGCTGACCTGCCGGAAGCCCGCCTGCTCCATCCAGCGGCTGAACTCGTCGCAGCCGGGAAACCGCTCCACGGAGTCGGGCAGGTAGCTATACGGTCCCCGCACACCGGAGACCCACTCGCCCACCCGGGGAAGCACCCGGCGGAAATAGAAACGATACGCCCGGGCGAACAGCCCCCGCTGCGGCAGCGCGAACTCCAGGATGCCCACTTCCCCGCCCCGCTTGAGCGCGCGGTATATCTCTTCCAAGCCGCGCCGGTAGTTGGCTAGGTTGCGAAAGCCGAAGGCGGCCGTCACCACATCGAAGCTGCCGTCGGCGAAGGGCAGCCGCAGGGCGTCGGCTTCGACCAGAGTGAGGGAGCGGTGCTGCGCACCGGCTTTCTCTGCGGCGCGCACCAGCATGGGGTGGACGAAGTCGCTGGCCACCACCAAGCCGCGGCTCCTCCCCCGCAGTTCCAACGCCAGGTCGCCGGTGCCGGCGCAGAGGTCGAGCGCCCGGCTGCCTTCCTCGGCCAGACGCGGCGCCAGGGCCTGCGCGGTGCGCCGCCGCCAGACGCGATCGAAGGAGAGCGAGAGCAGCCGGTTCAGCAGGTCGTAACGAGGGACGATGCGGGCAAACATCCGCCGCACGGTGCGGGCGGCCTCCTGCTCGTCGTGGACGCCTTCGGGGCGGCTCCCGGGCGGCGGTTCCGGGTGGCTCATCGAGCAGCCCGGGGGGGATCGAGCTCGCGCAGGCTGGCTCGCACCGCCGCGGGCGGCAGCCCGGCGCGGATTTCCACCCGGCCGATGCGGCGAGGCAGGACGAAGTGGAGCGCGCCGCCGCGGCGCTTCTTGTCGGCGGCAAGCCGGGCGTAGACGCGCTCAGGTCGAACCCGCGGCAGAGCCGGCAGCCGGCCCACGGATTGCACCAGGGCGATGATCCTTCCGGCGTCGGCGGGGGGCACTCGCCCCAGGCGCTCGGCCAGGCGGGTGGCAGCAATCATTCCCCAGGCCACGGCCTCGCCGTGGCGCAGGCGGCGGTAGCCGGTCACGGCTTCCAGAGCATGGCCGAAAGTGTGGCCAAAGTTGAGCACCCGGCGCAGGTTCTGCTCGCGCTCGTCGCGGGTGACGATGCGGGCCTTGAGGCGAATGGACCGCAAGAGAATGCTAGCCAGCGCCGCGGACTGCCGCCCCAGAACCGCCTCGAGGTTCTCTTCCAAGAAGCGGAACAGTGCCGGGTCGCCGATGACGGCGCACTTGACCACTTCGTAGAGCCCGGCGCGGTAGTCGCGCCCGCGCAGGCTGTTGAGCGTGCGCGGATCCACCAGCACCGCCCGCGGCTGATGAAACGCGCCCACCAGGTTCTTCCCGCCGCGGAGGTTGACTCCGGTCTTGCCGCCGATGGCGCTGTCCATCTGCCCCACCAGCGTGGTGGGAATCTGCACGTAATCCACCCCGCGCATATAGGAGGCGGCCAGGAAACCGGCGACGTCGCCTACCACGCCGCCGCCCAGCGCCGCCAGCAGGTCGCCGCGATCGGCGCCCCGCCGCAAGAGCTCCTCGGCCAGCTTCTCCACCGTTGCCAGGCGCTTCTTCTCCTCCCGGTCGTCCATCAGCAGCGGTTCGAGGGGCACGCCCGCCGCACGAAGACCGCGACCCAGCTCCTTTCCCCAGAGTGCCCACACCCGGGGCGAACTCACCACGAACAGCCGCCGGCAGCCGGGCCGCAGGCGCTGCAACCGCCGCCCCGCTTGCCGCAGCAGCCCCGAGCCCACCCAGACCGGGTACCGCGCGCTGGCCGTGCGCACCCAGACCGTGGCCACGCTGGGATTCGCTTTTGTTCGGCTCTTCATCCCGTTGCGCTAGTTATACCATCAGTCGGCCTCTCCCCACGGCGCGACCTTCCAGCGAAAGCCGGATTTCACGCTCAGGACCGCCAAGCGGCAGCAAGCCACCGCGGCCGGGAAAGCAGTTGAAACGGCGCCCACGGCTGGCTATCATCGCTTTCGAAGTGAAGGGCCGCCATGAAATCCCCTCGAACCCGGGAGGCCGACTATCTAGTCATCGGGTGCGGGGTGGCCGGGCTACGGGCCGCGATTGAGCTGGCCGGCGCCGGCAAGGTCCTCGTCCTCAGCAAAGCCGAACTCACCGAATCCGCCACCCAGTATGCCCAGGGGGGCATCGCCGCCGCCCTCAGCGACGAAGACGAAATCGCCCTCCACTACCAGGACACCTTGCAAGCCGGCGACAGCCTCTGCCACCAAGCCGCCGTCAAAATCCTGGTCGAGGAGGGCCCCGCACGCATCCAGGAGCTCATTGAGTGGGGCGCCGCCTTCGACCGCAACGGAACCAAGCTGGCGTTCACCCGCGAAGGGGCCCACAGCCGCTCGCGGATACTCCACGCCCACGGCGACTCTACGGGGCGGGAAATTACCCGGGCGCTCTTCGCCCGCGCTCGCGCATCCAGCATCGAATTCCTCCCCTATATGTTCACCACCGAGCTGCTGCTGGAGAACGGTGTCGTCGTCGGCGCCCGGCTCCTGGATGAGCGGCAGAAGACCATCAGCGAGATTCGCGCCCGCGCGCTGCTGCTGGCCACCGGCGGCCTGGGGCAGGTCTACTCCGAGACCACGAATCCGAGCCTCGCCACCGGCGACGGGGTGGCCATCGCCTACCGGGCCGGCGCTGTGCTGCGCGACATCGAGTTCGTGCAGTTCCATCCCACCGCGCTCTATTGCCAGGGCGCCCCGCGCTTCCTGCTCTCGGAGGCCCTGCGGGGCGAGGGCGCCTGCCTGCGCAACGTTGACCTGGAGCGCTTCATGCCCCGCTACCACGAGGCCGCCGATTTGGCCCCGCGCGATGTCGTCAGCCGCGCCCTCATGATGGAGCTGCTGAAAACGGGCGCCGAGTTCGTCTACCTTGACCTCACCGGGCTCGACCCGGAGCACGTCCGGGCGCGCTTCCCCCGAATTTACGCCACCTGCCAGGAGCACAACCTGGACATCACCGCCGACCTCCTTCCCGTGCGGCCCGCGGCGCATTACGCCATGGGGGGCATCGCGACCGACCTGGACGGCCGCACCACCCTCGCGGGCCTCTTCGCCGCCGGCGAGGTGGCCTGCAACGGCGTGCACGGCGCCAACCGGCTGGCCAGCAATTCCCTCCTGGAAGGGTTGGTCTACGGCGCCCGCGCCGGCCGCGCCATGGCGCCGAGCCAGGCGCCAGCGAAGGTCTCGGGCCGCGAAGAGAAGAACAAGGTGGGCAAATCTTCTTCCCGGGTGGCGGCGAACCCGGGACCCTCCGGCAGCAACGATCCCCTCCCCGCCGATGGTGCCCGGCGCGTGGCTCAGATTCGCGAGGTGATGTGGCAGAAGGTGGGGATCATCCGCAGCGCCGAATCCTTGCAGGCGGCACTGGACATTCTCGCCCGCCTGGCGCCTCCCCTGCCCTCCTCGCCCGGCCGCACCCAGTACGAGCAGAGCAACCTACACATCGTTGCGGAGGTCATCGCCCGCTGCGCCCTGGCCCGCGAAGAGAGCCGCGGTGCCCACTACCGCAGCGACTTCCCCTGCCGCGACGACGAGCGCTGGGGCCGCTACTCCCGCATCGCCCTCGGCCAGCCCGTCACCTTCGAATAACCACGCCCCCGCGGTGAAAAGCCCTGGATGCCCCATAAGAACTTGGGGGGCTGAAGGCCGGGCATCGCCCCATGCCGGCGTCCCCTTTACCGAGACCGCCGAGGAGGCACTATGAGGTCATCCACGGTGGCGGCCCGCTTCTCGTCCGTGTAGTAGATAACCCCACTCTCGTGCACCAGAAAACTCCGCTTGCCGGTCTCCCCGTATTTCAGCGGCCGCACACTGAGTGTGTATCGACCGATCCTGCCCTCTTCGTCATCCGGCCCCGGCCGGTAGATGAACTTGTAGCCGTGCCCGACTCCCTTGGCCAGTTCCGCCTCAACCATGTCGGCAGCCCAGGGACCAACCTCTCCTTCCCCCGGTGGCCCCAGCACAGCCAAGCTGTGGGGAAATCCGTGCTCGAGGAACGTGGCTGTGTACGTTATCGTGGCGGCAGAAAGAGTCCATGTGGCATCCAGCGCCTTTGCTTCGTTCTCAGACACTGTGGACTGTTCGGCTGTCATCCCCACTCCGGCCGCTATCGTGGCCACCACTAAGCACACCACGACGGGGCCAAACCAGCTCAACCGACTCCTGCTCTTTCTCGCTGCATTCATACCTTCCTCCTGTACTGCTCTTCGCCTACCCTAGCTGTCAAGCCTATCTGCCCGTGCGTTCATTCCTGGGAGTTCAATCCCAGCGTTCTACCCCTACTACTCCTCCACCCGCCGCCAGAGCTTGACCGTCTTGTCCGAGCTGCACGAGGCCAGCCAGCGCCCGTCGGGGCTGAAGGCCACGGCCGAGACGTCGTTGGTGTGGCCGGTCAGGGTGCGCACCAACCGCCCGCTGGCCACCTCCCAGAGCCTGACCGTCCAGTCCCGGCTTGCCGAGGCCAGCCAGCGCCCGTCGGGGCTGAAGGCCACGGCATTGACCGAGCTGGTGTGGCCGGTTAGGGTGCGGACCAACCGGCCGCTGGTCACCTCCCAGAGCTTGACGGTGTTATCCGTACTCGCCGAGGCCAGCCAACGCCCGTCGGGGCTGAAGGCCGGGGCCCTGCCGCCGCCCCGCAGGGTGCGGACTTCCCGCCCGCTGGTTACCTCCCAGAGCTTGATGACCGTGTAGTCGTGGTTCGCCGAGGCCAGCCAGCGCCCGTCGGGGCTGAAGGTCACGGCGCTGACCCACCAGGTGTGGCCGGTCAGAGTGTGTCTCAGCGCGAATTCGGGCACCACCAGCCTCACCGTCACCCGGATGCTGTCCTCAGCGGTGCCTCCCCGTCCCTTCCCCACCAGCCGGTAAGTCGTGTCCTCGGTTGGACTGACGCTCTTGGTTCCCTGCCGTCCGACCGCCCCCAGGCCGGGCTCCAGGGCTAGCTCGGTGGCGTTTGTCGACTCCCAGGACAACGTGGTCGCCTGCCCCGGTTCAATAGCTGTAGGCTCGGCTCGCAGCTCGACGGTGGGAAGCGCCGCAGCGGGAGTTGGCGATGGCTGTGTCGGCTTCGTCTCGGTCGGCGGGCTCGGCTCCGGCTGCGCCGGTTCCGTTTCAACCGGAGGTTGCCGGGCGGCTTCGCTGGCAGGCTGGGTTTGTTCTGTCTCAACCGGAGCTTGCTGAACCGGTTCGCTGGCAGGCTCGGTTTCGTCCGGCGGCGACGCCGGCGGCCACCATTGCCAGACCAATACCAGAACAACCGCAAGCGCAGCTACCGCCGCCAGCCCCAGCCAGCCTTTTCGCCGGGCCCAAACCGAGGGTTCCGCGGTGGGATAAAAAGTGGGCGCCGGTGATGGTCGGGGCGGGGCGGGCGTCGGCGCCGGCGCCCGCGTTGGCTCCACCGGCTTCCGGGGCTCGCGTGGCGGGGCGGAAGGCGCCGGGGTAGGAAGAGGCGGCCCAAGCGGCTCGCCGCTCACGCTGAGCGTCTCCTCGCCCGGGGGCGATGGCGGCCCGGGAGCGCGGCCGGGTCGGGGCTCGCCGCCGGGTCGAGTGGGCTGGGCCCAGGTGAGTTGGGCTTCGAGGGCGTTGAGTTCGCGGGTCAGGGCCAGGGCGTCGGGTGGACGCTCGTCCGGCTTCTTCCCCAACATTTTCTGCACTAGCCGCTCGACCCCCGGGGGAATCCCCAGCTCGGCCGCGAAAGGCGGCGGGGGCTCCTCCAGGTGCATTTGCCGGAGCACCTGAAAATCGTCCGCCTCGAACGGCGGCCGCCCGGCCAACATTTCGTAGAGGGTGACCCCCAGCGAGTAAATATCCGAGCGCCCGTCCAGCTCCCGCCCCCGCACCCCGCGGAACTGCTCCGGGGAAGCATAGAAGCCCGTCCCCACCATCACCCCGCTGCGGGTCAGGGTTCCGCCGGGAATGGTCTCCTTGACCGCGGCGATCCCGAAGTCCATCACCTTCACCTGCTCGCCCCGCAGCGGGTCGCGGGTCAGCATCAAGTTGTCGGGCTTGAGGTCGCGGTGCACGATCCCCAGCGCGTGCGCGTTGGCCAGCACGTCAGCCACCTGCCGGGTCACCAACAGCGCCCGCGACACCTCCAGCCGCCCCGCCGTCGCCAGCAGCTCCCGCAGGCTCACCCCCTCCACGTACTCCATAGCGATAAAGAGTTTGCCGTCTTCGGCCTGGTTGAAGTCGTAGAGCCGGACCGAGTTGGGGTGGAAGAGCCGCCCGGCGATTTTGGCCTCCTGGAGGAAGCGCTGGGTGAAGCGGGGGTCGGCGGCCAGGTCCTCCCGCATCACCTTCAGGGCGCGGGGCTCTTGCAGGGTGAGGTGCTCGGCCCGGTAGACCATGCCCATCCCGCCGCGCCCCAGCCGCCCCAGAATCCGGTAGGTGCCTTTGATGAGGGTGCCCGGCGCCCAGTCGCTCAGCGGCACCAGCACCACGCCGTGCGCCGGGCAGGTGCTTGTCTCGTCGCCGAACTCATTCGAGCAGATGGGGCAGTATTTCAACCTTCACCCGCCTCGACCGAGCTGTCGGTCACGGGAAGGACTCCGCCTTTGCGCGCCATCTTAGAAGGCCCCGGGCGGCAAGTCAATGCAACAGAGCCAACCGCGTCGTTTTCCTGTCATCCTGCTTGCCCTGTCGGAGCGCAGCGGAGACCCCGAGCTTGTCGAGGGGAGCAAAGCCGAAGGGCGCCTCTGTGGTGAAAAAGCCCGAACGCACCATAGGAACCTCGCCACCAAGGCCCCGGGCTTAATTGCCGGGCCAGCGCTGGGACAATCGCCGCACGACTTCCAGGACGACCTCGCCCACCACCTCGAAGCTGCGCGGGTCGAGCTTGTCCGGGGTGTCCTCCCGGGTGTGCCAGTAGCGGTTCTCGGGGCCATACTCGAGGTCAATCAAGTCCACCGCGGGGACGCCCGCGCGGAGGAAGGGGAGGTGGTCGTCTTCGATGGGGAGGCGCTCGTCGACGAAGTGTTCCTGGTAGCCCTTCTCCCGCGCCACCCGCCAGACCAGGTCGGTGAGCCAGGCGGTCGAATTCGACTCGCGCCGCAAGGTCAGGTCCCGGTCGCCGATCATGTCCACGAGGATGACCGCCTTGATGCGCTCCAGCTCCCCGGCGCGCTGCCAGGCGCTCGCCTGGTAGCGGCTGCCATAGATGCCGTCGGTCTCGCTCCACTGCCGGAAGGCTTCTTCTCCATCGAAGAAAACCACCCAGATGGCGGCGGGGTTCGGTTGGGTGCGGCCGAGCACGCGGGCCAGCTCCAGCAACAGGGCGGTGCTGGAGCCGCCGTCGTTCGCCCCCACGAAGCCGTCCCGCCGCACGGTGTCGTAGTGCCCGGCCAGCACGATGACGTCGGAGCTTTCCCCGGGAATCTTGCCGATGATGTTCTTCATCGCCACCGCGCCGCCAGGGGTCTGTGCCACGAAGTCCACTTCCTCGACCTCGGCGTAGGCGAGGCGCAGGTGGCGGATGATGTAGCGCTGCGTCCAGCGGTGGCCGGCGGAGCCCGGCCAGCGCTCGCCCCCAACGTTCACCAAGTTGCGCACGTGCTCCAGCGCCTTCTGGCCGCTGACTCTGGCGGGGGTCGCGCGAGGGGTCTCGGCTTCCGGGGTCGAGATTTGGGGCTCCGGCGTCACCGACGGGCGCGATTCCGGCGCTGGAGGCTCCGGTCGAGCCGGCTGCGCCGGCTCGGAATTGCAGGCCAGCAGGAGGGCCCAAGCCGCCAGCAGCGCCGGCCGCCATCCCGCCCGGCGTCGCCTCACTGGTTAGCCTCGGTTTGGCTGGACACTTCCGCGGCCGCCCGCCGCACCCGCCGGCGCCACTGGACGAGCCAGGAAACCCCGATGCCCACTACGTAGAGGGCCACCATAGGAACACCGAAGACGGCCATGGTAAAAACATCGGTGGTGGGGGTGATCAAGGCGGCGGCGATGGCGATTCCCAGGATGGCGTGCCTCAGGTAGTGCAGCAGGAATCCCGGCGTCACCACCCCGATCCAGGAGAGAATGAAGATCGCCACCGGCAGCTCGAACACGATCCCCATCCACAACACCATCGTCAGCCACAGGCTGAAGTACTCGTTGATGGTGATCAGCGGCTGGAACAGCGCCGAGCCGAAGTGCAACAAAAAGCGCGTGGTGATGGGCAGGACCACCCGGTGGGCGAAATAGCTGCCCAGCATGAACAAGCCGGAGGAGAAAATCACGAACGGCAGCACATACCGCCGCTCGTGCCGGTAGAGCCCGGGGGCCACGAACAGCCAGAGCTGCCAGAAGATGATCGGAGCCGCCAGGAACAATCCTGCATAGAGGCCCACCTGTAAGGCGAACTTAATGGGCACCAGCGGCCCGGTGAAGACCAGTTGCGGCTCCTCTCCCATCCCCTCCAATGCCCTCAGGATGGGCACGGAGAGCACGGCGTAGATTTCCTGCCAGAAGACCACCGCCAAAATGACGCAGAGGACAACTCCGGCCAGGCAATAGATCAGGCGTCGCCGCAGCTCTTCCAGGTGCTCGAAGAAACCCATGGCGTCGCTCGCTTCAGTCCGGGGTTCTTCTGGGGCGGGACCGGTGCCGGCAGGCATCGTTCAGGAGCCACTCGGCGGCTTAGGAGGTTCTTTCGGGGGAGCGACGGTGTGGGAGGAGGAATTGTCCACTTCAGGGCTGGCCTGGCGCTCGAGTGTACGCACCTCGTCCTCGATGCTTGCCCGCAGGTCGGTGGAGGTCCGGCGAAACTCGGCCAGCCCCCTCCCCAGCATGCGTCCCAGTTCGGGCAGACGACGCGGCCCGAACAACAGCAGCGCCAGCGCCAGAATGAACAGGATTTCAGTAAAGCCCAGCGGGCCCATCAGCCTCTCTCCCATGCCATCTTAGGAGCGCGAGACGAAACCTGTCAAGAAACCCCGGTGGCGTCTTCTCCTGGCTGTGCTATACTGCAGCCGAAAGCGGGCGCTAGGCATCTAAGCAAGCGAGCGGAATCAGGCATGCGTACCCGGAATCACGGCGTTTGGCTGGCGGTGGCGGTAGTGGTGCTGTCGGCCCTGCTCGGGGGCCTCTACGGGTCCCGGGTGGAGGCCACCGTCGCCGGCGATTCGGAAGTCCAGCAAGCCATTCGCCGCTTCACCAAAGTCTACGCCATCATCGAGCAGCAGTACGCCGACCCCGTCGACCCGCAAAGGGTCATCTTTGACGGCGCCATCCCGGGGATGCTCCGTTCCCTGGATCCGCATTCTCATTTTCTCAACTCCCGCGCCTACTCCCTGCTGCGGGAAGAGCAGCGCGGCCACTACTACGGCGTCGGTATGCAGGTAGCCCCGCGCGACGGCCGCACCATCGTGCTGGCCCCCTTCGTCGGCTCTCCGGCCTACGAGGCCGGCCTCCGCCCCGGCGACATCATCTTCCGCGTCGATGGCACCGCCACCGAGAACCTCACCACCAGCGAAGTGGCCGACCTGCTCAAGGGCCCCAAGGGCACCGTGGTCAGGGTCGAGGTCCTGCGCGAAGGCCACGACCAGCCCCTGGAATTCACCATCACCCGGGCCGAAATCCCCCGCTACAGCGTCGAGTTCTACTTCGAGATTCGCCCCCGCGTGGGCTACATCCGCCTCACCAGCTTCAATGAAAACACCCACGCCGAGCTCGCCGCCGCCCTGGACGATCTGAACCCCGACCGCCTCGAGGGTCTCCTCCTCGACCTGCGCGGCAACCCGGGCGGCCTGCTCGCCGAGGGCGTGGCCGTGGCCGATATGTTCTTGGAGAAGAACCAGCTCATCGTCTCCCACCGGGGCCGCGCCCAGCGCCCCCGCAGCTACTACGCCCGCCACGGCAACCGGGGTCGAGACTTCCCCATGGTGATCCTCCTGGACCGCCTCAGCGCCAGTGCCGCGGAAATCGTCGCCGGGGCGTTGCAGGACCACGACCGCGCCCTCATCGTGGGAGAGAACAGCTTCGGCAAGGGCTTGGTGCAGACCGTCTACCCCCTCAGCCACAACACCGGGCTGGCCCTGACCACCGCCCGCTACTACACCCCCAGCGGGCGCCTCATCCAGCGCGATTTCACTTCCCTCACCCTCTATGAGTACTACACCGGCCAGAACTCGGACGAAAACCAGCGCCAGGAGATCTACACCACCGACAGTGGCCGAACCGTCTATGGCGGCGGAGGCATCACCCCCGACGTCGAGGTCCCCACCCCGGAGCTGAATGACTTCCAGGAAACCCTGGTCAACAAGGTGATCATCTATCCCTGGGAAGTGGGCATCGGCGACTTCGCCAAGCGCTACATCGCCAACCACCCCAACATCACCGAAGACTTTCAGCTGGATGAGTCGGTGCTCAACGAGTTCCGCCGGTACTTGACGGAGCGCAACGTCCGCTTCACCGAGATCGACATCCAGGAGAACCGGGACTGGCTCCAGTGGCGGATCAAGAAAGAAATCTCCATCTCCGCCTTCGGCCTCGACCAGGGCCGCCGCGTCGCCAGCCTGGGCGACCCTCAGGTCCTCCGCGCCATCGAGCTCCTTCCCCAGGCCAAGGCTCTGCGCGAGAACGCCCGCCGGGTCATCGTTCGCCAGCGCCAACGGCAGAATCAGAACTAGTAGCTCCGCCAGCCAACCGGACTCCACCAGCCGGGCTTGACAGCTACCCAAACCCGAGCATATTGTTCCCGCAAGGATCTACTTGGGGGGTCGGCATGAAAGCAATTCGTACAGTCCTGTGTCCTACCTTTTTCTTGCTTGCCTTGGCGGTGCTTCCACTTCCCGCCCAGCAAGAGTTGAGCGTCGACGACTACGCCGGTCGCCTGCCCGCAGACACCGTCTTCTACATAAGCTGGAAGAACCTGGACGACTTTGAGCACCTCCGCGCCACCAATCCCCTGCTTCGTCTGATTGACTCACCGGAGATGAAGCAGAACTGGGAGGCCATCGTTGATTACCTCCAGCGCCTGGAAGAGTACGAGAAGGCCCGGCGCCGGCCCCAGCCGCAAGGGGAAGAACAGCCGCCCGAGCAGGAAACTCCATCGGGGCAAACGGAGGAATCCGGTCCCCAGGCAACCCCCAAAGCCACCGGCGAATTTAAAAATCCCCTCGATGACCCCAAAGTCCGCAGGATACTTTCCCTCTTCACCAACCCCGGACTGCTGGCGGTCGTCCTCCTGCCCCCCGCCGCCCCCGAGGAACCGGCCGCCTCCGGGGAAGAGCCCGAGGCGCCCAAGATCCCTGAGCCCGTCCCGGTCGTCCTTTTCCTCTACGACACCACGGGCAAGGAAGAGCTGCTCCAGGAGCTGCGGGCCGAAGCGGCAGAACCCAAGGGGGAAGTACGAGAGTACGAACTGGAAGGAATCATTGTTGAGGAACATCTGGGTGCTTCCGGAAAACCTCAGGTGTACTTGGCCCAGGTCGGCCAGTGGCTGGTTGGGGGGAGCCAGAAGGAACTCACCGAGGCTTGGATCCGCACCCTCTGGGCAGCACCCGAGGAATCCCTGCAAGACACTCCTGGCTATCAGCGCGCCGCTGAGTTCCGCGACCAGAACGCGCAACTGGAATTCTTCTTCAACGTCGTCGCCTTCGTGCGATTGATGGAATCCATCCCCGTCCTGCCGGGACAGCCCGTCACCCCCGCCCAGGTCGTGGAAGCCTTGGGCCTCGACCGCTGGAGCTTGGTCCACTTCAGCTTCGGCTTTGAGCCCGAGTACGTCCGCTACCAAATGGCCCTGATTCAAACCGAGCCGCACCCGGAAGACGAAACCATCCTGGGCACTTCCGTGCCCGACTTCTCTTCGCTGGATTTCGCGCCGGAGGACGCCTTCAGCTACACGGTCGAGCGCTGGAACCTGACCGCCACCTGGAATTCCCTCCAGAGCGCCGTGCACCTCCTGGTGCCGCCCGACCGCGCTCACGTCATCCCCATCTTCGAGGGGATGGTTGAAGGTCTCCTGGGAATGCCCATCGGGGAGCTGGCGGCCGCCTGGGGAGACGAGTTCGCTCAGGTCTCCTATCCCGTCGTTCGCGGCGAACAGACCACGATGGGCTCGGTCAACATCATCCGCCTGCGCGACCGCGAACGCGTCCTCACCGCCCTGCAGAACCTCCTGCCTATGGTCAGTTCCTTCATCCAGGTCGAGGAGCTCCTTCCCGAAAGCTCGGAGCAGGAAGCCGTCGTTTGGTTCCGCTTTTCAGCCCTGCCTGGAGAGAAGAAGGATTTGGCCGCGCTCGCCGAAACCGCCCTGGTAGTGGCCCTGACGCCGGACTGGCTCCTCCTCAGCTCGGATGTGGACGAGCTGCGGGGCACCCTGGAGCGCCACGGCCAGGGACCTTCCCTGCGCAACAACCCCGTCTTCCGACAGATCCGCAGCCGCTTCCCCGCCGAGCTCAGCGGCCTCGGCTTCATGGACATCGAGCGCTTCGTCGAAAGCGGAGCCGCCGCAGCCACCTACCAGGAGTTCGAGGCGCGCGTGGTGCGGGTCGGGTCCGGGGAGGGTGGCCGGGCGGAGGTGGTGCTGGACCGGACGGCGTTCTATCCCACCTCGGGCGGGCAGCCGCACGACCTGGGCACGCTCGATGACCTGCCGGTGGAGGAGGTGCGGGAGAGCGAGGGGGGCGACATCGTGCACGTGCTCCAGCGCGCCCCGGCCAACGAGAAGGTTCGGGGCCGGATCGACTGGGGGCGGCGGTTCGACCACATGCAGCAGCACACCGGGCAACACTTGCTGTCGGCGGCTTTCGTGCGCCTGTTCCACCTGCCCACGGTGTCGTTCCACCTGGGGCGGGAAATCTGCACCCTTGACCTGGAGACGCGCTCGCTCAGCTCGCGCCAACTCCAGGCGGCGGAGGAATTGACGAACCAGGTGGTCTTCGAAGACCGGCCTGTCCAGATCCGCTTCGCGGAGGCTGGCCAGGCGGAGAAAGAAGGGACGCGGCGAGCGGTGGAGCGGGAAGGCGAGCTACGGTTGATCGAAATCGAAGACTTCGACCGCTGCCCTTGCGGGGGCACGCACGTGGCCCGCACCGGCCAGGTCGGCCTGGTGCTGCTGCGCGGGGTGGAGAAGCTGAAGCAGCAGGTGCGGGTGGAGTTCGTCTGCGGGGGTCGGGCGCTCCGGGTCGCGCGGGCCGACCACCGCTCTCTGCAGGAGGCGGCACAGCTGCTGACCACCGGCCCGGAGGAGCTCCCGAACGTCCTGCGCAAGCAGATGGAAGAGCGGCGGGCGGGGGAGAAGGCCCTCAGCCGCCTGCTGGAACGCCTGGCCGAGCACGAAGCCCGCGCGTTGTTGGGGGAAGCGAGGCCGGTGGGCGAGCGTCGCTTGCTGGTGAAGGTGCTTCCGGAGGCGGACGCGAGTTACCTGCGGCTGCTGGCGTCCCGCCTGGTGCGGGAGCCGGGCGTGCAGGTTCTGCTGGCCAACCAGGGGAAGCCGGCGGCGGTGGTCTTTGCTCAGAGCGCAGGGCTGGACGCCGATATGAACGCGCTGCTCCGGGAGACGCTGGCGAAGGTCGGGGGCAAAGGCGGCGGCGGCCGCGACTTCGCACAAGGTTCGGCGCCCGACGGCGCGCGATTGGCGGAAGTTCTTGCTGAAGTCGCAGGGCGCTTAGATCGTGCGTAAGGAGTTTGGTGGACGGCACCGGGATCGAACCGGCAACCTCCGCGTTGCGAACGCGGCGCTCTCCCAATTGAGCTAGCCGCCCACGGAGGTCATTTTAGAGAGGTTTCCTCATTTTGGCAAACTTCGCTGGCGTCAGCTTCCGCGTGCCCGTACTAGTTTTTCTATGGCATTGCGATTCTTCCAGCCCTTGATTTCCTTTTCTCTACGAATTGCTTCCTGCCTCGTGGAGAAGGCCTCGGTGTGGACAACACGCCACGGCCCTCGATTTCGACCAGATTTGGTGCGGCCACTATTGGGGTAGAAAAGTCTCTTTTGGAGATTGTTGGTTTGTCCGACGTAGTAGCGGGCAGTCTGTTCACTCTGCAGAATGTAAACCGTGAACATGCAGGAAGGTGGAAGGACGGCATCCCGACGAGTCGGGACAACCTCCGCGTTGCGAACGCGGCGCTCTCCCAATTGAGCTAGCCGCCGACGGGCAAAAAATTCTAGCACAGTCGGGCTGGACGGAACACTAGAGAGGCTACTCGATAAAGCCCATCATAAAGATTCCCTGGGCCTCGCGGACGGTGGCGGAGTAGGACCAGCGCAGGTAGCCGCGGGGGAAGCGCAGTTCGGGCAGTTCGGGGT
>JALLOH010000430.1 GCA_027717655.1 Acidobacteriia bacterium AH_259_A11_L15
CCCCCCAGCCGCTCCCGTACCTTGCGGTAGATGAAGAAGTCAGCCAGCCGGTAGCGCACCGCCAGACCAGCCGGTAGCGGCTTCCCGGCCAAGCGACACGGCAGCGCCTCGCGGCCCACCTGCACCGCCCACTCGAACAACTTCCGCCTTGGCGCCGGGGAGCTCTTCACCACCTCCATCAAGCGGGCATAGAATTTCTCGAAGAAGCGCGGCACCACCGCCATCACCGTCGGCCGCATTTCGCGCAAATTGTCGGTGATCTTCTCGAACCCTTCCGCGTAGGCCACCGCGACACCCTGGGAGAGATACACGTATGCGTTGGTGCGCTCGAAGATGTGGCACAGGGGAAGCAACGACATCGCCAGGTCGTCCGACGTATACCCCAGCAGCCCCAGACAACTCTGAACGTTCGATCCGAAGTTGCCCTGCGTCAGCAGCGCCCCTTTCGGCGTCCCCGTGGTTCCCGAGGTGTAAATC
>JALLOH010000431.1 GCA_027717655.1 Acidobacteriia bacterium AH_259_A11_L15
GAACAAACAGCAGAGGAAAAAGTTTTGGAAGGAGCCTACCCAGCTTTGGGAGGAAATGGACCTTCGGAAACTTTCGGTCATTTTGGACGGGAATTTCATAGCGGAGCTAGAGGACATAGCGCCGGCGCCAACCGCGGTAGTTATCGGACCGGGAGCGATGGAGAAGTTTAGGGACCCGGAGCCGGAGGTTCGAGCAGCGATCATTGGGCGGTATCTGGCCGGAGCGACCATTACCCTCCTGAATGAGGAACTTACAGGGCTTAGTTTGAGCCTGGCAGGGACTCCAACGGACAAGAGGATCGAGTTCATTATCCACTCCAGCCAGCCAGTGCCGGCCGAGACAGTTTTAGAATTCGGGATTGTCAAGGGTGAATTCTTGCGGGAGGCCGAGATAAGAGTGAGATACCAGCCTAGAGAGTAGAAGCCCGGCCAATGCAGTAAATGAAGGGAGGGGATATGAATCGGGGAGAAGGGAAG
>JALLOH010000432.1 GCA_027717655.1 Acidobacteriia bacterium AH_259_A11_L15
CTACTAGATGGCCTTGGAAGCCGCGAATCCCGCGCACAACTTCGCCAACCGTGGTAACTATGGGCTCGATCGCCGAAACGTCGCCTGCCCTGCCGTCTAAGAACGCTTGTATCTCGCGTGTCTCTAGGTCAATTCGTTCACGAAGCCAAAGGGCTTGTAGAGAGTCGAAGAACTGGGCGGTGAACTGGGCTGTACCGCGATCACAGGCTCGCGAAGCTTCTACCCAATGCCAGGGAGACAGGACACATTTGACCTGCCCATGTGCAGTGAGCACATCCAGCGCTTTATTGTCTTCGGGGCGCTTCTTATCCTTGAGGTCTATGATTATGTTTTGGTCAAGATAAGCAGTTACCGGCAAGGGGGTTCTCTTTGTGCGGGGCTAGCCTTTGATGACGCCCATGGGGCGCAATCTTGCGACTTTGCGGGCGATGCCGGCCTGGTGGACGACGTCGATGACCGCGTCCACGTCCTTGT
>JALLOH010000433.1 GCA_027717655.1 Acidobacteriia bacterium AH_259_A11_L15
GCGTCATCGCCTGCCAGGCGGAAAACAACATCCCCATCGTGGGCAAAGACCAGGTCGGGCAGCAGCCCCGTGTACCAGAACAGCAACGACACGATGCCGTAGGTGCTCACCGCGAAGACGTCCCACACCAGCGGGCTGCGGAACTGCGGCCACAGCCCCATGGTGTTCGGGTAGGGAACCAGCCAATAGAAAAACCACGGCCGGCCCAGGTGCAGCAGCGGGAAGATGCCCGCGCAGGCCACCGCGAACAGGGTCATGGCCTCGGCGAAGCGGTTGATCGAGGTGCGCCACTGCTGCCGCATCAAGAGCAGGATGGCGGAAATCAAGGTCCCCGCGTGCCCGATCCCGATCCACCAGACGAAGTTGACGATGGCGAATCCCCAGGCCACTGGGATGTTCAACCCCCAGGCCCCCACGCCCCTGGTCAGCAGGTAGACGGTGGCGTAGAGCAGCAGCAGGACCAGGGCGAAGGAG
>JALLOH010000434.1 GCA_027717655.1 Acidobacteriia bacterium AH_259_A11_L15
CGGACGTCCCCGTCAGCGGCGTCTCCCTGCAGCTGGAGCCCAAGCCGCGGGCGTCCGATCCGCTGCTGCTGGAACCGTTGGACGTGGCCGACCACCTGGTGCCGAAAGAAGCCCAGCAGGAGTACGAGAAGGGCGTGGCCCGGGCCGACCAGGGCCAGCTGCGCGACGCCCAGGAGCATTTTTACAAAGCGGTGGAGATTTACCCGGCTTACGTCACCGCCTGGTATGTCAAGGGGCTGGCGCATTTGCGGTTGAACGAGCCGGCGGAGTCGCGGGCCGCCTGCGAGAAGGCCATAGAAATCAACCCCAGTACCGCCCCGCCCCGCATCCTGCTGGGCCATATCCTGAACGGCAGGAATCAGTTTCAGGAAGCCCTGGAGCATTTGCAGGACGCCGTTTTGCTGCGTCCGAAGAACTGGCGCGGGCACTTTGAGCTGGGCCGGGCTTACCTGGGACTGGGCCGGGTGGACG
>JALLOH010000435.1 GCA_027717655.1 Acidobacteriia bacterium AH_259_A11_L15
CGCCACTAGGCCGACTGGGCGCGGCGGAGGGCGGCGCGGGCGAGCAGGCGAGTGGAGTCGAGCGTGGGCAGCGGGGCGTCGTCCGGGCGGACGATCAAGGGAATCTCGGTGCAGGCCAAGGCGGCGGCGTCGCAGCCGCGCCCCTTCAGCTTCTCCATCACCTGGTTGAAGGTGAGCCGCGACTCCTCCTGGAAGACCCCGTTGACTAATTCCTTGAAGATGATGGTGTTGATTCGCTCGCGGTCGGCGGACTGGGGGATGTCGCTGGCGATGCTGAATTTCTTCAGCGCCTGCGGGTAGACCGGCCCTTCCATCAGGTACTTCGTGCCCAGGATGCCCAGCCGTTTGTAGCCTTGCCGCGCAGCTTCTTCGGCCACCACTTCGGCGATGTGCAGCCAGGGCAGCGGCAACTGGTCGCGCAGGCGGTCGAAGGGAGCGAGCGCACTTGTCCTGAGCAAGGTCGAAGG
>JALLOH010000436.1 GCA_027717655.1 Acidobacteriia bacterium AH_259_A11_L15
GAGTTGGCCCCCAAGGGCATCACCGTCAATGCGGTCCGCGCCGGGGTCACCGACACGCCTGCCCTGCGCAAGATTCCCGGCAACGAGGTGCTCCTTGAAGGAGCGCGCCGCAAAAACCCGCACAAGCGCCTGACCGTGCCCGCCGACGTGGCCGCGGCCGTCGGCGTGCTGATTCATCCCAACACCTACTGGATGACGGGGAACGTGATCGGGCTAGATGGCGGCGAAGATATCGTCGAGACTAGCGGATGAGCGCCCGCACTATCCGGTAGGCCTGCACCAGTAGGGGAATCAAGAAGATTGTCAGCAGCAGCAGTGCCGCCAGCCGATAGGCCCATCGCCGCAGGCTTCTTCCCAGCAGGGACGGGTGGATGGGGCTGCCCGGCTCGTGCCAGAGACAAAAGGCCCTTCCGTCGTCGGCTTCCTTGGGGCAGCGACGCCCGTTCGCGTCCAGATGCTGGCAC
>JALLOH010000437.1 GCA_027717655.1 Acidobacteriia bacterium AH_259_A11_L15
CTCCGGGAGTGGCCGTTCAACCGCGCCAATTCGGGGCCGTGCCGGCGGCAGAATCCTTCCAGCTCCGCCTCCAGCGCCTGCCGCTGCTCCTCCAGCCCCCGGCTGGCCCGGCTGGCCGCCGCCTCCGCTCGGGCCACCACCGCCTGCCGTTCCTGTTCGATCCCTTCCTGCCGCATTGCGACTCGCCCCAACTCCGCCAACGTCGCGTCCGCCTCCGCCCAGCACTCCACCCGCGTCCGTCGCCCTCTCTTGTTCTCCCGCGGCGTTCTCTTGGCGGCTGCGGTCTGTCCTAGCTTGTTGACTCTCCTCACTGGGAACCCGTTCTCGGCTGACCGGTTCATGGGTACCTTCCTTGCGGGCGGTGGCGGCCCTGGCGGGGAAGGGCGGCAAAAAAAGACTTGCCAATCATGCCGCCAGAGGCTTACTATATACTTGTTTGGTGTATACCTAAAAGGTGTATGT
>JALLOH010000438.1 GCA_027717655.1 Acidobacteriia bacterium AH_259_A11_L15
CTTGTACGCCGCGGAGCTGGTCAAGCGCGCCCTCGACATCGCTTGGCGCCGCGCCCGCGGCCAGCCGGTGGAGGGGAGCCACCTCTATGCCTGAAGAAATCGCTCGCGTCCCCATCACGGTGACTGTGAACGGCGAGAAGCGCTCGCTCGAGGTCGAGCCCCGCCTGCTGCTGGTGGACCTCTTGCGCTACGAGCTCAACCTCACCGGGACTCACATCGGCTGCGAAACCACTTACTGCGGTGCTTGCACGGTGCTCTTGAACGGCCGCAGCGTCAAGTCTTGCACCGTATTCGCTGTCCAGGCCGACCAGGGTGAAGTGCTCACGGTCGAAGGACTCGCCCCCAACGGCCGCCTGCATCCCCTGCAGGAGGCTTTCATCCAGCACCACGGCCTCCAGTGCGGCTACTGCACCCCCGGGATGCTGGCGGAGCTGGGCGGGCCGGTGGTGCTGTTCGTGGAG
>JALLOH010000439.1 GCA_027717655.1 Acidobacteriia bacterium AH_259_A11_L15
CCGCAGGACGGCGCGGCGCACCCGGGCGGGGTAGGGAATCGTACAGAAATTATCCAACCGGGCTTTGAGATTCCCGCCGCGGCCGGTAATGCGGGTGAAGGCGACGTCGATGCCGTCGGCCGAGGTCCCGGACATCAATCCGATGACGCGCATCCCCTCAGCCCAGTTGTTTCTTGAGCTCGGCCAGCAGGTTCAGCGCATCGAGCGGCCGCAGCTGGTCGAGGTCCACCCGGCGCAGGGCCTCGACGATCTTGTGGTCGAGCGGGGTGAGCAGCGCCAGTTGCTTGGCCTGGCGCGCGCCGGGCGAGAGTTCTTCCTTTACTCGTTTTTCCTTCTGCTCGTGCCGCGCCAGGACCTGCCGCGCCCGCTCGATTACCTCCAGAGGCAGCCCGGCGAGCTTGGCCACATCGATGCCGTAGCTCTTGTCGGCGCTCCCCGGCTCCACCTTGCGCAGGAAAA
>JALLOH010000043.1 GCA_027717655.1 Acidobacteriia bacterium AH_259_A11_L15
GTCTCGCCCCCACCCCCCTCCGCCCAGACGCTCTACGACAATGCCCTGCGAGACTTCACCAGCGGAAAATACGAGCTGGCCCAGCAGCAATTCGAGGAGTATTTGAACTACTATGGCCGGAGCGAGCTGGCGGGCAGCGCGCGGTTTTACTTGGGCGAGATCCGGTACCGGCAAGGGGACTTCCCCGGCGCCATCACGGAGTACGAGAAGGTGATGGCGGACTACCCGGCCAGCCATAAACTCCCGACGGCGCACCTGAAGAAAGGCTATGCCCTGCTGGAGCTGGGGGAGCGGGAGGCCGGGATTGAAGCCCTGCAAATGCTAATCGAGAAATACCCCCGCTCCCAGGAAGCCCGGCTGGCGCGGGAGCGGTTGCGGCGGCTAGGGGAGGCGGTGTCGCCCTAGGCCGAGCCCGGAGGGGGCGCCGAGGAGAGCCATGGTCAACAAGGTGATCCTGATCGGGCGGCTGGGCCGCGACCCGGAGATGCGCTACACCGGTAGCGGCACCGCCGTGTGCAACTTCAGCCTGGCCACCGACGAAGTCTTCCGCGACAAAGAGGGGGAGCGTCAAAAGCGCACTGAATGGCACCGGGTTGTCGCCTGGGCGAAGCTGGCCGAACAATGCTCGCAACTGCTGAAAAAGGGCAGCCTTGCCTATATCGAGGGTCAACTGCGGACTCGCGACTGGAACGACCGCGAAGGCAACAAGCGTCGCACCACGGAGATTGTGGCCTTCCGCATGCGCATCCTGACCCCCAAGGGCGAGCCGGGACTGGAGATGGAGGCCGAAGGCCCCGAGCCCCCGGAAGCGACCGCGCCCACCATCACCGACGAAGACGTCCCCTTCTGAAGGCGAAGGCCCTCCATGAAAAGCCGAACCCTTCGGCTGCTCCTGCTCGTGGCCCCGCTGGCGCTGGTCGGCTCCCTGCTGGCCACCACCTGGGCGGAGACGACCGTCGTTTGCCCCGTTTCCCAGACCCAAAATACTTTTCGCGTGGTCATGAGCTACGGCAGCTATATCTTCCAGTGACCCTCCAAGTATCAATCCCGGATTTCCGATTTGAAAATGGGCGAGAATGCTGTAGAAGAACATTGATCGGCTGTGTTCACGCGCGAACCAAGCACAGGGAAGCCTTCCGGAGGTGGACACCCACAGGGTGAGAGCCAAAATCAGCCCTTTCAACCCTCCTTCAACCGGCTTTTGCGCGTGGATTTTCAAGGGTCGCGGGTGACTTCCGATGGCGGCCTGATCCTGGTGCGGGAGCTGGACGAACGGTTCGGTTTGAATGGCTTGCTCGGTGAGCATCTCGTGGATTCGCGCACGGGACGCAACACGCAGTTCTCGCTGGCTGACCTGCTGCGGCAATCGGTGTAGCTTGACAGCGGGGGGCGCAGGTGTGTAGTTTGCGATCAGGGAAGGAGTCAATATCGGAAATTCCGACTAAGATCTCTTTGAGGGTGGACCTTCAGGTTGGAGGGTCAAAATGAAAAAGTTGCTATTCATAGTAGTCACTGGGGTGGTCATTTACTTCGTGGGCAGCCATTTCCGCTGGTGGGGAGGTATGATCCCTAGTCTCGGCCGGGCGCCGGATCCCTGCGAACTGGTGACCCAAGCAGACGTGGAAGCCGCGCTAGGCCAATACGTGGGGGCTGGCATCCCAGAGGGTCGGGTGTGCACTTACCCATACACAGAGCAAGGTGAGGAACGGCAGCTTCGGCTTCCCGGCCCTCCTGGCACTCCGGGCGCCGTGATGAAGATCCCTGGCGAGACCCTCGGGGTCGTGCGGGTGACTGTTAGTAAAGGGAAGTGCGACAGCCTCGCCCGATTCGGGAACCCTCAAGGCTCGCAGCTCCAAGAGTTCGGCGACGAAGCTATCGACGACTCCAAGGGGGGGCTGTACGTACGCAAAGGCGAAACTTGCTTCGCCATCTCCGCCCGGAGCTGGCACATAAGGGAAGGGTTGGCGAAGAGGGCGCTAGAGCGGCTGGAGGAGTGAAACGGGTTTCTCAGTTCAAACGGCTTCGTCGTTTCGTGTGGGTGCCTCTACCCTGACTTCCCTGCTCGATGAGTACGTCCAAATGATCCAGGAAGGCAACGGACCGGGTCAGGAGGGGCAAACCCGCTAGCGGGCTTCTTCGGGGTTCTCTTCTTCGGAACCTTCCGCCTCCGGAGTTTCCTCTTCCTCGGGCTGGCCGTACTTCCGCCGGGCCTCGGCTTCTTTTTCTTCCATTTCCCGGACGAGTTCCTCGAAGCGGGCCCGCTGCTCCGGGGTCAAAAGGGCGCGGATCTTCTCGCGGGTCTGCTGGCGAACTTGCTCGAATTCGGGGCGCACCTTTTCGTAGAGGAGGAAATACTCTTGGCCGGTCTTGTCCAGGATGGGCTTGAGCTGCTCTTGCTGTTCGGGGGTGAGATCAAGCTCCCGGGTGAGCCACTTCAGCGGGCCTCGCTCGCCTCCCGCGCCGAAGCGATGGAACCAACCGGCCTTCGCTGCCCAGTAGCTGGCCAGCCCGCCGCCGGCAAACCCCAAGAGGAACACCAGCAGCAAATAGACGACGGCCCGGCGGCTGCCCATCACTGCTGCGGCTCCGTGTAGGCGACCAGGGTGAGCACTACCTGGTCGCGGTTGGGCTGGCCTTCGGCCACCGCGATGGCCGCGGTGCCCTCGGCGACATAGGCCTGCGGGGCGTCAAACTCGGCCACCACGGGCCGGGGCGATTCGATCATCACCGCCAGGCCCAGCAGCACCACCAGGAAGCCCAACGCCAGCGCCGTCCGGGCCGCTACCCAACCCAGCGCCGTCCAGAACTCGGCAGCGGGGTCGCTCTCCTCCAGCCGCTGGCGGAGTTGCGCCCAGAAGGCCGGGCCCGGCTCCGGCGGCTCCCGCTGCAGCAGGGCCAGCCAATCGGAGGTGCGGGCCAGCTCGGCGGCCTGCTGGCGGCAGCGCGGGCAGGTCTCCAGATGGCGGCCGAATTCGGGTGGGGCCGAGCCGGCCAGCCACTCCTCCCAATCTTTCTCGACCTGCTTGCAGGTCATAGCGCCCCCCGTTTTCTCGCCCGATCCCGGAGCTGGAGGCGACGGTGGATTTCCACCAGGCGCTTGCGGGCACGGAACAATCGCACCTTCACCGTGTTTTCCTTCACCCCCAGAACCCGGGCGATTTCTTCCATGGACAACCCTTCGAGCTCCCTCAAGGCCAGCAACAGGCGGTCAGCGGCCGGGAGGCGAGCGAACAATTGCTCGACGGTCTGGCGGAGCTCCACCCGGCGGGCCGCATCCACCGGCCGGGGCGAATGCCCGGCGGCGCCCAGGCGCTCGAGCTCGGCCAGGTCTTCCACGGCCACTTCGTTTCCCGCCGAGGACTTCCGGGCTCGCTGCCGCCGCAGGTGGTCGTAACATTCGTTGATTACGATCCGGTGCAGCCAGGTGGAGAACGAAGCCTGGAAGTTGAAGCGGCCCAGCGCGCGGTAAACCTTGAGGAAGACCTGCTGGGCCAGGTCTTCGATGTCGGCTGGCTGGCGCACCAGGTGGCCGATTAGAGCGAAGACGCGTCGCCGGTGGAGGCGCAAGAGAGCAGCAAAGGCCTCCTGGTCGCCCCGCTGGGCGCGCACGATCAGGTCGCGCTCTTCCGCCTGCGCTTCCTGGCTCCGGGCCCGCGTTTCGGCCGGCGGGCCCTGCCTCTCGGCCGTGGCCTCCGACTCCCATCTTACTGCTGTAGGACGCAGGGCTTCCATCGCAGGTTACACCGATTCTCTCACCCCGCCCGCCAGGGCGCTATTCCCACTCGATGGTGCTCGGGGGCTTGGAACTGACATCGTACACCACCCGGTTGATCCCGGGAACTTCATTTACGATGCGGGCGGCCAGGCGCTCCAAGAGCTCGGCGGGGAGGCGGGCCCAGTCGGCCGTCATCCCGTCTTCGGATTCAACCGCGCGCACGGCCAGCACGTTGGCGTAGCTGCGCTGGTCGCCCATCACCCCCACGGTGCGCACGGGGAGGAGCACGGCGAAGGCCTGCCAGAGCTTGTGGTAGAGCCCGGCGCGACGCACTTCCTGGTCGACGATTTCGTCCGCCGCCCGCAGGGTCTCCAGGCGCTCGGGGGTGACCTCGCCCAGGCAGCGCACCGCCAGCCCCGGCCCCGGAAAGGGCTGGCGTTGCAGCACTTCGTCGGGGAGGGCCAGTTCGCGCCCGATGCGGCGCACTTCATCCTTGAAAAGCTCGCGCAGAGGCTCGAGGAGGCGGAATTGGATGTCGGTGGGGAGGCCGCCCACGTTGTGGTGGGTCTTGATGGTGGCCGAGGGGCCGCGCACGGAGACGGACTCGATGACGTCCGGGTACAGCGTACCTTGTACCAAGTACTCCACCCCGCCCAGCTTTCCGGCTTCCTCCTCGAAGATGCGGATGAAGAGGGCGCCGATGCGCCGGCGCTTTTCTTCCGGGTCGGTCACCCCGCGCAGGGCTTCCAGGAAGCGCCCGGCGGCTTCGACCCCCACCACATTCAGCTTCAGGCGCTCGTGCAACAGGGCGAGGGTGAGGGGAAACTCGTTTTTCCGCAGCAGGCCGTTATCCACGAAGAGGCAGAACAGGCGGTCGCCGAGGGCGCGGTGGACGAGCGTAGCGGCCACGGTCGAATCCACTCCGCCGCTGAGGGCACAGAGGGCGCGTTTGCCTGCTCCAACCCGCCGGCGAATGTTTTCCACGGTCTTCTCGATGAAAGAGCGCGGGTTCCAGGTCGGCTGGGCGCGGCAGATGTTGAAGACGAAGTTGCGCAGCAGGTCGTCGCCGCACTCGGTGTGGCGCACCTCGGGGTGGAACTGCACGGCGTAGATTCGCCGCTCGGCATTCTCGGCGGCGGCCACCGCGTTGGCGGTGGTCCCCACGGTGCGGAAGCCCGGCGGCAGCGAGACGATGTGGTCGCCGTGGCTGTTCCAGATCTTGAGCCGCCGGGGCAGGCCGGCGAAGAGCTGGGAATGGTTCTCTACTTTGAGGTCGGCCGGGCCGTACTCCCGGCGGGCGGCGCGCTCCACCTTGCCCCCGAGTTGATGCGCAATCCATTGCAGCCCGTAACAAATGCCCAGGACCGGTTTGCCCAGCTCCAGCACCCTGGGGTCGCATTGGGGCGCGTCGGGGTCGTAGACGGAGGAGGGGCCGCCGGAGAGCACCAGGCCGGCGGGCTGCAAGGCCTCGATCTCCGCGGGCGGCGTGCCACAGGGGACGATGACGGAGAACACGTTGTGGTCGCGGATGCGGCGGGCGATGAGCTGGGTGTACTGGGAACCGAAGTCGAGCACGACGATGCCGCCGGCTTCGGGGGCTTCGGGTTTGCTCTTCCGGGTCATAGGCAAGCGCTCTGGGCCGGGTCTGGAGCGGGCGAGTCGTACAAAGCGTTGGTCATCGCTTCGACCCTAGGAAGCCAGCACGATGTTGATGAGCTTGCCGGGAACCACGACAGTCTTGACGATGCGGCGCCCGTTGACCATGGCCGCCACCCGCGGGTCGGCCAGGGCCTGCTGGAGCAGTTCGTTCTCGCCCAGCTCTTCGCTCACCCGCATGCGGCTGCGCACCCGGCCGTTCACCTGGATGACAATCTCGTATTCTTCCTCCTTGGCCAACTCAGGGTCAGCCTGCGGCCAGGGGGTCTCCAGCACGGAGCGGGGATTGCCGAGCTGCTCCCAGAGCTCTTCGGCCAGGTGGGGGGCGTAGGGCGAGGTGAGCAGCACGGCCATCGTCAGGGCTTCCGTCAGGACGGGCGGCGAGACCGTCTCCTCCAGCGGCTCCAAGACGTAGAGCTCGTTGACCAGCTCCATGATAGCCGCAATGGAGGTATTGAAGTGCCAGCGGGTCTCGAAGTCGGTGCTGACCCGGCGGATGGTCTGGTGGGTCTTGCGCAGCAGGTCGCGCTCGTCCACGTTCAGCTCCTGCTTGCGCTCGCCGGGCGTCGGCCGCGGGTTGGCCGAGGCGGCCGGGGCGACTTCGCGCAGCCGGGAGCCGTGCTTGGAGACGAGGCGGTAGAGCCGCTGCAGGAAGCGGTAGCAGCCTTCCAGCCCGGCCTGGTTCCACTCCATGTCCTTCTCCGGCGGGGCCGCGAACAGCTCGAAGAGCCGCACGGTGTCAGCGCCGTATTTTTCCACCATCTCGTCCGGGGGAACCACGTTGCCCCGCGACTTCGACATCCGCGCCCCCTGGTGGACGACCAGGCCCTGGTTGAACAGCCGAGCGACGGGGACGTCGTGGTCCACCAGGCCGAGGTCGCGCATCACCTTGGTCCAGAAGCGGCAGTAGATGAGGTGGAGGGTGGCGTGCTCGGCCCCGCCGATGTACTGGTCGATGGGAAACCAGCGCCGGATGACCTCCCGGTCAAACGGGGCCCGGTCTTCGCGCGGGGTCAGGTAGCGGTAGAAATACCAGGAGGAATCGACGAAGGTGTCCATGGTGTCGGTCTCGCGGCGGGCGGGGCCGCCGCACTTCCCGCACCGGGCATGGAGGAACTCGGGCACGTTCACCAGCGGCGACAACCCCATGCCGGTAACTTCAACCTCCAGAGGCAGCACTACGGGCAGTTCGTCTTCCGGCACCGGCACGATGCCACAGTCGTCGCAGTAGACGACGGGGATGGGCGTGCCCCAGTAGCGCTGGCGGGAGATGCCCCAATCCTTGATGCGGTAGAGCGTGGCGCGCTCGGCCCTCCCCTGGGCGATGAGGTCGTCAGTCATCTTTGCCTGCGCTTCTTCCGACGGCATTTGGCTGTAGGGGCCGGAGTCCACCAGCCGGCCGTGCCCGGTATAGGCTTCAACCATCGAGGAGGGAGTCAGGGACTTGCCGTCGGTGGGCTGCACCACCACCTTGAAGGGGAGGTGATACTTGTTGGCGAATTCGAAGTCGCGCTGGTCGTGGGCGGGCACCGCCTGCACCGCCCCGGCGCCGTACTCCATCAGGACCAGGTTGCTTACCCAAATGGGCGCCTGCTCGCCGGAGAGAGGGTTGACCGCGAAGCGTCCGGTGAAGATGCCTTCCTTTTCCACCTCCCCCAGCAGTTGGGCGCGCTGGGTCTGCTGGCGAAGCGCTTCCACCCGGCGGGCGATGGCGGCCCGGCCGGGGATTCCGGCGATGAGCTCGCCGACCAGCGGGTGCTCGGGCGCCAGCAGGATGGCCACCGCCCCGTAGACGGTGTCGAGTCGGGTGGTGAAGGTCGTGATGGTGTTGTCGCTCCCCGCCACCTGCCACTGGACGCGGGCCCCCTGGGACTTGCCGATCCAGTTGCGTTGCATCGCCCGGATGCGCTCGGGCCAGTTGTCGCAGAGCTTCTCCAGGTCGTCCAGTAACTCGTCGGCGTAGTCGGTGATTTTCAGGAACCACTGCTCCAGCTCGCGCTGCTCCACCGGGGTGTCTTCGTGGCGCCAGCAGCAAGCATCCTTCACCTGCTCGTTGGCCAGCACGGTCTGGCACTCGGGGCACCAGTTCACCCGGCTCTTCTTGCGATAGGCCAGGCCCCGCTCCAGCATCTTCAGGAAGAACCACTGGTTCCAGCGGTAGTACTGCGGCTCGCAGGTGCTGACTTCCGAGTCCCAGTCGTAGCTGATGCCGAAGCGCTGCAACTGCTCCTTCATGCGGGCGATGTTTGAGAGCGTCCAGGTGCGCGGGTGGGTCTTGCGGACGATGGCAGCGTTCTCCGCCGGCAGGCCGAAGGCGTCCCAGCCGATGGGGTGAAAGACGTTGAACCCCCGCATCCATTTGTAGCGGGCCACCGCGTCCCCGATGGTGTAGTTCCGCATGTGTCCCACGTGGAGGTCGCCGGAAGGATAGGGGAGCATTTCCAGGACGTAGAACTTGGGGCGCGGGTCCTGGCGGGGGGCGTGGAACAGCCGGCGCTCCTCCCAGAGGCGCTGCCACTTGGGCTCGATCGTGCTGTGGTCGTACTCAGCCACGGCGTTTCGCCTTGCGCCGAACGGCTCGGCCATTGCCGCCGACCAGGCGGCGGACAGTGCGCAGGTTGCGCCGGTCGTCCCCCTTCCGCTCCAGCGGGGTCTCCAGGATAAAAGTCTTGCCTGCCAGGGTGGGGTGCCGCAAGAGCTGGCGGAAGGCGCGCAGGCCGATCTTGCCCTTCCCGATGTGCTGGTGGCGGTCGACCCGCGAGCCGCAGGCTACCTTGGAGTCGTTGGTATGGATGACCTTGACCCGGTCGAGCCCGACCGCGGCGTGGACCGCCGCCAGGGTGGCATCCACGCTTCCGGGCCCCCGCAGCTCGTAGCCCGCGGCGAAAAGGTGCGCGGTATCGAGGCAGACGCCCAGGTTCAGCTCGGGCACCGCCTGCAGCAGCTCGCCCAACTCCTCCAGGTCGGCCCCCAGGGCGCTTCCCTGCCCCGAGGTGTTTTCCAGCAGAATCTGCAGGCCCGAATCGGGCAAGCCGTTCAGGCACAAGCCGCGGGCGGCCTGGCGGAGCCCGGTGGCGACATTGCTGAGTGCCTGCCGCCGCTTCAGCCCCACGGCGCTGCCCGGATGCATCACCAGGTAGTCGGCTTCCAGCGCCAGGGCCCGTTCGAGCTCGGCCCGGAAGGCTTGGATGGAGCGGAAGCGGACAACGGGCCGGGCGGAGGCCAGGTTGATCAAGTAATTGTCGTGGATGACCAGGGGGGCGAGCCCCAGGGTGTAGCGGCGCCGGCGGAAGGCTTCCGCCTCCACCGCGTTGATACCGGAAGGGTCCCAAATGCGGGGGTTAGAAGAGAAAATTTGGAAGGCGTCGCAGCCCAGCTCTTGGGCGCGTTCGGCGGCCAACTCCAGCCGACCAGCAATCGAGGTATGGATTCCGATCCGGACCCGGGCGGGCGAAGGGGCGATGTTACTCTCCTTTCGCTTCACAGACTCCTCGACCACTCATCCTAAATTCGTTATGGTAGCAGAAGGGCTTTACCTCCGCAAGGCGCCGTTCCGGCCACCGCGAGAGGGAGCCTGTGGAACCCGGCACCGTCAAGGAGGAAAAGAATGAAGCCCAGGTTGTTTTCCCGCCTCACGCTTGTTCTCTTTATCTTGTTCGCCCTGCCGGCGGCGGCGCAGACCCGGGCGGAATTGCCGCCGGAGACCATTGCCCGCATCGAGGCGGTCATTTCCACCGAAATGAGCCGCTACGGCATTCCCGGCCTCTCGGTCGCCATCGTGGTAGATAACCAATTGGTGTACGCGAACGGGTTCGGGATGGCCGACCTGGAGAACTCGGTGCCGGCTCGGGCCGAGACGCTCTATCGCACCGCTTCCATCGCCAAGCCGATGACGGCCACGGCGGTGATGCAGTTGGCCGAGCAGAGCCAGCTCGACCTGGACGCTCCCATCCAGCAGTATTGCCCGGCGTTTCCGGAAAAGCACTGGCCGGTCACCGCACGGCAACTGCTGGGGCACCTGGGAGGCATCCGGCACTACAAGAGCGGCGAAGAAGCTACCGGCAAGGACCACTACTTCAGCGTGGTGGAATCGCTGGAGCTGTTCAAGGACGAGCCGCTGCTGCACGAGCCAGGAACGCAGTTCCAGTACAGCACCTACGGCTACAGCGTCCTGGGTTGCGCCATCGAGGGGGCCTCGGGGATACCCTACCAGGAGTACATGCAGGAACATGTCTTCGGCCCCGCCGGCATGCAGACCGCCCGGCCGGACAACGTTTATGTAATCATCCCTAACCGTGCCCGCGGCTACCAGAGAGTAACCGAGGAAATCTATGCGGAGCTGCCCGAGGCCGCCAGGCGGATCACGGAAGTGGGCGGCCTCTACAACGCCAGCCTGCACGACACCAGCATGAAGGTGCCCGGCGGCGGGCTGGTGGCCTCGGCCATCGACCTGGCCCGGTTTGCCCTGGCGGTCAACACCGGCGCACTGCTCGAGCAACAAACCCGCGAGCAAATGTGGACGCCGCAGACCACCCGCGACGCCCAGCCGACCAACTACGGCCTGGGCTGGCGTGTGGGCGACTACGACGGGATGCGCTTGATTACTCACGGTGGAGGGCAGGCTGGAACCTCCACCTTTTTGGCCATCCTGCCCGACGAGGGCCTGGCCGTAGCCGTGATGTGCAACTTGCAAAGAACTCCGGTCGGGCGCATCGCGCGGAACATCAGGATGGCGCTGGCGCCGCCCCCGGAGACCCCGGCCGAGGAGCAGCCCCAGAGGCCGGGCCGGTAATGTCCTAATGCACAACCTCCAGTCTTGTCTTGCCAAGTAACCCTAGCGCTTGCCCGCCTTCGCTTTTTAGTCGCTGTACTTCGGTACAGTTGACAGCGTGGCCTTAATAAGCAAAGTTGAAATCGGAAATTCCAGCTAATGCTGCCTATCGTCCTCGAGCGGGACGGTTTCAAGGCGGAGGGAGATTAGCGCGACAGCCGAGCTTAACTGCTGCGGCTTTCGGCCGTCTGTATTGTGTGGCGCGTTCTTTGACTTCGCGCCGCGGAAAGTCGACTGAGCGCATGTTTCGACCAAAGGAAGGCCTGTCACTTGATGTACTCGACATTGATCCGGGATCGAGCTGCCCGAGTACCGATTCACCACCAGTATCCAAGAGCGACTGCCGTCGCCACAAACCGCGGGCATCTTCAGCTTGTATCGAGCGACCCGTTCCCGCGGTTCACGGATCTGTGGGAACGAACTTGAAAACAGGGTCGAAAGGAGACTCCCATGGATCTAACCGTCATCAACTTTCTGGGAGAAAAGTCGCCCTTCCGGATCGCCACGTTCGCCGATCACCTGAGGGGTCTTGGGGTCCCCACGAAGGAATCCCGCTCGGTTGCAACGGCCTTCCTGTCGGTCGCCCTCGAAGCGAAGCTGTCGGAAGTGACGAGCAGTGCGCTCCGCGGCGCGGGCGACGAAATTGCCAGTAGGGGCCTCCGTGCCCTCGAGAACGGCCTTGAGTTCGCGGGGACGGAACTCGAGGAAACGGCGCATTCGGCGCTTTCTCTTGTTCTCGGTGAAGGGGGCAGTGAAGGTGCGGGCCGCTCCGAACGCGCGGAAGAGTCCTCCGAAGGCGAGCCGGCCGCACCCGAATCCGTCTTTGAAGCTCCGGTCCTGGCCATTCTGGACCAGGCCTCGTGCATCCGGGATGTAAACGAGCTCGTTTCCGGGTTTCTGAGTGACCTCGCCTATTTCTCGCGCGGCGTTGCCGAGGAAACGCTGGTCAAGAACCTCGACGGATTCATGGCGGAACTGGGAGAGATGGAACTTACCTCTCGAAGCCTGGACCGGCTCAGAGAAAGGCTCCTAACGAGTCACTTTCCGATTGGGACATCGGTCTTGGCGCGTCGTGTGGGCGAGGCCTTCAAGTTGTTGACGGCCACAGGCGTCATCAACTCGGATGATCCGTTGGGGAGCATTCAGAACGAGCTCTCGTCGGCCAATCAGCAGTTCTCGACCACAATCGATATCGACCAACGAGATCGCGGAGGGGGGCGAGGCCGGGACGAGCCGGAGGCCGCCTTCTCGGTCGTCGCCTCGATCGATCGCCCCCTGATCGTAAGCAGGAGCACCTACTCCGCCACGCAGATCGAGCCCGCCACTAACGTGCGGGATCGCGACGATCTCATCGCCACGGAAGTCACCTATCTGGGAGACGTGGAGGAGGGGTTTCGCAAGAACGACGCCCCCGAGCGTGCGACTCTTGTTCCCCCGCGGTACCGCCCCACTATAAACGACGACCTTCCCGACGGCTTTTTTGAGAACCTGGAAGTAGGCCTCCGCGTCTATGTCTTTAATTTCTCCCTCGTCGAGGTGAACAACATCCCCGGAGTGAAACTGATCAAGAAACTCCTCGATGATAATGAAAAGAAGATCAAGGACGCCATCGAGGATCTTGCGGAAAAGGCGGGCGAAGCGGCCGGAGCGTTCGCCACCGCCAGCGGCTTCGGCAGTCTCTCCAGTGGCGTCGAGAGCCTGGTGAAATCGGTCGTCAAGGGCGGGCTCAAAAAGATCTACGAAATGATCGAAGACATCCTAGGAGGAAGCAAGTTCACTCCCGCCAGTATCATCCACTTCGTGAGCTGGGACGGCGGAGCCCTACCGGAATCCATCTTCCGGCTGCACGTCGAAGGCAAGAAGGAGATGATGCTTTACGAGATCGGGCGGAGTGCCCAGTCCCCGCTCAGCACCTCGTGGCTCATCCAGCGGCCCCCATACAAGGTGCCATACTATCCCCCCGGCGGACGTCCCGTCGCCTTCCTCCGGACCAGCCGCTACATGAAGGGCCCTTCCACCGATCCACGCCGTCCGTGCCCGGCGGACATGTGGCGGAAGATCGGCGCGAAAAAGCAGGCGGCGGTCTGGTCCGCCACGGAGGCCAACAAGGGGTTCCATGTCCTTGTCTCTATCAAGGAGGACGGAGGCGATGGACTCTACGTCTGGGGACTTCGGGCAGATGTGCGCGCCATCGCGGCCGAAGATAGGGTCGCTGCCGTGTGATGAGCGGGGAAACCCGATTGGACATCGCCGATCGACACGGCCTCACGTCCGACCCGAGCGCTCGACACCGTCAACCAGCGGCGAGAAGAGAGTGCCAGGGTCCTTTTTGAGGACGTTGGTGGAATCTCCTCGACTCACTTCGAATGGACCAGCCGGCTCAACGAGCGCCGACGATTCGGAGGGGTCGAGTGAGTCCGGGGAGGTCACCCTCCCCGGACTCCTCTAAGAACCGGACATGCGAGATAGATGCGGTTATTGGCAATGTCGCTAACGTAGAGAAATCCCCGGGCATCCCGCACCAGTGCTGTTGGGGACTGAAACTTCGGCCCCTCCTGCTCGGGCAGTGTCCACTCTGCAAGAAATTCCCCCTTAGTGGTGTTGATGCCGCCGCCGGAAGAGCCCGCAGGGAATAAATCACAACCGCCGGGCGCCCGGCCTTGATTTTTCGCCGGCGCAACGACTAGACTGCAGTTTGCCCCCGGGCGTGCTCGGGGGCTGGAGAAGTACCCATGCTGGTGATGATGCAGGCGCACGCGGCCCCGGATGAAATCCGGGCGGTGTGCCGAAAAATCGAAGAGCTGGGCTACCGGGCCCACCCCATCCCGGGGAGCACCCGCACCGCCATCGGCATCACCGGCAACCTGGGAGCGGTGGACCCGGCCCCGCTGCAAGCCATGGCGGGGGTGGCCGAATGCATCCCGGTCTCCAAGCCCTACAAGCTGGTCAGCCGGGAGCTGAAGGAAGAAAACACCGTCGTCGACCTGGGCGACGGGGTGCGCATCGGCGGCGAGGAGCTGGCTATCATTGCCGGGCCCTGCGCGGTCGAGAGCCGCGAGCAGGCCTTCGCCATCGCGGCGGCGGTGCGGGCGGCCGGGGCGCGGCTCTTCCGCGGCGGCGCCTACAAGCCCCGTACCTCCCCCTACACTTTTCAGGGCCTGGGAGAAGAAGGGCTGCAGATTCTGGCCGCGGTACGGGCCGAGTTCGGGCTTAAGATCGTCACCGAGGCGGTGGACAACGAGAGCCTGGAGCTGGTGGAGCGCTACGGCGACGTCATCCAAATCGGGGCCCGCAACATGCAGAATTTTTCCCTGCTCAAGCGGGCCGGGCGCGCCGGCAAGCCGGTGCTGCTCAAGCGGGGGCTCTCGGCCACGCTGGACGAGTTCCTGATGGCGGCGGAATACATCCTGGCCGAGGGCAACTACAACGTCATCCTCTGCGAGCGCGGCGTGCGCACCTTCACCGACCACACCCGGAACACGCTGGACCTCGCGGTCATCCCGGCGGTGAAGCGCCTGAGCCACCTCCCCATCCTGGTCGACCCCAGCCACGGCACCGGGCGGCGGGAGAAGGTGCTCCCACTCTCGCGCGCGGCGGTGGCCGTGGGCGCCGATGGGCTGCTGCTGGAAGTCCACCACCAGCCCGACCAGGCCCTCTCCGACGGCTATCAATCCCTCCTGCCCGCCCAGTTCGAGCAGTTGATCGAGGAGACGCGCCAGATCGCCACGGTGGTTCACCGGCGCCTCCCCTCGGCGCGGCTGGCCGACCGGGCGGTCCCAACCGGCCAAGCTTGAACCCTCCTGCGCGCGCGCACTCGACATCCCTTCGCCTCCCCCGCTTTCTGCTTGCCCTGCTTGCCGCCTGGCTGGCCGTTTTCGCTTCCGCGTGCGGGAACAGCCACGGGGGCGACGCCGCTCCTGCCGGGACTCGAGCCTATGCTTTCGTCAGCAACGGCGACAGCCACACGGTCACGGTGGTGGACCTGCCCAGGCTGGAACCGGTAGCCACCTTGCGGGTGGGGCGGAACCCCACCGGCGTGCGCGCCCACCCCACGCGGCCCGAAGTCTATGTGGTGGCCACCGGGTCCAACTGGGTGGCGGTGATCGACGCCCAGCGCCGCAAGGTGACCGCCCGAATCCGCGTGGGGCGCCGGCCCTTCTTTGTGGACTTCTCCCCGGACGGCCGCTATGCCTACGTCGCCAATTCCGGCTCGCGCTCCCTCAGCGTAATCAACTGCGCCCAACAGCGGGTGGAGGCCACCCTGCGGGTCGGACGAGGGCCCGGGCTGGCGCGGGTGAGCCCGGACGGGCGCTGGGTGGTGGTGACGAACCGGGCCGACTCCACCGTTTCGCTCCTCACCACCAACCCGCTGGAAGTGGTGGCCACCATCCCCGTGGCCCGGAACCCGGAGGACATCGCCATCCTGCCCGATGGCTCCAAGGCTTTCGTTTCCGCCAGCGGTTCGAACCAGGTCTCGGTGATCAACCTGGAGCGGCGCACCCTGCTGGCCAACATCCCAGTGGGGAAAACCCCGGTGGATTTGGTCCTCAAGCCCGACGGGGGAGAACTCTTTGTGGCCAACTTCGACTCCCACACTTTGACCATCATCAACACCTGGACGAACGACGTCACTGAGACCCTGCTGGCCGCCCGCCAGCCCGCGCGCCTGCTCCCCAGCCCGGACGGCGCCCGCCTCTACGTCAGCCACTTTGGCTCCAACCAGGTTTCCGTCCTGCAAAC
Source organism: Acidobacteriia bacterium AH_259_A11_L15 (assembly GCA_027717655.1). Lineage (GTDB taxonomy): Bacteria > Acidobacteriota > Terriglobia > Acidiferrales > 2-02-FULL-67-57 > 2-02-FULL-67-57. The sequence continues at coordinate 14,943 of JALLOH010000043.1, forward strand.
CGCAACGCGCACTCTGGAAGCCAACATCCAGGTGGGCCACCGCCCGGACGCCCTGGCTCTCTCCTCCCACCCTCCCCTGCTCCTGGTGGCCAACGCCGGTTCGGGCGACCTGGCGGTGATTCCGCAGAGGGGCGAAGCCCTGGCGGCCGTGGTTCCCGTAGGGCGGTCCCCGCGGGGCATTGCGGTGGTCAGCGTCCCCGCCGAGAGCCGCTCACCGCGGACCCCACCCCAGGACTAAAGCGGGGCCGAGCCGCCGTGCTAGAATCGAAGCCGATGAAAGCCACCCTATCGCAGCCCGCTCGCCAAACCGCCCCGCCCAGCCGATGAGGATACTCGACCGCTACATCCTGCGAGAGATCCTCGGCTACACCCTGCTGGGCCTGGGGGTGTTTGTCTTCATCCTCATCATCCCCGAGCTGCTGCGCTTGAGCGAGTTGCTGGCCCAGGAGAACATCGCCTGGATGCAGGTGGCCAAGCTCTCCTTGAGCGTCCTGCCCGGGAAGCTCACCTGGGCGATTCCCCTGAGCGTGCTTACGGGGCTGCTGATGGCGGTGAGCCGGCTGGCGGCCGACAGCGAAATCATCGCCCTGCACGCCGCCGGGGTGGGGCGGGGGCGACTGCTACGCCCGCTGCTGCTCTTTGCCGCCATGGGCTGCGGGCTCACCCTGGCGGCCACCGTTTGGGGCATCCCCCTGGGAGCGCGCACGGTGGCCAGCCTGCGAGCCGAGCTGGCGCAGGGGCAACTTACCTACGAAGTCAAACCCCGCGTCTTTGACGAACGCTTCCCCCAGCGAATCCTCTACGTCCAAGACACGGAAGAAGGCGGGGCCCGGTGGAAAGGCGTCTTTCTGGCCGACCTGACCGACCCCACGGATTTCAAGCTCACCCTAGCCGAGTCCGCCGTGGTGGTGCCCGACGCCGAGCGGCGCAGCCTGCTCCTGCACCTCTTCAACGGCACCACGCACGCCTACCTGCAAGAGGAGCCGGAGCGCTACAGCGTCTCCACCTTCGCCGAGAGCACCCTGGCGATGCCGCTGCCCAGCAGCCATCCCGGGCTGCAGGCCCCGCGCAGCGCCGGGTTGAGCCTGTCCGAGCTTTGGCGCCATAGCCAGCAGGGGCCGCGCTGGCGCAGCCTGCGGGCCGACTTCCACCGCCGCCTGGCGCTGCCCGCCGCCTGCCTGGTATTCGGCCTGGTGGCCCTGCCCCTGGGACTGATGACGCAGCGCTCGGGGCGCGCCGTGGGCTTCGTCCTCGCCCTCGCCCTCGCCCTGGGCTATTACTTCCTCTTCCTTGTCGGCGACCGGCTCGGCCGCCAGGGTGACCTACCACCCGGGGCCGGCGTCTGGCTGGCCAACGATTTACTCTTGCTGCTGGGCCTGTTCTTGCTGGCCCCGGCTCCCCGATGGCTCCGGACACGCGGCTGGCTGGCCCGCTTCTGGGCCGCTTGGCGGGGTTTACGGCCTGAGCCGGCTTCCGGGTCCCATGGCGGCGCTTCCTTCCAACCCTCCCCGCCCCGGGACGGCCAACCCGCCATCGGCCGCCGCCTGCCGCGCACCCTGGATTTGTATGTGCTGCGGGGGGTGCTGTTCTATTTTCTCCTGCTGCTCGCCGCCCTGGTCGCAGTCTTCGCCCTCTTCACCGTCCTGGAAATGGTGGACGACATCGTGGCTCGGGATGTCTCCTGGGCGGTGGTGGCGCGCTTCGTCTGGTACTTGCTGCCGCAGGCCCTTTACTGGATGAGCCCCCTGGCTCTGCTGCTGGCGGTGTTGGTGGAACTGGCCTTGTTGAGCAAGCGCAACGAGCTGGTGGCCATCATGGGCGCCGGCATCAGCCTCTACCGCATCACCATCCCCATCCTGCTGCTCGGCCTCGGCTTTTCCGGGCTGCTGTTTGCCCTCGACCACCACTACCTCCCCTACGCCAACCAGCAGCAGGAGGCCCTACGCAACACCATCAAGGGCCGGCCCCCGCAGACCTTCTTCCAGACCCAGCAGCGCTGGGTGTTCGGCCACGGGCCTCGCATCTACCACTACGCCTTCTTCGACCCCACCCGCAACGTCCTGGTGCGCCCCACCGTGCTCGGCCTGGAGCCGGGCGCCTTCTCCATCCACCGCCGAATCGACGCCCGGCGAGCCCACTGGGAGCCGCAGCTAGATACCTGGGTATTCGAGCGCGGCTGGGAGCGGAGCTTCCAGGGTGAGCGCACCCTCAGCTACCGTGCCTTCGACGCCACCACTTTCCGCGAGCTCAGCGAACCGCCGTCGCACTTTCGGAAAGAGGTCCGTGAGACCGAGCAGATGAACTGGAGGGAGCTCGACGCCTACATCGCCGACTTGCGCCGCAGCGGCTTTGATGTCACCCGCCTGCGGGTGCAGTGGCACAAGAAATTCGCCTATCCCCTCATGGCCGCCATCATCGTCTTACTCAGTTTTCCCTTCGGCCTCACCATGGGAGTTCGCGGCGCCCTCACCGGCCTGGCCCTGGGCATCGCGCTCGGCCTTTCCTACTTCGTGCTGGCCAACCTCTTCGAGGCCTTGGGGAACCTGGCTTTGCTCCCCCCCGCCCTGGCCGCCTGGGGACCCAGCCTAGCCTTCGCTTTCGCCGGCCTCTACCTCATCCTCCGAATTGATACCTAGCCGGCGCCCTCGAAACATTCAAGTAACACTTTAGGCCGTCCCGGTCGCCTCCTTTTCGCCGCGCTTCTCCTTCAGCACGGCCTGCGCCGCCGCCAACCGGGCAATGGGCACCCGGTAGGGAGAGCAACTAACGTAGTCCAACCCCACACGATGGCAGAATTCGACCGAAGCCGGCTCGCCGCCGTGCTCCCCACATATGCCCACCTTCAGCTTGGGGCGGCTACTGCGGCCCAGCCTGGTGCCCATTTCAACCAGCTTGCCTACCCCCTCGGCGTCCAGTACCTGGAAGGGGTCGTCCGGGAAGATGCCCAGGCGCCCGTACTCCCGGATGATGCGACCCGAGTCATCCCGCGACAGCCCCCAGGTGGTCTGCGTCAGGTCGTTGGTGCCGAAAGAAAAGAAGTCCGCCTGGCGGGCAATTTCCGCCGCGGTCAGGGCGGCCCGCGGCAGCTCGATCATCGTCCCTACCAGGTAGCGTACCTTCCGCCCCTGCTCGGCGAACACCTGCCGGGCCACCTTGTCCACCAACTCCCGCTGCAGGCCCAACTCGCGCACGTCCCCCACCAGCGGGATCATCACCTCGGGCAGCACCTCGACGCCCTCAGCCGCCGCCTGGCAGGCTGCCTCGAAGATCGCCCGTGCCTGCATCTCGGTGATTTCCGGATAGGTAATCCCCACCCGACAGCCGCGGTGCCCCAGCATGGGGTTGAACTCATGCAGTTGCTCCACCCGCTCCAGTATGCGCCGCTTCTCCTCCAACTCCCCCTGGCTCCCTTCTCTCTTCAGGCGCTCGATTTCCACCAACAGGGTCTCCCGGCGCGGCAGGAACTCGTGCAGGGGCGGGTCGAGCAGGCGGATGGTCACCGGCAAGCCATCCATAACCCTGAACAACCCCTTGAAATCCTCCCGCTGCATGGGGAGGAGCTTGCTCAAGGCCTCGCGCCGCTCCTCCTCCTTCTCCGCCAGGATCATCGCCCGCACGTGCGGCAGGCGCTCCTCAGCGAAGAACATGTGCTCCGTCCGGCACAAACCAATGCCTTCCGCCCCATGTTGCCGGGCCACCTGTGCATCGCGGGGAATATCCGCATTGGCTCGGACTCCCAGCCGGCGCTCCCGGTCAGCCCAGCCCATAAACTCCGCGAATTCACCCGTTTCAGGGTCCGGCGGGATGGTCGCCACCTTGCCCAGGATAAGCCGCCCAGTGGTCCCGTCGATCGAAATCCACTCACCCTGCTTCACCACCCGTACCGGGAAGCGCACCGGGCGGGCGGCGCTGAAGATCGCCTACGACATGGTCAAGGAAAAGCTCATCCGGCCCAGGGAGGCGCTGCTGCGAGTTGAGCCGGCGCAACTCGAGCAGTTGCTCCACCCCGTCATTGACGAGTCGCAGCCGCTCGAGGTGATGGCCAAGGGGCTGCCGGCTTCGCCCGGGGCGGCGGTGGGGCGGGCGGTGTTTACCGCCGATGAGGC
>JALLOH010000440.1 GCA_027717655.1 Acidobacteriia bacterium AH_259_A11_L15
ATGTCGGCAACGTACATAAGCATTTTCATCCTGGTGAGTTCGGGAGCGCTGCTGGTCTTCTGGCTGCGGTCGGCCTGCCAGTCGGTTTTGCGGCAGGCGTTTGAGCACGACTACAGCACCGAAGTCGCCGAGGCCAATCAACTGGAGTACCTGGCCATCCGCAAGGCGCTGGCGGAGTATCCCGAGGAGATCGCCGACTACCGCGGTCTGCTGGGCACGCTGGAGCGGGACTACGAGGCGTTGACCTATCTGCTCCGCAACGCGGCCACGGTGCACGTGGGTCGGTACTCGCAGAGCGAGCGTTTGCTGATCCTGGATTTCCAGCTTCTGCGTCTTTGGGTGCGGGGGAAGCGCCTGCTGGGGTGGCCGAGCTGGCGGGCCGGCTTGCTGGAGATGACCACGATTCTGAACTACTTCGGCAACGTGGTGGGCCAGCGCCTGGTCACGTTCCCCAGCCAG
>JALLOH010000441.1 GCA_027717655.1 Acidobacteriia bacterium AH_259_A11_L15
CCATAAGTCCACTTTGGAAGGGGAGCGGGGCTCGGGCCCGGCGATTGACAGTCTGTGCAACCGTCTCTATAATGGGTTTTTGGGCTTCGAGACGGAGACTCCATGTACGCAGTGATTCGCAGCGGCGGCAAGCAGTACCGCGTCAGCGAAGGGGACGTGGTGCGGGTGGAGAGCCTGCCCGGCAAGGTGGGCGGCAAGGTGAACTTCAAGGAAGTCCTGGCCATCGGCGAGAATGGGGAGGTGAAGCTCGGCACACCCACGCTTCCCAAGGCGAAGGTCGCCGCCACCATCGTCGCCCAGGACAAGCACAAGAAGGTCCGCGTCTTCAAGTTCAAGAAGAACAGCCAGTACAAGATTCTGCGCGGCCACCGGCAGCGGTTCACCGCCGTCAAGGTGACCGGAATCAGCGCGGAGTGATTCGGGGGAATCGGCTATGGCACACAAGAAAGGCCAGGGC
>JALLOH010000442.1 GCA_027717655.1 Acidobacteriia bacterium AH_259_A11_L15
TCCAGCGCCTTGTTGATGATGCGCTCGAGCTCCTGCGGCACGTCCGGGTTCAGCCGCACCGGCGCCACCGGCGGCTTGTGCAGGATGGCGTCGAAGATGGCCGCCGAGGTGTTCCCCTTGAAGGGCAGCGCCCCGGTGGCCATCTCATAGAGGACGACACCCAGGGAGAAGATGTCCGTGCGCGAATCGAGTTCCTGCCCCAGGGCCTGCTCGGGCGACATGTAGGCTATCGTGCCCAGGGCCGTCCCCGGGCTGGTCAGATGCTTGTCGCCGGCGATGGTCGCTTCAGCCGAGACGCCGACGGCTTCCACCCCCCGCCGCTGCGGCGCCAGCTTGGCCAGGCCGAAGTCGAGGATTTTGGCCACGCCGCGCCGGGTGACGAAGAGGTTGGCGGGCTTGATGTCGCGGTGGATGATGCCTTCGGCGTGGGCGGCGTCGAGGGCGTCGGCGATTTGG
>JALLOH010000443.1 GCA_027717655.1 Acidobacteriia bacterium AH_259_A11_L15
TTGGCATTGATGACGGTGCGCTCGAAGCTGGCAATCGCCCGCTCCGCCCTCTCGTAGCTGATGCGGTCGCTCCCGAACGCTTCCCGGAAGAGCGCCGGGTAGTCGGGGTGGTTCTGGAGTTTCTCGACCGCTCCTTCCAGGCTGTGGGCCATCTCGACGGGGTTCTGCACCGGGCCTTCGGCCTGCTTTTCCAGGCTGGGGGCGCGGCCATCCCAGAACTGGGTGGTGTAGTAGGCGGCGTTGATGACCGTGGGGGAGTTGCGCCCGCCCAGCTTCCCGCCTACGCCTTCCGAGAACGGCTTGGGGTCGGCGAAGCCGAACTCGGGGTGATGGCAACTGGAGCAGGCGATGGTGTTATCGACCGAAAGGATGGGGTCGTAATAGAGCTGGCGCCCCAGCGCGATGGTGGCCGCGGTGGGCGGGTTGTCCTGCGGGATGGGCACCGGGGGCAGCCC
>JALLOH010000444.1 GCA_027717655.1 Acidobacteriia bacterium AH_259_A11_L15
AAGGGCGAGAAATGGACGGTGGTGGCCTCCGCGAATGCACCTGAGGCCGAGGACTAGGCTCGAACCGGCACGAGACTCTGGTGGACGCAGCCCGCGCTCCCTGACCCTGGCCGGAGCAGGCGCTGGAGGTGCAATCGTCGAAGGTCTGGTACGCGTGGTGGGTACCGGTTCAGGTCTCTCCGGGGGCATCCGACCCGGAGAGCAATCCCGGCGATAGCCGCCCGGCTACACCTACACGGCTTGGGCACGACACGATGTTCCTCGTCTTATGAGCCTGACAGGACACACGAGTCTGTCACCCCAACTTGCCAGGTCGGCTTTCAGCATATTCTTGATGGTTCTTTCCTTCCGGTTTCGCTAGTGGGTTTTCTGCCGCTTCCTAAACCAGCGATTGGTGCGCTCGACGTGATTTGTAGTGGCGTCTAGGTTTTCATAGTCAAGGAACGTAATCATC
>JALLOH010000445.1 GCA_027717655.1 Acidobacteriia bacterium AH_259_A11_L15
GAGCTCCGGCAGAGCGCGCGGCTGGTGAACGACCAAGATGTCGGTGGTGCCGCCGACGCCGAGCGAAGTCCAATGGGCCAGGCGTTCCCCGGGGCGGTGCTGGACTCCCAGGTCGCGCAGCGCCGTAAGCAGTTTGGGATTCTCAACCCGCATTCGCAACTCCCAGAGCAACGGGGAGCCGTTCGGCCAGCTCTTCGGCAGCCTTCCAGACGCTCCCCGCGCCCACGGTCAACAGGGCGTCCCCCGGTTGCAGGCCGCGCAACGCAGCCTCGATGGCCTCGGGCATCTCGGCATGGAATTCGAGGTGGCGGTGCCCGGCCGCCGCCACCGCGTCGGCCAGGGCGCGCCCGGTGATGCCTGCGAGGGGCGGCTCGCTGGCCGGGTAGATTTCCGTCATCACCAGGACGTCCGCCAGGTCGAAGCAATGCAGGAACTCCTCCCAGCAATGCTGGGT
>JALLOH010000446.1 GCA_027717655.1 Acidobacteriia bacterium AH_259_A11_L15
CCAGCGATGCCCAGCGGGCCGAGGCAGGAGAGAAAGTCCGGCAGGCGCTCCACCTCGAAGGGCAGATAAACAGCGTTCTGCCGGGTGGCGACGAAGGCGGCGTTGTGCAGAGCCGGGGAAAGCGAGTGGGCGATGGGCCGGCCGATGACACCGTACACGCGAGTGCGGGCGTTCAACCGCTGCGGGCGATAGAGCCGCCGCAGGTCCGACAGAGTGACTTGTCCCGGAGCGGTCGCCTGGCCTTTGTCCGGCGCCGCGTAGGTAAGCGCGCTGCCAGCCCGCAGGCCCAGCACCCGGGAGGGAACGCCGGCGGTGCCCATGGCGAGGGCGATGGCCCGCCGGCGGTGGCGCCGGGCCAGGGCGAGCACGGCCAGGTTGTCGCGCTGGCGGCGGGCGGTGACGGCAATCTTCACTTTGTCGCCGGGGCCGGCGAAGCGCGCCAGCCGGCGAT
>JALLOH010000447.1 GCA_027717655.1 Acidobacteriia bacterium AH_259_A11_L15
GTACAGTCGGCGCACTATTTTCGACTTGTCCCAGGACAGCGGGATCGAAAACGGCAGCCGGGTACGCGTCAGGAACTGCGATTCCCAGCGGGGACTCAAGTTCCCGTCCTCCTGGATAAAATTGAAGATGTTGCCGAAGGTGGCCAAAACCCCATCCAGCCCATGGGGAGTTGCCAGGGGAGCCACTCCGGAAGGCCGAGCGCCCGGCGCAGCCGCGGGCGGGCGCACCAGCCCACCTAGGAGCTCGCCCCGCGAGGGAACCTCGATGAGCTGCCCGACCTCAATCCGACTCGGATTCCGGATTCCGTTGAAGAGCGCCAGTTTCTTATACAGCCGCGCATCCCCGTAGAACCGCCGGGCAATCTTTCCCAGCGTATCCCCCCGGCGAATCTTATATCGCTGCGCCATCGTGCCCTCCTCGCTAGGCTAGGCTCTTCTTTGTGTCTACCCC
>JALLOH010000448.1 GCA_027717655.1 Acidobacteriia bacterium AH_259_A11_L15
GTCGCTGGAGTGCTTGCGCGATAGCGGTCTGGCTGGGCGTGAAGGTTTCCGCGCGCAAGCCTCGCCCGCTGCGCTGCCGAGCCACCAGTGGGCGCAAGCCAGCCTGGGCATCAAACTCGAGCAGCGAGCCCCGGTCGGCCTGGGTGATGGCAAGGGCGCGATCCACCATGGCGCCCAACATGTCCTCCAAAGGCAGATGAGACTGCAACAGGGCGGTGGCTTCCAGCAACAAGCTCAACTGGCGAAGATCACGTGTGCCGGGCTCTAGCTCCGAGGTCTGCCCCAACCGGGTAAGGAGTTGCGGGAACGTTTCCTTGGGTAAGCTAGCGTGGAAGATGAGCTGAACCGAATCCGCGGCGCCGAAAGTGATAGTATCCGCGTCGCTCAGAGGGTGGGCAGAAATTTTTTCGCCATTCACGAAGATGCCTTTTACCTGCCCGCGGTCTTCCAA
>JALLOH010000449.1 GCA_027717655.1 Acidobacteriia bacterium AH_259_A11_L15
CTTCTTGGGTATCGTCTCCATCCGCCCGTCCTCTTCCATCGCTAGCAAGTCTTTGAACCGCCGGATGGATTTCTCCAGCGTCGTCCAGTTGGTCAGCGTCCCCCCCAGCCAGCGGTGGTTGACGTAATACATCCCGCAGCGCTGCGCTTCCTCGGCAATCGCTTCCTGGGCCTGCCGCTTGGTCCCCACGAACAGGACCGCCTTGCCCTGCGTCCCCAGGTCGGTGACGAATTGAGCCGCCTTCTTGAACATCTTCAACGTCTTCTGCAAATCAATGATGTAAATCCCGTTCCTCTCCCCGAAGATGTACTCCTTCATCTTGGGGTTCCAGCGGCGGGTCTGGTGGCCGAAGTGCACCCCGGCCTCCAGCAGTTCCTTCATGGTCAAGCCCGTCACCGCTCTCTTGTCCTCCCTATCGCTTGGTCCACTGGAAGCGCTTGCGCGCCCCCT
>JALLOH010000044.1 GCA_027717655.1 Acidobacteriia bacterium AH_259_A11_L15
GGAGCCGCTGGGTTGAGCCGATCTTTTCTTGTCATTCTGAGCGAAGCGAAGAATCTCAATCGGAGGGAAGAGCCACGTTTGAGATTCTTCGTCGCCTTCGGCTCCTCAGAATGACAGCAAATCCATCCAGCGTTTTGCTACAGAATGGGCTCGCTCCACTCCTCCAGAATTTTCTTCACCCGGCCCATGAACTGGTGGGCGACGGCGCCGTCCACGGCGCGGTGGTCGTAGCTCAAGGTGATGTAGACCATGGAGCGGATGGCAATGGCGTCGTCGCGCACCACCGGGCGCTTCTGGATGGCGCCCAGGCCCAGGATGGCGACGTTGGGCTGGTTGATCACCGGCAGGCCCATCAGCCCGCCGAAGACGCCCGGGTTGGTGATGGTGAAGGTGGAGTGCTGCACTTCTTCGGGCTTGAGCTTCTTCGAGCGCGCCCGCGTAGCCAGGTCGGTGAGCGCGCGCTGCAGGCCGAGGAAGTTCAGCTCGTCGGCGCTCTTGATGACCGGCACCAGCAGCCCCCAGTCAAGCGCCACCGCAATGCCGATGTTGACGTCCTTGTGGAGGACCAGGTTGGCGCCGTCCACCGAGGCGTTCACCGTCGGGAAGGCCCGCAGGGCCTCCACGCAGGCGCGGATGAAGAATGGCATAAAGGTCAGCTTGGTCTCGGTCTTGCGCTCGAACTTCTCTTTCGACTTCTCGCGCAACTGCGCGATGCGGGTCATGTCGGCTTCGTCGAGCGAGTAGACGTGCGGAGAGGTGCGCTTGGAGGTCACCATGTGCTCGGCGATGGCCCGGCGCATCGCCGACATGGGCTCCACTTCGTAGCGGCCGAAGTAGAGCCGCTCGCGCGGCACCGCCAAGCCCAGCTCGACCGGAGCCGCAGGTACGGCAGGCCGCGCCGCGGGCACGCCCTCGGCCCGCACCCGCTCGATGTCCTGCTTCGAAATCCGCCCGCCGGCCCCGGTGCCGGTCAAGCCTCTCAGGTCGATGCCGTGCTCCTTGGCCAGCTTGCGAACCAGCGGCGAGGTGCGGATGCCCATATCTCGCAGCTTGGAGGGCTCGTAGGTCAGCTCGCCGCCCACGGCCGGCGGAGGCATCTCCCGTTTCGGCGGCACTTCGACTTTGGCGGCGGGCTTAGCTTCCTTTGGCTTCTCCGCGACCTTCTTCTCTTTTTTCGGCGGTCTGCCCGCCGGCTCGCCCCGAGCTGCGTCGAGGGGAGCTTCAGCGGAGGCAGGGCCGCCGTCGTCCAGGATGGCCACCACGGTGTTGATCTCGACCGTAGCGCCCTCCTTGACCTTGATCTCTTTCAGCACGCCCGAGGCGGGGGCGGGAATTTCGGCGTCCACTTTGTCGGTCGAGATTTCGAACAGCGGCTCGTCGCGCTCCACCTTCTCGCCCGGTTTCTTCAGCCATTTGGTGATCGTGCCCTCGAAGATGGATTCGCCCATCTGCGGCATCTTCACTTCCGTCGGCATGACTCCCCCTTAGGACGAAACTCGAAAATCGAAACACTCCAAGGCTGTTTTGGTAGGGCGGGGTTTTTCGGAGCGAAGCGGAGACCCTGAGCGAAGCCGAAGGGAACCTCGCCGCAAAGAAGTCGAAAAATTGCGGGCTTTAGCCCCTGAGGTCCATCTGTGTGTATCTGTGTGCATCCTTCGGCCTCGCTCAGGACAAGTCTGTGGTTTCAATACCTTGCCAGGTCGCGCGCCGCCTTCATGACCTTCTCGGCGTTGGGGAGGAAGTACTCCTCTAGCGGTGGCGAATAGGGGACGGGCGTGTCGAGCGAGGTCACTCGCATCACCGGCGCGTCCAGCTCCTCGAAGGCCTCTTCCATGATGACAGCCGCAATCTCTCCGGCCAGGCCGCCCGTGCGGGTGTCCTCGTGGACCACCAGCAGCTTGTTGGTCCTCTTGAGCGAGCCCAGGATCGTTTCTTTGTCGAGCGGCAAGAGCGTCCGCAAGTCTATCACTTCGCACTCGAGGCCGTCTTGCTGGGAGAGCTTTTCGGCGGCCTCCAGGCAGGTGTAGAGCATGGCGGCGTAGGTCACCATTGTCAGGTGCTTGCCCTCGCGCTTCACCGCCGCCTGGCCGAGGGGGACGACGACGTCGCCGTCCGGCACCTCCTCCTTGATGCGCCGGTAGAGGAACTTGTGCTCGAAGAAGAGCACCGGGTTGGGGTCGCGGATCGCGGCTTTGATCAATCCCTTGGCGTCGGCGGCGCCGGCGGGGCAGACCACTTTCAGGCCGGGCGTGTGCACGAAGTACATCTCCGGGTTCTGGGAGTGGAAGGGCCCGCCGTGGACGCCGCCGCCGCACGGGCCCCGCAGCACCAAGGGCACGGGCGCGCCCCAGCGGTAGTGGCTCTTGGCCACGAAGTTGGTAATCTGGTTGAAGGCGCAGGCAATGAAATCAATGAACTGAAATTCCGCCACCGGCCTGAGGCCCAGGTAGCTCATCCCGATGGCGGCCCCTACGATGGCGTTCTCGCTGATGGGGGTGTCGAGGACGCGCTCGGGGCCGAAGTGGGAGAGGAAGCCTTCGGTCACCTTGAAGGCGCCCCCGTAGACGCCGATGTCTTCGCCCAGCATGACGACGGCCGGGTCGCGCTCCATCTCCTCCCACAACCCGCGCCCGATGGCTTGCAGATAAGTCAAAGTGGGCATCAGGAGCTCACCTGGGGACAAAGAGATCCCTCCGCCCGCCCTTTCTGCGAAAGGGCGGGGTCGGGATGACAGGGAAGGGTGCCACGCCCGATCACCTGCAAGTAGGTCATCGTGGGCATAGATTCTTGTGTCCTTCAGGGGCTAAAGCCCCATTTTTTTACATCACTTTACGTACGGGCTAAAGCCCGTACCTTCCAAAGCCGATAAATGCTAAGGCCAGCTTTCCTCAGGGGCTAAAGCCCGTACCTTCCAAAACCACTCCTGCTGTGTCGCGTATTTGGTAGGGCGGGGTTTCAACCCCGCCGTATCGAATCGAACCCGAAATGGGGCTTTAGCCCCTGAAGTCATTTCCTCTGTCTCTCTTGCTTCGTCTGCTTCCTCTGCTTCTTCTCACGTCTGGGGTTGGCGCCCACCATCACCGTCTCTTTTTCGGGTTTCGCCACCGGCGGTATGGCAGCGACGGCGAGCGCTGGGTCTCGACCCTTGAACCACTTGGACGGAATGTTGCGCGGCGGCTTCACTTCGTCGGGGGAGCGCTTCCACTCGGCGCGAATCTCGTGGCAGCCGTCGCAGTAGACGCCCTGGGCGGCCACCTCCGGCTGGGGCAGGGGACTGGCTTCGGCGGCGGCCAACTCCTGCTTCAACTCGGTGTCAATCCGGGCCAGGATTTCCTGCTTGCCTTTCTCCGTCCAGAGTTTCTTCTCGGTCAGGTGTTTCTCGTATCGCAGGATGGGATCTTTCGCCTCCCACTCTTTCAGCATCCACTGGGGGACGTACTTGGCGGGGTCGTGCTGGGCGTGGCCCTTGCGGCGGAAGGTCTTGGCCTCGATCAGCGTGGGGCCGTCACCGCGCCGGGCGCGGGCGACCGCCTCCTGGGTGACCCGGTAGACTTCGAGCACGTCGTTGCCGTCCACGATGACGCCGGGAATGCCGTAGCCCTTGGCCCGGTCGGCGAAGTGCTTGGCCGCCGTCTGCAAGTAGATCGGGGTCGAGTAGGCCCACAGGTTGTTCTCGAGCACCAGCACCAGCGGCGCCTTGCGCACGGCGGCGAAGTTCAGCCCTTCGTGGAAGACGCCGGTGGAGCTGCCGCCCTCGCCGATCCAGGTCAGCGCCACTTCCTCCCGACCCAGGTAGCGGGCCCCCAGCCCGATGCCGGTCATCACCGGGATCAAGTCGCCCAGCATGGAGATGGGAGAGATGACCCGCTTCTGCTTCAGGTCGCCGAAGTGGGCCGTGCCGTCCTTGCCGCCCGTGGGCGAGCCCGCCTTGGCGGTGTATTGCATAATGAGGTCGCGCGGTTGGTAGCCCTTCACCAGCACCGCGCCCAGGTTGCGAATCATGGGGGCGATCCAGTCGCGCTTCTCCAAGGCGTAGGTGGTGGCCACCGAGATGGCTTCCTGGCCCAGCGAGCTGTAGAGCCCGCCCACAATTTTGTTTTGCCGGAAGAGATTGGTCAGGAGGTCTTCCAGCTTGCGGTTGAGCTGCATCCAGTAGTACAGCTCAAGATGCTGTTGCTTGGTGAGCTCCAAGCCAGGCCTCCCAAGTCTCCGCTTCTACCGGTTGCATCTCACGTTCGAACACTTCACCGAAATGCTTCACCACCGCTCGCTTGGCTGCCTCCATTATCGATTTGTCATCCCGAGCGAAGCGAGGGATCTGCATTTGGCTTTGGGCAAGCAGGCGCGCGAGCGAGGTCACGCGCTTGTCGGAGATGCCGCAGGGGACGATCAAATCGAAATAACTCAGGTCCGTGGTCACGTTGTAGGCGAAGCCGTGGGAGGTGATCCACCGGGAGATGTGGACCCCGATGGCCGCCAGCTTCTCCTCGCCCGATTCGGGCGAGCCCACCCACACCCCGGTGTAGAAGGGGCGCTTGCCCCGCCCGTGGCGGGGCAGGCCCGCTGGGGCCGTCTTGCGTGCGGCGTCAACGCCGAAGTCCTTCGTCGCGCGAATCAGCACTTCTTCCAGCGAGCGCAGGTACCAAACAACGTCTTTCTTCAGGCTGCTCAGGTCGAGGATGGGGTAGCCGACCAGTTGGCCCGGGCCGTGAAAGGTGACGTCCCCGCCGCGGTCGCTCTCCTGCACCTCCACGCCGCGACGCCCCAGCTCGGCTTCCGGCAGCCGCAGGTGTTCGCGCTGCGCGCTCCGCCCCAGCGTGATGACCGGGGGATGGTGGCAGAGGATGAGCAAGTCGGGGATTTCCCCGGCGCGGCGCCGCCCGACCAGTTCCTTCTGCCAGGCGCACGCCCGCGCGTAGGGCACCAGGCCCCAATCCAGCAGGCCGCAGATTCTGTGCTCGGCTGCCATGTCGCCTCGTCAGACCCCTATTTTCTCACGAACGGGCGCTGACGACTTGCATCCACTTGGTTTCTCCTCGCCGCGCCATTTCCTCGAGGGCGACCCGGGGGCAGACGGTTCGCCGAATGTAGTCGAGCAAGGTGGTTGCCACCCCACGGATCCTTTTCTCCGTTGGTTCATCGAGGCAGCGGCCCTGCTCGTCAAAGAGTCGCTGCACCCCAGCGACAGAGACGGGGCCGGGCAGCACAATAGCCCCTATGTGGGAGCAGACGCTGCGCAAGTGTTCCAGAGCCTTGATAGCCCCAATCTGCCCGGCGGCGACGCCCAGCAACGCCACCGGCTTTCCCGCCAGGACAGAAGGGAAGCCCATGTTTTCGATAAACAGCTTGATTACGCTGCTGTAGCTTCCGTGGTATTCCGGTGTGGCCAGAACCACGCCGGAGGCCTCTGAAATCAGCTTCTGAATTTGTTTGGCATCTTCCGATTGCCCCTTTCCGGGTAGAGGCAAATCAGTCGTCGCCGGGTCAATCCGTTTCACCCGTGCATCCGGCTGCTGCTTGATCTCATCTACAACCAGGGCCAAAGCTTTTGAAGTGAAGTTGCCCGGTCGCACACTGCCTGTGACCGCCACAATGTGAATCCCTTGCTTGTGCATCATGGGTTCTCCTTTCCTGCCAGGCTGACTGCTAGATGTTGACGGTGAGGCCGCGGAGGGCGTTCACTCCGTCGGCCATGGCTTCCCAGAGCGTGGGGTGGGCGTGGACGGTGGCCATCAGGTCGTCGACCGTGGCTTCCAGTTGCAGGGCCACGGTGGCCTCCGCGATGATCTCGGTGGCCTGCGGGCCGATGATGTGCACGCCGAGAATCTCTCCGTACTTTTCCTCGGCGATCACTTTCACGAAGCCGCCATGCGAGCCCACGATCGAAGCCTTGGAATTGGCCAGGAAGGGGAACTTGCCGGTCTTCACCTGGTAGCCTTTTTCTTTTGCCTGCGCTTCGGTCAGGCCCACGGAGCCGATCTGCGGCTCGGAGAAGGTGACCATGGGGATGCGGTCGCGGCGCACCGGGGTAGCGGGCTTGCCGGCGATGCGCGCCACGGCGGCCAGGCCCTGCCAGGCGGCCGCGTGCGCCAGCCAGGGCATTCCGGCCACGATATCCCCGATGGCGTAGAGGCCGGGCTCGGCTGTTTCCATCCACTCGTTGGTGTGGAGGTAGCCGCGCTCGACCTTGGACTTGGTCTTCTCCAGCCCGAGGCCCTCGGTCAGCGGCTTGCGACCCACCGCCACCAACAAGGTCTCGGCGGTCACTTCCTTCTTTTTTTCCCTCCTTGGTGTAGGTGACCGTGATTTGCTTTGACGTTGACTTGGCGTTCTCGAACTTCGCGCCGGTTTCCACCTTGATGCCGCGCTTCTTGAGCTGTTTTTCCAACTCGGCGGAGATTTCCGGGTCTTCGTTGGGCACCGCCCGGGGCAGCATCTCCAGGACGGTGACGTCCGTCCCGAAGGTGTGGAAGATGGAGGCGAACTCGACGCCCACGGCGCCGGCGCCGATGACGATCATGGACTTGGGGAGTTTGTTCCGCTCCAGCACGGAGACGTTGGTCAGCACCTGCTCGCCGTCTTCCTTCAACCCCGGCAGCGAGCGCGCGTCCGAGCCGGTGGCCAGGATGATGTTCTTGGCTTTGATTTTTTGTTTCTTGCTCTTTCCCTGTTCGACCTCGATTTCGCCCTTGCCCGCCAGCCGCCCGAAACCCGTTATCGCTTCCACCTTGTTCTTCTTGACTAACCCGGCCAGGCCCTGGGCGTGCTTGGCCACCACTTCGCGCTTGCGCTCCAGCATTTTCTTCCAGTCCAGGCTGGCGCCGGTCACCTTGATCCCGAACTCGCCGGCCCGTTGGATGTAGTCGTAGATTTCCGCCTGGAAGAGCAGGGCCTTGGTGGGGATGCAGCCCACGTGCAGGCAGGTGCCGCCGAACTTGTTCTCCTTTTCGATGAGGGCGGTCTTGAGGCCGTACTTGGCGGCGCGGAAGGCGGCGGTGTAGCCGCCGGGCCCGCTGCCGATGATTGCCACGTCGTAAGTGCCGTTCGCCACCGTTCACCTCCCAGGGGAGTATCGAGCCGCCCTTTCGGGCTACAGCTTCACGCTGTTCAGCCCAGCGGCTTCCGCCGCTGGGACCCACGGGCAGAAGCCCGTGGGCTGAACTTGAACAACATGAAAACATTTGGTGGGGCAGACATTCCTGTCTGCCCTCACGCCACGGCGCCGTGGCAGCGCTTGTATTTCTTGCCGGAGCCGCAGGGGCAGGGCTCGTTGCGGCCGATTTTCTGGCCGGCGCGCACGGGCTGGGGGCGGGCCTGCTGGGCGGCCTCGCCGCCCACGAAGCGGAGCTGGGCCTGCTGGCGCTGGCGGCGGCGAACGAGGATGCGCTCCTCTTCGCTCACTTCCTGCCGCACCGGCTTCATCAGGAAGAGGTAGCGCAGGGTTTCGGAGTCGATGCGGTCGAGCATATCCCCAAAGAGCGTGAAGGACTCGCGCTTGTATTCGACCAGGGGGTCGCGCTGGGCGTAGCCGCGCAGGTTGATGCCCTCCTTCAGGTGGTCCATGCCGAACAGGTGGTCTTTCCACTGGGAATCGATGATTTGCAGGCGGATGATGCGCTCCAGGCGGCGCAGGGATTCGGGGCCCAGTTGTTTTTCTTTCTCGGCGTAGAGGGCCTGGATTTTTTCGTCCAGGGCCGCTTCCAGCTCCTCGCGGCTGAGCGTTTCCGGGTGGAAGCCGTTCTGGCTCAGGTCAAGCCCGAACTGCCGGCGCAAGTCCTGCCGCAGGCCGTCCAGGCTCCACTTTTCCGGGTGCAGGTTCTTGGGGCAGCGGGTCTCGAGGAAGTGGAAGCTGAAGTCGCCGGCCATGGAGAGGATTTCGTCGCGCAGGTCGGTGCCCCCGAGGATGAGTCGGCGCATGCCGTAGATGGCCACGCGCTGCTTGTTCATCACGTCGTCGTACTCGAGCAAGTGCTTGCGAGCCTCGAAGTGCTGGGCCTCGACGGCTTTCTGCGCGACCTCGATGCGCTTGGAGATGAGCTTGGATTCGATGGGCACGCCTTCTTCCATGCCCAGCTTCAGCATCAGTCCCTTGATGCGCTCGCCGCCGAAGATGCGCATGAGGTCGTCTTCGAGGGAGAGGTAGAAGCGGGAGCTCCCGGGGTCGCCCTGGCGGCCGGCGCGCCCGCGAAGCTGGTTGTCGATGCGCCGGGCTTCGTGGCGCTCGGTGCCCAGGATGTGGAGGCCGCCTACTTCGACCACCTCGTCGTGCTCCCGGCCGGTCTGCTGCTTGAAGTCGGCGAAGGTCTCCGTCCACTGTGGCTTCGGAACCTGGAAGAACTGGTTCTGGTAGTAGAAGTAGAGGCCTTGCTCGTCGCTGCCGTAGCGCTCCACGCCGGGGGGGAGCGGCTGGGCGACGCCCTGCTTGATGAGGTGCTCTTTGGCCATGAACTCGGGGTTGCCGCCCAGGACGATGTCGGTGCCGCGGCCGGCCATGTTGGTGGAGATGGTCAGGGCGTTCTTCCGGCCCGCCTGGGCCACGATGTAGGCCTCTCTCTCGTGCTGCTTGGCGTTCAGGACGTGGTGGGAGATGCCGGCCTTCTTGAGCAGGTTGGAGAGGTGCTCGGACTTTTCGATGGAAATCGTCCCCACCAGCACCGGCTGGCCTTTGGCGTTCAGCTCCCGGATTCCCTCGACCACGGCGTCAAACTTTTCGCGCACGGTGCGGTAGACCGTGTCCGGGTACTGGTGGCGGATGAGCGGCACGTTGGTGGGGATCACCATCACGTCCAGGTTGTAAATCTTCATGAACTCCGGGGCTTCGGTCTCGGCGGTGCCGGTCATGCCGGCGAGCTTGTGGTACATGCGGAAGTAGTTCTGGAAGGTGATGGTGGCCAGGGTTTGGTTCTCGCGCTCGATCTTGACGCCTTCCTTGGCTTCGATGGCCTGGTGGAGGCCGTCGGACCAGCGGCGGCCGGGCATGAGGCGGCCGGTGAACTCGTCGACGATCAGCACCCCGCCGTCCTTGACCACGTAGTCGCGGTCGCGCTTGAAGAGGGTGTGGGCCTTGAGGCCTTGCTGGACGTGGTGGAGGGTCTCCATGTGGATGGGGTCGTAGAGGTTTTCGACGCCGAGGAGTTTTTCGACGTGGGAGACGCCTTCCTCGGTGAGGGCTGCCGAGCGGTGCTTCTCATCGATGGTGTGGTCGGTTTCGGCCTGGAGCTTGGGGATGATGCGGTCGATGCGGTAGTACTTGTCGGTGGATTCTTCCGAGGGCCCGGAGATGATGAGCGGGGTGCGGGCCTCGTCGATGAGGATGGAGTCCACCTCGTCCACGATGGCGAACTGATGGGCGGGCTGGACGCAGTCGCGGAGGTCGAATTTCATGTTGTCGCGCAGGTAGTCGAAGCCGAATTCGTTGTTGGTCCCGTAGGTGATGTCGGAGTGGTAGGCGGCCTGGCGCTCTTGGTCGGACTTGCCGTGGACGACGATGCCCACGCTGAGGCCGAGGGACTTGTAGATGGGCCCCATCCACTCGGCGTCGCGCTTGGCCAGGTAGTCGTTGACGGTGACGATGTGGACGCCGCGGCCGAGCAGGGCATTGAGGTAAGCGGGGAGGGTGGCGACCAGGGTCTTGCCTTCGCCGGTCTTCATCTCGGCGATCTTGCCCTCGTGCAGGACTATGCCGCCCAGGAGCTGAACGTCGAAGGGGCGCATGCCGACCGTACGCCGGGCCACCTCGCGCACCACCGCGAAGGCGGGCGCCAGCAGCGCCTGCAGGGCCTCCCCTTCCGCCCGCCGCCGCTTCCGCTCGAACTCTTCTTTCTGGAGCTGGCGTCGGGCCGGATCGGGGTCAGCTTCCTCTGCGAGCCGTTTTTCCTCCTCGGCCAGAGGGCGCAGCCGGCTTTCCAGTTGCCGGCGGAACTCGGGGGTCTTGGCGGCCAGTTGGGCGTCCGAGAGCTGCTGGAGTTCGGGCTCCAGCGCGTTGATGGCCTGCAGCAGGGGCTGGCGGCGCTTGAGGTCGCGCTGCTGCTTGGTGCCGAAGATTTTGGTCAGCAGGCGGTCGATCATCGCAAGCGTTTATTCTAGCACGCGGACGGCGGCGGGAGCGGGGAGGCAGAGAGGCAAGGAGGCTCGGGCATCGAGCTTCGGGCTTGGGGGAAAGCCGCAGGAAGCCCCTCGTCCCGCATGGCGGGACTCGGGCATCCTGCGCTACCTTTCGGAGAGGGGTGAGCGTTGACTTGCGGGCAGGGCGGCGGTATAGAGGACTTCCGGCCTCACATCCTGCCGTACGGGAGGGATTCATGCGCCGCGTCGTCCTAGTGTTTGCAGGGTTGCTTTTCTGCGCCCTGTGGCTTTCCGCTCAAACGGAGGCCCCGCCGCGGTACCTGGTGGACGAGGAGTTGTTCCAGGCCGTGGCCAACGAATTCTCCGGCGCCCGGGCGAAGGAAAACGTCAAAGGCATCACCCAGTTTCACCGCATCCAGGCCAGCCCGGGGTTCACCCGCGCCCGCGAGTGGGTGGTGGGCCGCTTGAACGAGTTGGGCATCACGGACGTGGAGGTTGAAATCTTTCGCTCCGACGGGGAGACCCGCTACCAGACCTACACGTCGCCGCTGGCCTGGACGGTGCGCGAAGGGGAGCTTTGGATTGAAGAGCCCTTCCAGGAGCGCTTCTGCCGGTACACGGAGGCGCCGATGTGCCTGACCACGCTCTCGAACGGCGGGGAGTGGAGCGGGGAAGTGGTGGCCGTCGGGCGCGGGACCGAGGACGCTGACTACGAAGGCAAGGACGTCCAAGGGAAGGTCGTGCTCGCTACCGGCTACGCCGCTCAGGTGCATCGGCAAGCCGTTATCAAGCGCGGGGCTTTGGGCGTGCTCATCTATCCCGCCGCGAGCGACCGCCCCGAGCACCCGCATATGGTGCGCTACAACGGCTTGTGGCTGAAGGCGGAAGAAGCCGAGCAAGCCGGGTTCGGGTTCCAGCTTTCCCGCCGGCAGGGCGAGCGCCTGGTTGTGGCGCTGGCCTCTGGCCAGCGTGTCCGTGCGCGCGCCAAGGTGGACGCCGAGCTACACCCCGGGCAGCTCGAAGTTACCAGCGCGTTCTTCCGTGGCGAGGACCTTCCCGAGCAGGAGATTATTCTCATCTCGCACCTCGACCATCCCAAGT
The DNA here is from genome assembly GCA_027717655.1 of Acidobacteriia bacterium AH_259_A11_L15. Lineage (GTDB taxonomy): Bacteria > Acidobacteriota > Terriglobia > Acidiferrales > 2-02-FULL-67-57 > 2-02-FULL-67-57. The sequence goes on from JALLOH010000044.1 coordinate 11,167, forward strand.
GGAGCGCGAACGACAACGCCTCGGGGTCGGGGGCGCTGATCGAGATTGCCCGGACGCTGCAGGCGCTGATCGAGGAAAAGAAAGTCCGCCTGCGGCGCACCATCCGGCTGATGTGGGTGCCGGAGCACATGGGGACCATCGCCTGGGTGGACAAGCACCCGGACATCGGCGAGAGGGCCATCGCAGTGCTGAACCTAGACATGGTGGGCGAGGATTTGTATGCGACGAACTCGCGGCTGCGCATCACGCGCACACCCGAATCGCTGCCTTCGTTCCTGAATGATCTGGTGGAGAACGTGGCCGAGCAGGTGGCGGCGGCGAACCTGAGCGACCCGGCGGGCTCGCAAAATCTTTTCCACTACACGATGACGAGCTACGAGCCGGGCAGCGACCACGACATCTTCAACGACGGCACCATCGGGGTGCCGGCAGTGATGTTCTACCACTGGCCCGACTGGACGCACCACACCAGCGAAGACACGCCGGACAAGGTCGACCCGACGACGCTGAAGCGGGTGGGGGTGGTGGCCACCGCCGCCGCCGTGTGGCTGGCCACCGCGGGCGAAGAGGAAGGCGAACAACTGGCCACCCTGGGTTTCTCCAACGCCGTGGGAAAACTCTACCGGTCAAACCTGCTTCTGCTCATGCCCACCATAGTGATGGAGATGACCGAGGAGGAGGTGGGCCATCTAAGGGACTCCTTCTGGCGGAGCCCGACAGGGCGGCGGGCGCGGCACCTGGCGTGGATGGGGTTGGAGGGCTTTGCGATTGTGGAAAGGATAGCCCCGTGGCTGGCCGAATCCATGAAGGAACCGATCGACCCGTTCGACCGCGTGACCGGTTTTTTGGAGTACGCGAGTACGGTGGTCCCGGTCGAGCGGCGGGGGCCGGTGGCGCGGCGGTTGTTCCTGGGGCCGCTGGCGGATTCCTACGCCTCCCCCTGGTTCCGAGAGCAGCTCGGGGCCGACTACGCTTGGTGGGAGGAGCAGGCGGAGAAGATTCCCCACTGGGGAGTCCTGGTGTACGAGACGCTAAATTTCGCCGACGGGGAGCGGAGCCTGGCGGAGATTGAAGAAGCGGTGGCGGCGGAGTTCGGCGAGGTGCCCGAGGGCGTGGTGGAGCGCCTCCTGCGGGATTTGGAGAAGGTCGGGGTGGTGGAGTTTTTGCCGCCCAACGCCGAGTGACCCACTGTCATTCTGAGGAGCCCCAATGCACCCTCGCCCAGAGAAGGCTCCTACCTGCAGATTCCTCGCCCCGAAGGTTCGGGGCTCGGAATGACACGTCAGGGGGCAGGGAGCGGGGACGAAGCCTAAGGCTTCGTCGCCGGTTTGTTTTCGAAAAGCCGACGAGGAATGCGGCCCCGCTCCCGAAGCATCGGGACGGGGGCCAGGCGCATTCCTCGCCGCTACCCGGAGAGTAATCCGCCTGCTAATCATGCTCGCTTATTTGTCGGGGGGGATAGAGTTTGCCGGGGATAAGGGGAAGGGCTGGCGGCGGGCGCTGCGGCCGTTCCTGGAAGAGAAGCTGGGGCATCAGGTCTACGACCCCGCCGAGGATGAAAAGAAAAACCTGACCGACGAGGAAGCCGCAAACTTCCGCACGTGGAAGACCAACGACCTCGACCGTTTCCGGCGAACGGTCCGCAAGATCATCCACTGGGACTTGGATTTGATTGAGAAGCGGGCTGCCTATGTCATCTGCTACTGGGACCGGGAGGCGGGCCGGGGGGCGGGCACGCAGGCGGAGTTGACCGCCGCCTTTCGCAAGGGGATTCCGGTGTATCTGGTTAGCGAGCTGCCAACGGCGGAAATCAGCGGGTGGATTCTGGGGTGCGCGGAGCGCGTGTTTGCGAGCTTCGATGAGTTGAAAATGTTTCTGGAAAAGAAGTACGGCCTCAGGGGCTAAAGCCCTGTAGGTATTGGATTCTTTTTGGGCGGGGTTCCCTTCGGCTCCGCTTTCTTCGACTCGCTACGCTCGCTCAGGACAGGCAGGACAGGCCCTTCGGCTCCGCTCCCTTCGACTGCGCTCAGGGTCTTCGCTCCGCTTCGACAGGGTCTCCGAAAAACCCCGTCCTGCCAGCGGCAAGGGGTGGTTGGGCTGCGCTCCCCACCGGTGGACCCTTGGCGTAGCCGAGAGCGGGCGTCCGGCGGACGCCTACACAGGCAAGATGCCTGTGCCACCAATGCCTGGGAAAAGCCGCGGGTAGCCCCTCGTCCCGCATGGCGGGACTCGGGCAACCCGCGCTACCTTTCGGTAGGGCTCGGGCGGTAGGGGGTAAACCCCTCCCCTACAAAGACTGGGGAGGAACGCGGCCTGCGGCCGGGCGCATTCCTGGCCGCTACTCGCCGTTGCGAGTGCAGAGGGTGGGGCCGCGTGTGCTAAGATGCGGCCCGACTGCGGGCAAACGCGGGGAGCGGCGCGAATGGATATCGTCAAGGGGAACATGGGCTGGATCGAAGTGGTGTGCGGGCCCATGTTCAGCGGCAAGAGCGAGGAGTTGATCCGGCGGCTGCGGCGGGCGCAGATTGCCCGCCAACGGGTGCAAATCTTCAAGCCGACGCTTGACCAGCGGTATTCGAACGCCGAAATCGTCTCCCACAGCGAGGCGCGCATCCCGGCCGACATCGTTTCTCGGACCAGCGAGATACTCGACAAACTCGACCCGCGTACGGAAGTGGTGGGCATCGACGAGGCGCAATTCCTGAGCGGCGACCTGGTGAGCGTGGCGCAGAAGCTGGCCGACATGGGCAAGCGAGTGATCGTGGCCGGGTTGGACACCGACTTCCTGGGGCGGCCGTTCGAGCCGGTGCCGCAATTGATGACGGTGGCGGAAGAGGTGACCAAGCTGCTGGCGATTTGCGTCCGCTGCGGCAACCCCGCCAAGCACACCCAGCGACTCACCACCTCGGAAGAGTTGATCGTCGTCGGCGCCCGCGGGACCTATGAGGCGCGTTGCCGCCGCTGCTTCGAGCCGGTTGCTCCCCAGCCTACATTGTTCGAGAAGCAGAAGACCGCCGAGAAGCAGAAAACCAAGGCGTGAGGACTGCGGAGCAGAGAGGCAGGGAAGCAAGGAAGCAGGGAAAAAACTAAAGCAGGCCTTCGGCCTACTGGCAGACAGGAATGTCTGCCCTACCAGACAATTCTATAAAGGTCTTGTGTTCACGTTCGCTCAATAATAATGCGGCTGCATGCGTACGCGCCCACGCGGATTGACCTGGCCGGGGGGGACGCTGGATCTCTGGCCGCTCTATCTTTTCCATCCCGGGGCGCTGACGCTGAACCTGGCGGTCACCCGCTACGCCCATTGCGTGCTGGAGAGGCGGCGGGACCGCCGGCTGGTGCTGGTCTCCGGGGACACGAACCAGCGGGAAGAGTTCTCCTCGCTGGGGGCGCTGATGAAGAAAAAGCGTTCTCGGTTGCCGCTGCTGGCCGAGCTGGTGGGCACCTTCGGGCGGCGGGGTGGTTCAAGTTCGCTCACCACAAGCGGCCTGACGATCGTCACCTGGTCGGAGGCGCCGCCGGGGTCGGGGCTGGGGGGCTCGAGCGCGCTGGCCATCGCGGTGATTGCGGCCCTGGAGCGCTTCACGCAGACGCGGCTGCCGGTGGTCGACTGGATTCCGCTGGCGCGGGACATCGAAGTGCGTTTGATCGGGGTGCCCACCGGCGAGCAGGACCACTACCCGGCGCTCTACGGCGGGGCCAGCGCGATTCATCTGGAGCCGGTGCGCACCTGGCGCGAAGAGTTGAAGGTGGACCTGAAGGCACTCGAAGAACGCCTGCTGCTCGTTTATACGGGCCAGCCCCGGGGCTCGGGCGTGAACAACTGGAAGGTCTACAAAAAGTACCTGGACGGCGACCGGCGGCTGCGGCGCAACCTGGCGGAAATCGCGCAGACGGCCAGCGCCATGCGGGAGGCGTTCTTGAAAGAGAACTGGACCAAGGTGGCCAAGTTGCTGGCGCGGGAGTGGGGGACGCGGCGGCGGAACGCGCCGAAGATTTCGACGCCCTTCATTGACCGCCTGATGCGAGTGGGGCGGCGCCACGGGGCGCAGGCGGCGAAAGTCTGCGGGGCGGGCGGCGGGGGTTGCGTGGTGTTTATGTGTGTGCCGCAGCGGCGGGCGGAGCTGGCGACGGCGTTGGCTCGGGCGGGTGCGACGCTGCTGCCGTTTCGGCTGGCGCGGCGGGGGGTGCAGGTGGCGCGGTGGGCGTGAGGCCTGCCTGCCGCAGGCAGGCAACGGCCGGCCTGAGGGGAGCGTCCTACCCAGGGGGTTCGCTGCCACGGGCAAAAGGATTAGAATGGGGGTGGCGGCGCAAAGGTAATGAAGAGCGGTTTCCATCCCGCCTGGGGTCTGGCATTCCTTTCCCTGTTCTGCGTTCTCGCCGGGTATGGGCGGCCGGTGGGGGCGCAGCCCACAAGCACGGAAGTCCTGACTCCGCAGAACCGCTTGGCCATCGTGCGGGCGCTGGCCTACGAGTACGCCACGGCGTTGCAGCCGCTGCCCGCCAGCCAGAAGGAAAAACAAGCGGTGGCGGTGGATTCGAAGGGACAGATTGACGAAGAAGAGTTGCGGCAGTTGCTGACGAATCACGGGGCGGCGGTGCACCCGGGGGAGATCATCCAGATCACCGCCATCGAGTTCAAGCGCGACTACATCCTGCTTGAGATCAACGGCGGCGGGAAGAGAGGGAAGAAGTGGTGGCAGCGCATCCAGATTCAGGGCGGGATGGCGGGCAGCCTGCCGCCGCCGCAGTCGCCGGGGCCGCCGCGACCGCCGGCTCCCGAGTCAATCCGGTCGGGCACGGGCACCTGGATCAAGCTGAGCTTCCCGCACCTGGTGCCGGACATGACCCCGGACGAGGTGAAGCAGATGCTGGCCGGGGTGCTCGATTTCAGCGAGCCCTCCCCCACCCAGCAGTGGATCGACACCATCCCGGAGGAGTTCCGCCAGGCCATCGAGGAGCACCGGGCCATGCCGGGGATGAACCGCAAGATGGTGCTGGCCGCCCTCGGCCGCCCCAACCACAAAGTCCGCGAGACTAAGAACGGCGTCGAGCACGAAGACTGGATTTACGGCTACCCGCCTCTGGCTACCTTCGTCACCTTCGTCGGCGACCAGGTCGTCGAAGTCAAAGAATTCAAGTGAATCGCTCTGCGATTCACCCTGAGCTTGCCGAAGGGTCTGCTTTTTCTGCGACCGCCTTGGGCGATATTCGCCGACATCCCCCAAGTTTTCGACCTGCGGCAGCCACCGCCTGGCCACGTCGCGCCACGCCGCCGCACCCCCGCGTCGGGCCGCACCCCGGTAGGGCGGGGTTTCAACCCCGCCGAAGGCTGGCCCCCAAAAATTCGGGGCTTTAGCCCCTGAGGCCGCTTGAGTAGGGCAAGGGTTTATTTATCCTGAGCTTGCCCAAGGACCCCTTGCCCCTCAGCCGCCACTCCCTGCTTCCTTGTTTCCCTGCCTCTACCTTTCTTCTTTTCAAAGACCACACACCCCACCTTCTACACAAAATTCCCAACCGGCCAATAGCAATATCGATTCTCCACACCCCTTCAACTCAATTGACCGGCGGGGCGCGAGTGGGTATGATGGGGCTTCTGCCCGGGGGAGTCGCGAGCCTTTCCAGTCCCAACGCCCCCCACCAACCCGCCGTGGTAGAATCCGCCTCCATTCCTCTCACGGCGTTTGAGGTACACGCGTGGCCAAGCCCATCCATCTTACTCAGCACGCCCGGCGCCAGATGGAGGCCAGGAAGGCTACTCCCGAGGAGGTAGAAGCGGCTATTCGCTCCAGCCCCTGGAAACAGAGTGAAGGCGGTCGCTACATGGCTGCCAAGGTGTTTCCCTTCCGCCAGCAGCATTTCGGACGGTTCTATCCCGCCAAAGAGGTGGTACCCATCTTTGTGGAAGAAACCGACCGCATCGTAGTGATTACGGTGTATACTTTCTTTTCCCAGCGGGAGGTGGAAACGTGAAAGTCGCCTACGACTCTGAAGCCGACGCCCTCTACATCACCCTCAAGGGCCACGGCGTCGACCACACGGTTCCCGTCGGACCGGACATCGCCCTCGATTACGGCCCGGACGGTCAGCTCCATGGCATTGAAATCCTCTCCGCCAGCCATCACCTCAATCTTTCTCGCACTCGCCCCGAAATTCTCCTCGACAACCTGACTCCCGCCCCTTCCAAATAGACCCCGGCTTGCCAGGGATTCGCTCTTCCTCTCCCTCCTTTACTCTGAGCCGAGCCGAAGGGTTGCCTCCGCGCCGCCACTGGCGGTATGATGCCCCTTCCACGCCGGGGAGCATTCGTTCCGAAGGAGGCATACCATGGCCACCAAAGTCGCTATCAATGGTTTCGGGCGCATCGGGCGCAACATCTATCGCGCCGCCATGGGCGACACCGACGTCGAAATCGTCGCCGCCAACGACATCACCGACCCCCGCACCCTGGCGCACCTCCTGAAGTACGACTCCGTGCTGGGCAATTTGGAGGCGGAGGTGGGGTGGGGCCAAGACTGCATCAAAGTGAACGGCCGGGCGATGAAAGTGTTCAAGGTCAGGGACCCGGCCCAGATCCCTTGGAAAGAGGTCGGCGCCCAGGTGGTGGTCGAATCCACCGGGCTGTTCACCAAAGGCCCCGACGCTCGCAAACACCTCCGCGACACCGTCAAAAAAGTCCTCATCTCCGCCCCGGCCACTGACCCCGACCACACCATCGTCATGGGCGTCAACGACGACACCTACGACCCGGGCAAGCACCACGTGGTCTCCAACGCCTCCTGCACCACCAACTGCCTCGCCCCCGTCGCCAAGGTGCTCAACGACACCTTCGGCATGGCCCAGGGCACCATGACCACCGTCCACTCCTACACCAACGACCAGCGCCTGCTCGACCTCCCCCACAAAGACCTCCGCCGCGCCCGCGCCGCCGCCCTTTCGATGATCCCCACCACCACCGGCGCCGCCAAGGCCCTCCACCTGGTCATCCCGGCGCTGAAGGGCAGGCTGGACGGCTTCGCCATCCGTGTCCCCACCCCGAACGTCTCCGTGGTCGACCTCACCGCCACCGTGGAGAAGAAAGCCACCGTGGAGTCGGTCAAGCAGGCGTTCCAGAAAGCGGCTGCGGGGCCCTTGAAGGGCATCCTGGCCTACAGCGAGGAGGAGTTGGTCTCGATGGACTTCCGCGGCAACGAGCACTCTGCCATCTTCGACGCC
>JALLOH010000450.1 GCA_027717655.1 Acidobacteriia bacterium AH_259_A11_L15
CCACCAACCGTTGCGGGTCCATCTTGGGGATGAAGTTGAGCGTGCAATCCATGTTTTCGTGCTGCGCTACGACGAGCGCATCGAGAGGAAGGGGGGCATGCGGCTGGGCACCGGGCTGACGGGCACGGCCGCCGCTCTGCGGCAGTCGATTCGCTCGCCGAACGTCCAGCTGGACCCCCGCTACGTCACCTGCGGCGACGCCGTGGACGCGCACTCGGAGTTGGTCGTACCGCTGGTGGTGAAGGACCGCCTGGTGGGGGTGCTCGACCTGGAGAGCACCGAGTACAACGCCTTCACCGAGCAGCACGAGGAGTTGCTCTCCACGCTGGCGTCCTACATCGCCATCGCCCTGGAGAACGCCCGGCTCTACGAGAAGCTGCGCGAAGAGGAGCGGCGGCTGGAAGTCGAAGACGTCCCCGCCCAATTGCTGGGCCGGCTTGTAGCCCACGG
>JALLOH010000451.1 GCA_027717655.1 Acidobacteriia bacterium AH_259_A11_L15
TCCCCAGCCTGACCATTTTGTGGAGAGAGGTTTCTATGCAGAAAAAGAATCGAATGAATTGGATTTGGGCGTTGGCCGGCTTGCTGCTAGTGGGGCCGGCGCGCCTGGCCGCGCAAGAGAATCCCGCTACTTCCCAACCTACGCCCCGCGCGCTCGCCCAAGAAGAGCGCTCGCCGGCGCCGACCGGAAGCACGGACCGGCTCACGCTGGATGAGTTGATCCAAGAAGCCCTGGAAAACAACCCCGCCGTGCAAAGTGCCGCGCGGCGAGTGGAAGCCTTCCGCCGGCGGGTGCCGCAAGCCCGGGCGCTGCCCGACCCCAAGGTCTCGGTGGGCTGGATGGGCAACCTGAAACCCTTTGGCGTGATGCGGCAAGACCCTTCCAGCTTCCGCTCGGTCACTGCCACCCAGGAGCTTCCCTTCCCGGGCAAGCTCAAACTGCGCGGGCA
>JALLOH010000452.1 GCA_027717655.1 Acidobacteriia bacterium AH_259_A11_L15
CCCCGATGCGGGTCCGCTCCCCCTCGCCGTGCCCGCGCTCCACCTCCAGCGGAGGTTGGAAGCGAAGACGATACTTCCCCCGCTCCTGGTCCCAAAGCGCGAACCCCGGCACCACCGCCGCGCCGCTGTGCAGGGCGAGCCGGGCCGGCCCGGCGGTGGTGCTGGCCGCAACCCCAAAAAAATCCACGAAGACGTTTCCGTCGCCCTCGACCACGTTCTGGTCCATCAAGGCACCCACGTCGCCTCGCTGGCGCAGGCGGTCGAGTATGGCGCGGGCGGCGTGGCGGCGGTCGATGGCGACGTTCCCCCCCAGGCACCGGTAGCGGTTGATCAGCCGATCCAGCCAGGGGTTGTCGAGGGGCCGGTTGACGTAGGCCAGGGGGTACCCGCGCAGCGAGTGCGCGAACGAGCTCAGCTCCCACGCTCCCAGGTGCGCGGTCAGGAACAG
>JALLOH010000453.1 GCA_027717655.1 Acidobacteriia bacterium AH_259_A11_L15
GCAACCACCGGGCGGGCCGGCTGTGGTCTGGTGGTTCCCCCCGGCGACCCGGGGGGGGTATGGCGGCGGCCATCCGCCAACTGCTGAGCCATCCTGCCCGGTCCAAAGCGATGGGTGAGCGTGGCCGCCGCTATGCGGTCGAGCAACTCTCGCGCTCCGCCTGTGTGGAGAAAATCGAGCGCCTGCTGGCGGCCTGCGCGAAGGGCCGGCCCGGTTGACCCATCTCCGGGCCGGTGCTAGGATTTCTGGAAACTTTGGGGGGCAGAGGCAGGTTGGCCATGCATGGAGCGGTTTTCTTTTTGTCATTGTTTCTGGTTGTGTTTGCGCCCGTCGGGCAGGCCCAGGAAGCGGAGCCGCCGGCCGGAGAGCCTTCGGCCACAGCCGTCAATGACTACGTCATCGGCCCGGGCGACCTACTAAGCATCATGATCTATGACGCGCCGGACC
>JALLOH010000454.1 GCA_027717655.1 Acidobacteriia bacterium AH_259_A11_L15
AGCAATTTTGTTCCGCCCAATTTTCGTACGGTTCTTCCCCTTCCCGGGCTGCTGGCGGGCGTCCGAAGAATTCTGCTTTCCATCTATTCCCCTTCATCCTTCTACCAGCGGGCTTTTCGCTCTCTTCTACAGTGGAGGACTGGCCAGTACCAAAGGTCCCCGCGATATTCGATCCCCCTCTCGCTTGGAGTCGTGCTGCGCTCAATCTGGCGCCAGGGTATTAGATCTTCCTATCGGAAAGCGTACTGGAAGTTCTTGCTGCAGTTGCTTGGCCGATGGTCTTTCCATCGCCAGAAGTTGTGGCTAGGGTTTACGCTCTTGCTTTCCGGCCAACACTTTGTGAACTATGCGATCGAGGTAGCCGCTCAACTGGAGCGTGAACTCCAGAAAGCCGAACCGCGGAACCGGTGTCCTGTGGATGTCGGGCTTCTCGGAAATGGTATAGAG
>JALLOH010000455.1 GCA_027717655.1 Acidobacteriia bacterium AH_259_A11_L15
TTGTTGACGGTGATACCGCCCTTCTCCAGCCATTTTTCGGCGTCGCGCCCCATGATGCCGCGCTGGTAGACGTCCACCAAGAGCAGGTGCGTATCCGTGCCGCCGGAGACGAGGCGGAAGCCGCGGCCGGTCAACGTCTCGGCGAGCTTTTTGGCGTTGGCTACGATTTGCTGCTGGTAGGCCTTGAACTCGGGCTCCATCGCCTCTTTGAGGCAGACGGCCTTGGCGGCAATCACGTGCACCAGGGGGCCTCCCTGCTCGCCGGGGAAGACCACTCTGTCGAGGGCCTTGGCGAACTGCTCCTGGCAGAGGATCAATCCGGCGCGCGGCCCGCGCAGGGTCTTGTGGGTGGTGGTGGTGACGAACTCGGCGTGCGGCACCGGACTGGGATGCACGCCGGCGGCCACCAGCCCGGCGATGTGAGCCATGTCCATCATGAGGGGGC
>JALLOH010000456.1 GCA_027717655.1 Acidobacteriia bacterium AH_259_A11_L15
TGCTCTCAAATACTATGCAAACGAAGGGGGTCGGTGGATCAGCCGTAACTAGCTGGGCCGATTTGACATCCCGCCACCTACCGCCACCTCCCGCCACCTACCGCCCACCCGCACATACTGTGCATACCCACAAAGCGGTGTGCATGTGCACACTTCGTTAGAATTTTGCACATCAAATGAGAGCGGCCCTTTCGATGGGTGCCTCTTCCGTCCTGCCAGCCACTAGAGGGAGCGCAGGAGTCCCCATTTTTTATTGACCTTTCCAGCAGTAGCGTTGTATCCTTCTGGGCAAATCTCACAATCTCGCCCTTTCGGCGTCTCGCGGGCGAATCTACGTGAGCAAGGTAGTGCGAAGTCAGGGAAGATTGCTACGTCAACGTCCGCCGACGGCGGGGCCGAAGTTGTTGAGGTCATCATTCCAGAACTTTAGGCCGTTGGTGGAGCC
>JALLOH010000457.1 GCA_027717655.1 Acidobacteriia bacterium AH_259_A11_L15
GAACTGGCGGGCGCGCCGCCGCAGTCGTTGCTGCTCCTGGGGTGAAAGCTCCGCGAAGCGCTGGAAGCGCTGGAGTATCCGCTGTCGCTCTTCCGGGGGCCGACGGTTGAACTGTTCCAGGTGGCGGCGGAAGCGCTGCTGGGCGGGGGGCGGCAGTCGCTGGAAGAATTCGTCGTTGCGCAGGACCTGCTCCTGTTGCTCGGGCGGCAGTGGCCCCAGCCGCAGGAAGAGAGCCTGCGCGGCCTGCTCCGCCCGGGCGGCGCGCTGGAAGCGCTGGAGCCTCTCCCGGCGGCGCTCGGGCGGCAAGGCGTTGAATTGCGCCAGCCGCTGTTCGAAGCCCCGGCGAGCCATCGGGGGCAACTGCTGGAAGAGCGGACTACTTTCGAGCGCGCGCCGCTGCTCGTCTGGCGGCAGGGGCGCTACGCGCAAGAACAACTCCCGCAC
>JALLOH010000458.1 GCA_027717655.1 Acidobacteriia bacterium AH_259_A11_L15
TCAGGGCATCGGGCTTGATGATGGCCAGCGTGCGCTCGCTTCCCATCAGCAACTCCCGAAGCAAGGAGGCAGGGAGACAAGGAGGCAAGGAATCATGACTGCCCCCGGCTGCGCCACTGCTTCCACAAACCCTGTAGCATGGCGCCGGTACGGTTCAACCGCCCTCTCAGCTCCTCGCACTTCTGCCCCGATATGTACCGCTCATCTTTGCTCATTTCCAGCCACATCCGCGTCTCGTCGCAAGAACCGATGGCTACCTGCAAGTACCGCTTGAACTCGGGACCCGAAGCTCGCTTCGCCCAACCCTCCACAATGTTTGCGGGCACGGATCGCGCTGCGCGACGGAGTTGTCGCGCCAGCTCGACCTGTTCAAACCTCGGAAAGGACTTTGTGAGCCGAGAGATTTCCAAAGCCAGAGAATAGGCCTCGCGATAAACCTCCAG
>JALLOH010000459.1 GCA_027717655.1 Acidobacteriia bacterium AH_259_A11_L15
GGCTGGACCCGCAGGCGGCCTGCGAGTCGGTCTTCCGCTGGATGCTCGAGGTGCACCCGGAGAACGAAAAGATCAAGGCCTGCGTCTATGGGGTGAATAAGCGCGGCGAATTCGGTGCCGCCTCCATCCGGCCGGGGGACTTCACCTATGCGGTCTGGTGGCCGGGCGTAAGCGAGTTGCGGACGGCCCCGTCGGTGCTCGAGAAGCCGTAGAGCGTAACGGCTAATTCGTCCCTCGTGAACCGCTGGCCACGCGGAGGTAAGTCATGGGGACACGGCAGACCCAGCGGACGGAGTTGAAGAAGTCCATCCGCGAAGTGTGGGCGGTCAACGAGGCGATGAATCAGTTGCTGCTCCAGCACATTGACGACCGCGCCTGGCGGGCCGAGCCGCCCCCGGGGGGCCGCACCCTCCCCGCCATCTTCTCGCACATCCACAACGAC
>JALLOH010000045.1 GCA_027717655.1 Acidobacteriia bacterium AH_259_A11_L15
GCGCAGCCAGCCGGAGCAAGAGGGGCGGAACGAAAAGGAGGAAGAAGTCCCGCCGGCTTCGACCCTTCGGCGACGCTCAGGACGAGTGCGGATGGGGGGCGGCGGCGGGGGGATGGGCGCGACGGTGGGCGGATAGGGGTGCGGGGGAACCTCGGTGGTCAGCTCTTTCTCTTCTTCCCCCAGCTCTTCTTCTTCGGGGTAGTCCTCGCCCCTCTCCTCTTCGTCGTCGCCGGCGCTGAGCCTCAGGAGTCGCTCAAGCTCTTCCCGCGCCATGCCAGCCCTCCGGGCCCTTTGCCTGCCGGCGGGCGGCCCGCCGCCGGCAAAGGTGAAACTTGGGCGCATTAGAGAACAGGGGTAAGGGTTTGTCAAGCCCGCCTAATGGTGCGAGAATTGCAAGGGAACCCCGGGGAGCCTTGGAGAGGCGACTCTGGGCTCGTGGCTAATTTATTGAAAAACATCAGGTTAGAACTGAAGGCGGAGGGCGAATAAGAAGCAGCTTTCTCGCCCCGAACAATTCAGAGCTCGGAATGACAAGAAAAGGAAATGACGGGATAAAAGGGGGCCGCTGGTGCGGGTGCTGCTGACCAACACGGGCCCCTGGGGGACGGGCAGCGCGGTGGTGGCCGAAGCGGTGGTGGAGGATTTGCGGCGGCGCGGCCACCAGGCGATGCTGTTTTTCCCCGACGCCCAGTTCAAGACTCCGGAAAAGAAGCACTACTACGGCCAGCCGAATCGCTACCGCATCTGGCGCTTCCCGGTGGAGCGGGACGGGCTGCGGCTGGAGACCTTCCCGCTGATGATCACCGACCCGCACCCGCGGAACTTTCCCCGGGCGTGGACGTTCCACGATTTGCCGGACGAGCTGCTGGCCCTCTACGAGCAGGAGGCGCGGCGGGAGCTCGAGCGCGTGATCGAAGACTTCCGGCCCGACATCATCGAGTGCCAGCACATCTGGACGATGGGCCGGCTGGTGAACGCGCTGGGGCTGCCCTACATCGTGACCGCGCACCACAGCGACCAGTTGGGCTATCGCTACGACCTGCGCATGCAGCCCATGGCCAACCAGGCGGCGGCGGGGGCGCGCTGGATCTTCGCCATCTCGGATTTCGTGCAGCGCGAGGTGCTCACCCTCTACCACCCGATCGACCCCAACAAGGTGGTGGTGCTCGAGAACGGCTACAACCAGCGGCTGTTCCGCCCGCGGCGGGTGAACCGCCGGCAGGTGCTGCGCGCGTTGGGCGTCCCCGACCAAGAACGGCTGCCCCTGATTAGTTTCTCGGGCAAGATTTCCCACACCAAAGGGGTGGACATCCTGCTGCGAGCCAATCGCCGGCTGCAGCGGGAGCGAAAAGCTCTGCTGCTGCTGCTGGGCGCCGGGCGCCTGGAGGAGGTGTTCTCGGCCGAAGAGCGCGCGGACTTCCATCGCGAAAACGTCCACCTGCTCGGGCACCGCCCCCAGTCGGTGCTGGCGCAGGTGCACAACCTGGCGGCGGTGAGCGTGATGCCTTCGCGCTCGGAAGGCTTCGGGATTGCAGCCCTAGAGGCGATGGGCTGCGGCACGCCGGTGGTGGTCACCCGCTCGGGCGGCCCGGAGTCTTTCGCGGTGGGCGAGAATGTGCCGGTAGCCGACCCGGAGGCGCTGGCCGGGGCCCTGCTGAAAATCTTGGCCCTGCCGGCGGGCAAAGCGCGGGCGCTGCGCCGGACCGCCCACCAGCAGGCGCTGCACTACTCCTGGCGGGGAATCACCCAGCGACGCCTGCGCTACTACCGCCAGGCCCTGAAGCGCCGGCCAGCTCCCGCCGGCACCCCCCTCTTCTAGTAGGGGATGGTGAGGGTATCGCCGGCGCGCAACTGGCGCTGCTGGAGGAAGGGGTTGGCCTGGCGCAGGTCGTTGATGGAGACGTTGTAGCGGCGCGAGAGGTCCCAGAGGGTTTCGCCGCGACGGACGCGATGGTGGAGAGGGACGCGGGCGTGGCTCGGCGGGATGAGCAGCACCTGGCCGGGGTAGATGGTGGAGCGGACGGAGAGGCCGTTGGCGCGCGCCAGGGTGCGGGCGTTGGTCTGGTAGCGGGCCGCGATAGTCGAGAGCGTGTCGCCGCGACGCACCCGGTAACGGATTCCTTCCCCGCTCGAAGCCCTCCCCGATGAAGACCGCCTCGCCTGGGGAATCACCAACCGGTCGCCGGGATGAATCACCGAGCGCAGGGAGAGGCCGTTGGCCCCCGCCAGGACGCTGGTGGAGATGCCGTGGCGGGCCGCAATCAAGGAAAGGGAATCGCCCCGCCGCACCGTGTAGACCGACTGGCCGCCCTCCTGCCGCCGGGCGCGCGCCGACACCCGGCGGCGGCCCCCGGGAATGACCAACACCTGGCCGGGATAGATGGTGGAGCGCAGGGAGAGGCCGTTGGCCTGGGCGATGGCGTAGGCGGAGGTGGTGTAGCGCAGCGCGATGTGGGAGAGAGTTTCACCGCGGCGCACGCGGTGGCGCGCCCAAAGGACGCGCTCCGCTTCGGGCAGCTTGGGCAGCTCGGCCCGCAGAATCTCAGCCGTCCCCGGCGGGACGTAGAGCTCGAAGCCGGCGTAATCGGGCGGGGTAACCCCGCGCAGCAGATGCGGGTTCAGCCCCCGCAGGACGCTGACGTCGACGTCGATCACCTCCGCGATCCGCCGCAGGTCGGTGGGGCGTTTGACCGCCACCCTTTCAAAGCGCAGCGGCGGGTCGGGCTCCACCTCGATGCCATAGCGCTCGGGGTCCTTGGCGATCAGGGCCACGGCCAGGATGATGGGCACGTGGTTGCGCGTCTCGCGGGGCAGCAAGCGGCGGTCGACCAGCTCCCAGTAGTCGGCCTGGCCGCCGGCGCGCTCGATCGCCCGCTGCACGCGCCCCGGGCCGGCATTGTAGGCGGCCATCACCAGGTTCCAGTCGCCGAACTGCTCGTAGAGGTCGCGCAGGTGACGGGCGGCGGCGCGGGTCGACTTGATCGGGTCGCGCCGCTCGTCCACCCACCAATTCACCCGCAGCCCATACTCGCGGGCGCGCCAGCTCATGAACTGCCACAACCCCACGGCGCGAGCCCGGGAGCGGGCGTGGGGTTGGAAGGCGCTTTCGGCTTGCACTTTCCAGATAAGGTCGCGGGGCAGGCCCTCTTCCTCCAGAATGGAAAGGATCATCTCCCGGTAGCGGCCGGCGCGGCGGAAGCCGTGCTGCAGGACCCGCTGGCCCTTGGGCGTCTGGAAGAACGCCAGCGCGCGCAAGACGTGCTCGTTCAAGGTGAGGGGAATGTCGTGGGTCAGGGTGGCCAGCTCCTGCTCGACCTGCTGGCGCAGTACGGGGTTGAGCGGGAAGGTCAGCGGAGCCACCTCATCGATGGGGGCCGGCACCACGGGCGGTTCTTCGCTCTGCAGCGCGGCCAGCTCCAGCCGATGAATCCGGTCCACCAGCGAGTCAAACCCGTAGAGCAGCCGCGGGTCCCGCCGCAGTGGCAGGGGAGCCGCCAGCAAGCGCTCCACGGCGCGGTCAAACTCCTCCCGGGCGCGCTCCAGGTGGCCGGCCTGGTAATGCTGCTCGCCGCGCCGGAACGCAGCCTCGGCGTCCGCCAGCGCCCGCTCCACCGGGTCGGGCGCCGGGCTGCCCAAGAAGAAAAACAGCGCCGGGCGCGTCATCGGCGGCCGCGGGCGCTGCGCCAACTCGGCCAGCTCGGCGAATTCGTCTTCCCTAGGAACCAGCTCCCCCAGGGGCGGGGCGCCGGCCCGGGCTTTGTCGGCCGCCTCGTCCGCCTTAGGGTCGCAACCCGCCAGCAGCAGCAGCGCCGCCGCCAGCACCACCCACCCGCCGGCTCGGACCGCCGGCCGCCGCCGGGCGAACGATTTTAAGCTCGAGGCGGTTCCCGGTTCGCTCATCTTGCTGGCCTCGTCACCTGAATTCACCTCGGTTGATTCTACCGGGGCGAAATTCCCCTGTCTACCTTTCCTGCTGGTCCTGCTGGCCCTGCCCGTCCTGAGCGCAGCCGAAGGGTCGAAGCGAAGCCGAAGCGTAGCGAAGGTCCTGTCGGAGCCCAGCGGAGACCCTGAGCGAAGTCGAAGGGAGCTTGCCGAACGGCGCAGATCCCGAGCCCCGATCCCGAACCTTCGCGATTCGGGGTCGAAGGGAACGGAGTCGAAGCGAGCCCGCCGCAGGAGGGTTTCGGCAGGGTCTGGCAAGGAAGAGTTTCCTGCTCTATTCTTCCTGTGGCCCGGGCTACGGGCTGCTGGCATTGGACACCCTTGTCGGGGAAAGGTTTTGACTCCGCCCCTGGAAGGGGATATGATGCGCGCCCGCAGCACCCCCAGCCCGGCGGGCCCGAGCGCGTGCCCCACAAGAAGAAGGAGGAGCCAGCAATGTCGTCTCACGCCAACCCTCAACTCGGCGGACGCCGGGCGGTGCGTCGGCGCCTGATCGTCGACCCGGGGCTGCAACTGCGGGCGCAAATCCCCCTGCTGGTGTTTGCCGGGGTGTATGCGCTTCTGCTGGCCCTGTTGGTTTTCATTCCCCTGCACCGCGATCTGGCGGACGTGGCGGCGGAACCCGATTTGAGGGTGCGGACCATCCTGCAACACACTCTCAGCTCGCAGCTCAGCTTCCTCCACTTCCACGTCTGGCCGCTGCTGGGGATGGCAGGGGTGATCGGCGTCTACGTGGGCCTGCGCTGGTCCTTGCGGGTGGCCGGCCCGCTCTACCGCCTCCACCGGACCCTGGTGGAGCTGGCCACCGAGGGCGAAACCCGGACCGTGCGCTTCCGCCGCACCGACGAGTTCCGCGTCTTTGAAGAAGACCTCATCCAACTGAACCAGAAGATGAAGATGGTGGCTGCCCGCAACCGGGATATTCTTTTCGCCGTGCAGGCCCATCTAAAAAAATTGGCCAAACGGCTGGCCGCCGACGAGATCATCCCCCGCGCCGACCTGGAAGAAGCCGTCTACGCCATGCTGGCGCAACTGGAAAAGGCCCCCGAGATCCGTCTTTCCGTCCGGCGCTGAGAGAGGGAGAAGCCATGCAGGCTCGCGGAGGAAGCCAACCGGCGGGTTTCAGCCTGCCGGAACTCCTGGTGGTCCTGGCCATCCTCATGCTGCTGGCCGTGCTGGCCATCCCCCGCTACGGGGGCGTGGTGGAGAAGGCCGAGGAGGCCAAGGCCAAGCAAAACATGCACGCCATCCACACCTCTCAGGAGGCGTACCGCATCAGCCACGGAAGATATTCTCCGAATTTCGAGGTCCTGCAGGACCAAGCCGGTTTGGCGGCGGAAGAGACCGGCGCCGGCACCAACCCCGCTGAATCCTTAATGGTTCACCGCGGCTACATCTTCCGCCTGAACCGCACTACCCCCACCGAGTACACGGTGACCGCTGAGCCCGCCCGCCACCGCGACCGCCGCCCCCACTACCGCATGAACCAGCGCGGCCAGATCATCACCCTCATAGCCGGCCAGGTGGTCGGCGAGGAGGGCGGCGAGGCGGGCATCACGCCCCCGGACGAAGAAGAGCAACCGCCGAATCCGTAGGCGGCCACCGCCGGACTAGTCTTGCGTCTCCGGAGCCGGCTCGGGGGCCGGAGTCGTTGCCACTTCCTGTGCATGCCGCCGGGCGCGCACGCTGCCGTAGATCACCGCCAGGTTGGTCAGCAGGATGATGCCAAAGGCGGTGGCCGGCAGGAAAGCCAGCTCCTGGCCGCGCCCTTCCGCCACCTGAAGGGCCAGCACGATGGTGATCAGGCCGCGGGGCAGGAGCCAGAGTGCCAGCTCCCGCTCGTGCGCCTCGATGCCCTGCCAGGCCCAGCGGCTGGCCTGGATGGCCAACAACCGCGCCAGGAACAGCGCCCCCAGGATGCCCAGCACCAGCGGCAGGTGCCGGACCATTCCCGACAGGTTCACCACCACCCCGATCAGCACAAAAAAGAAGGTGCGCACCAGGAACGACAGCTCAGAATGGAAAGTCAGGATCTTCTCGTGGTGCTCTTCCGTGGGCGCTTCCAGCCCGAAGGTGGTCTCCACCATCTTGCGGTCGATCCCCGGCAGGTTGGCTAGGGTCAGTCCGAAACCCAGCACGGCAATCAGGCCGGAGGCCCCCATCGCCTGGGCGCCGGCGTACAGCAGCAGGAGGACCGCGAAGGTCAGCACGTGCCAGAACCGCTGCTCGGCCAGCACCCGCAGCAGCAGCCGCGACCACAGCCAGCCCACCGCCACCGCCAGGATCAACGACAGCCCCACCTCGTAGATCAGCCGGCCCAGGAAATCGCCCACCGCAGGCGAGCCCGGGTATGTCAGGTCCAGGAAGAACCCCACGATCAGCACGGCCAGCACCTCGCCCAGCGACCCTTCCAGCATCAGGGTCACCCGCACCGGCTCGCGCACCTGGATCTGCTGCAGGACCGGCAGCACCACCGCCACGCTGACACAGCCCAGCACCGCGCCCACCAGCAGGGCCGAGGTCCAGGAGACCCCCAGCGCCAGCCGCACCACCAGCAGGATCAGACCCAGCGAGAAGGCGTAGACCAGCGCGCCCAGCAACAGGCCGCCGGGGAAGTGATGCAGGCAGTCGCGGACGTCCAGCTCCAGCCCGCCTTCGAACAGGATCAGAATCAGCGCCAGGGTGCCGAAGATGGGCGTGATGCCTTCGAACCAGGCGGGCTTCACCCACTCCAGCACCGGCCCTAGCAGCATCCCCGCCACCATCAGCACCACCACGTCCGGCACGCGGGTGCGATGGAAGAGCTTGTTGGCCGCAAAGGCCAGCACCAACAGGCCCCCCAGCAGGCCAAAGACAGCGGTCAAGTCCATGGCTCCCTCTTCTTGGCGGATTCTACCTGCACTCGGCCCGGGGAATCAGGATTTGTTGCCGTCCGGGCGGGTGGGGCAGACATTCCTGCTCGCTCGAAGCCCCGTCCCGAAACTTCGGGATTCGGGGCTGAAGGGTCTGCTGGGGTCAGGCCAGGGCTTGCTTGAGGTCGGCGATGAGGTCGGCCAGGTCTTCGATCCCGATCGAGAGCCGCAGCGTCCCCGGGGTGATGCCGGCGGCGGCCAACTCCGCCCGCAACATCCGGTAGTGCGAGGTGTAGGCCGGCAGCACCACCAGCGACTCCACACCGCCCAGGCTGGCCGCCAGCAGGAACACTCGCACCCGGTCGGCTATGCGGCGGGCCGCGGGCAGGCCGCCCTTGGGGTCGAACGCCAGCATGGCCCCGAAGCCGTCCATCTGCCGGCGGGCCAAGCGGTGATCGGGATGCGAGCGCAACCCCGGGTAATACACCCGCGCCACCCGGGGATGCTTCTCCAAGAACTGCGCCACCGCCAGCGCGCTCGCCGACTGCCGCTCCATGCGGGCCTGGAGCGTCTTCATCCCCCGCAGCAGCAGGTAGCCGGCCCCGGGGTCGAGCGAGCCGCCCAGTTGGATGAGGGTGTGGCGAATCTTCTCCACCAGCCGGCGACGCCCGGCCACCGCCCCGGCGATCAGGTCCGAGTGTCCCCCTAGGTATTTCGTGGCACTGTGCACGGCCAGGTCGAAGCCGAACTCCGCCGGACGTTGCCAGATCGGGCTGGCGAAAGTGTTGTCGACAATCGAGACCAACCCCAACCGGCGCGCTAGCTGCGCCGCCTGCCGCAGGTCCACCAGCCGCAGCGTGGGGTTGGTCGGCGTCTCCACGTAGAGCACGCGCGTGCGCCGGTTCACCCGGGCTTCCACGCCGCGCAAGTCCGCCTCGACGTAGTGCACTTGGATTCCCAGTCGCGGCAAGAGGTCCCGCATCAACCGGTAGGTGCCGCCGTAGAGCTGCCGGGTGGCGATGATCTCTTCACCCGCGCCCACCAGGCTCAGCAAGGTGGTGGAAATGGCCGCCATCCCCGAGGCCGCCACCAGCGCCGCCTCGGCTCGCTCCAGCGCAGCCAGCTTCGCTTCCACCACCCGCAAGGTGGGGTTGCCGTAGCGGGTGTAGATGTCGGCCTTCGAGCGGCCCTCGGCCCAGCGCTTCATCTCCGCCACGCTCGCAAAAGTGAACGTCGAGGTCTGCACGATGGGCGTGGCCACCGGGCCCGACACCCGATGGTGCGCCTCTCCGGCGTGCACCGCCCGCGTGCCCGCCCCGGTCTCGGGCGCTCTACGAGTTTGCCTTCTTCTGGCCATCCTGGCTTCTCTCTCTTGGACGGGACTCTACCCCGCCGGCACTCGTTTCCGCCAGTGCCAAATTGTCTGCCCCCAGGCCCGTTCGGAGTGTCCGCTTGGGCACGCAGCCTCGGACGGCGGCTATGCGAGGAAAAGTTCTGGCCTGGCGGGAAACGCAGGAAGAGTTCTCAGCTTGCCCCGAGTAACTACGCGCTGGCTAGCTTTGAGGAGGGAGGATCTCGAACGACTGGCACAGGGTGCGCTTGCGGCCGCTGACGTCGTCGCGGGCCACCACCTCCAGTTCGTAGAGCCCCGGGGGCAGCCCGCGCAGATTCACCGTCCCCGGCGCCGCCACCAGCCCCCGCTGCGGGTCCGCGTACTGGTGGACGGGCAGCGCCCCCAGTCGCCGCACAGTCCGCCCGCCCTGCCGCACCGTCATCGCACACATGAACTGCGGCCGCCCGGTGCGTGGATGCGGCGGCAGGTCATACGCCTGCAGGTAGAAATACACCGGCTGGTCGGCCCGGAACTCTCGCATCCCGCGCACCACCACCTTGACGTTGCCCACCACCAGCGGGTTGGCCACACCCGAACCTTCGCCTGGCTGCCATTGCTCCTGCGGGTTCACCGGCTGCAGCCGGTCGGTCAGGATCATCCCCGAGGTGTTCAGCCCTTCCTCGTCGGTGGGTGGGGCCAGCACCAGCTCCCGCCGCACGCTGGCCACCCGCCCGCTGAACTCGTCCTGAGCTACAAACTTCAACTGGTACCGCCCCGGCGGCAACACCAATTGGGTAAAGTACTCCAAGCTGGGCACCGGCGCCGTGGCTGGATCAAAGTGCGCCAGCTCGCTCTTCACCCCGATGCTTTCCTGCATCGGCGGGGCCGCTGCCCGCGCCGAGGCGGCGATGGTGTAGACTTCCAGCTTCACCTCTGCCTCCCTCTTCTTCTCCTTCCGCGGCAGGCCCCCCACCGGAAACTCATAGGTGATGGGCACGTAATAGTTCCCGTCCGGCAAGAGGAAGTAGGACACGCCCACGTGCAAGGGGAAATCCGCGAACTCCCGGTGGCTCAGCAGCGCCTCCTGCAAATAGAGGCGCTTGTCCTTGTCGTTGAAGTCCTCGAACTCCTTCCAGGTGCTGTAGCCCGGCCGGGCGATGATCTTCACGTCACTGCGGCTCGCTACCTCGACCTTGATCTTCCGGAACTTGCCGTCCCGCTTGGGGTTCGGCGGCCGGTAGCTCAACAGGTAGTAAAACTGCGTGTCCTCCTGCACGTGCGCGAACACTTCCGTGAAGTCGTTGGTCTGGTACCAGCGGCCCCCTGTCTGGTTCGAAAGCGCCTGCAAGCCCGAGCGCCGCTCCCGCAAGGCGCCGTATTCCCGCTGCGTGGTGATGCCTTGGGCGGCGTCGGCCACCACCCGGCCGCCCGTGGACGACTCCAGCGTGGGCATGGGCGCCTCGTCGCTGGCCGACCCCAGCCCGGAGATGGCTTCCAACCCGCGGGTGTTCACGTTGTAGACCACCACGTTGGCCCGGTTGGCCCGCTCGATGGCCCGATCCAGGTACTCCTTGTTCTCCCGGCTCACCGGGAACCCGCTGGTGAAGACCACCAGGGACTTCCGCCCCTCGAGGGATTGCAGGGCGCTGATGATGCCTTCCAGGTCGCGCAAGATTTTGCTGATGAAGAGCTGTGCTGCCAGTCCCACGGTCGACTGGATGCCTTGCTCGAACTCCTCCACCAAGTCGCTCGGAATGCTGGCCGTGGCAGCTTCCGCCAATTCTCCCAGCTGTCCCGTGAGACTCTGCTGGGCGGCATCGCCCCCCAGGGTCAGGGCGGGAACGTCCCCCGCGCCGAGGCCCATGTCAATCAGCTCATCGGCGCCGGGTGTTGGGGCGCTGGCCCGCAGTTCCGGCTGTTGGCCCTCCTTGCGCTCCTGGATCAGCTTGATGGCAGTTAGCAGCGCCTCTTTGTTAGTGGTGAAGGTCTGCAGCAGCCGCGTGCCCGCGATGATGGCCACAAAGTCGGCTTCCGTCATCCCCTCCTGGATGAACGTCGCCGCCGACTCCAAGGCCCGCGTCCGGTCCTCCGGCCGCATGGGCCCGAAATACATGGCGATCAACCGCGCCGCCGAAACCGCCCCGGGCTCTTGTTCTTCCTCTTCTACTTCCGCTGGCTCCCCCTCCGTCGGCGCCAGCGGCACGCGGGTCGAAACCGCCACCGGGGTGAACTCAAGAATCTCCACCGGCACGCCGTCCTCATACACCCGGAAGCCTTCCTTCTGCAGGTTGCGCACCGGCTGACCGTCCTTGCCCAGCACCACCACGTCCACCAGCACGCGCGGGACCGGCACCCGCAACCGGTACTCCTCCTCCGGTTGCTGCTCGGCTTGCTGGGGCGGGACGGCCGGCAGGCTCAGGCCCGCCAGCACGCAAACAGTCGCCAGCCCAAGAATGGCTTTGAAAGAGATGCTGCGGTTGAGCTTCATCACTCCCCCTCGGCGGGGCCTTTCCCCGTTAAACCCGGTACTTGCCATTTGGTTGCGCGAGGGGAATTATATGCCCTCTGCCGGGCAAAGAAAAGCGCAGTCAACGGGGGCCCGGAGGTTCGAAGAAACTGGCCCGCTGGCCGCCCCCCCGGCTCTCCCTATCTCTGTTAGAGGAGCCGCCGAACTTGCGCGCCGCTAGGCCTCTTCTTCGACTTCCGCCTCCTTGGCGGCCTTGGCCTGGGCAATGATCTTCTGCTCGATCTCGTGGGGCACGAAGTCGTAGTGGGCGAACTCCATGTGGTAACTGCCGCGGGCCTGGGTGAGGGAAGTGAGGGCGGTGGCGAAGTCGAGCATCTCGGCCATCGGCATCCGCGCCTTGATGACGGTGTTCGCCCCGCGCGATTCCATCCCCTGGATGCGGCCGCGGCGGGCGCTGATGTCGCCCATCAGGTCGCCGGAGAACTCCTGCGGGGCGTACACCTCGACGTTCATGATGGGCTCGAGCAGGGCGGGCCGGGCCTGCTCCATGCTCTTCTTGAAGGCCAGCGAACCGGCGATCTTGAAGGCCATGTCGCTGGAGTCCACGTCGTGGTACTGCCCGTCGTAGAGGGTCACCCGGAAATCCACCACCGGGTAGCTGGCCAGGTAGCCGCGCTCGGCCGCCGCGCGGATGCCCTTCTCCACTGAGGGGATGAAGTTCCGGGGGATGGCGCCCCCGAAGATGTCGTCCACGAACTCGAACCCCTGCCCGCGCGGCAGCGGCTCCATCTTGATGCGGGCGATGCCGAACTGCCCCCGCCCCCCGGTCTGCTTCTTGTGCTTGCCTTCGGCCTGGGCCCGAACGCGGATGGTCTCGCGATAGGGGACCTTGGGGGCCTTCAGCGTCAGCTCCACCCCGTAGCGCTTCTTCAGCTTGGAGACCACGATCTCGATGTGCTGCTGGCCGGAGCCCGAGAGCAGGAATTCGCGCGTCTGCTCCTCGCGGCCGTAGCGCAAGGAGGGGTCTTCTTCCAGAATTTTGTGCATGGCCTGGCTCATCTTCTCCTCGTCCTTGCGGGTCCTGGGCTCGACCGCGAAGCTGATGAGCGGCGGGGGCAGCTTGATGGGGGGATAGTGGAGGGGGGCCGACTTGTCTCCCAGGGTGTCGCCGGTCAGGGTCTCTTTCAGCT
Source organism: Acidobacteriia bacterium AH_259_A11_L15 (assembly GCA_027717655.1). Classification (GTDB taxonomy): domain Bacteria; phylum Acidobacteriota; class Terriglobia; order Acidiferrales; family 2-02-FULL-67-57; genus 2-02-FULL-67-57. The sequence goes on from JALLOH010000045.1 coordinate 11,785, forward strand.
TCCCCACCACCCCCAGGTCGCCCGCGTGCAGCTCGGCCACGTGGCTGTGCTGCTTGCCCTGGGTCACCGAGATGTGCTGGAAACGCTCGTTCGCCCCGCGGGTGAAACTCTGGATAGTGGCGTCGTTCTTCAGCACCCCGCTCTGCACCTTGAAGTAGCTGAGGCGCCCGGCGAAGGGGTCGGCCAGCGTCTTCCAGACGAAGATCGCCACCGGCTCGGAGTCCGCCAGGTTGCGCTTGAGGGGCTCGCCCTGCCCGTCCGGCTGGGTGAACCCGGTGGTCTCGCCGCGCTCGACCGCGCTGGGGAGGTAGTCCACGATGAAGTTCAGCAGGTAGTCGCTCCCGATGTTCCGCAGGCCGCAGGCGGGCAGGGCCGGGTGCAGGCGCCTGGCCCGCAACGCTGCCCGGAGTCCCCGGCGCAGGTCTTCCTCCGGCAAGGCCCCCTGGTCGAAGAACTCTTCCATCAATTTGTCGTCGCCCTCGGCCACCATCTCCACCAGGGCCTCGTGGGCTTTCTTGGCCGCCTCGGCCTGCTCGGCGGGGATGTCTGCTATCTTGGCCTTCCCGGGGCCATCCGGTTCATAGAGCCACGCCTTCATTCCGATAAGATCGATCAGCCCGCGGAAGTTGGCCGCCGAGCCGATGGGCAGCGCCACCGGCACCACCGCGCGGCCGAATTGCTCCTGGCAGGCGGCAAGCACCCGGTCGAACTCGGCGTTGTCGCGGTCCATCTTGTTGAGGACGAACACCCGGGGCAGCTCGTACTCGATGGCATAGTCCCAGACCTTTCCGGTCACCACTTCGGGGCCGGCCACCGCGTCCACCAGGATGAGGGAGCTATCGGCCGCCACCAGCGCCGCCTTGGTGTCGTTGATGAACAGGTTGTAGCCGGGGGTGTCGATCAGGTTGATCTTGACCTTGTCTGTGTGGCTGGGCGTGGCCCATTCGGCATACGCCAGCGCCGACCAGATGGAGACTCCGCGCTCGATTTCTTCTTCGTCGTAGTCGGTCAGCGACTGCCCGTCGTCCACCCGCCCCAGCCGGTCCGTCTGCCCGGCCGTATAGAGGAAGGCGGTGACCAGCGAGGTCTTTCCGGTGTCGCCGTGGCCGGTCACCCCCACATTACGGATGAGTTCTCCACTGTATGCCTTCACTGGGAGTCTCCCCTCGGTGGACTTGCTGCTGTGAGCACCTGCCTAAATTCAGTGGCGCCCTGCCCGCCGAAGCTTTGCTGTAGGGCGGGCCTGCCCGCCGAAGCCTTTGGCGTAGGCGGGACGAAGGCGGATGCTACCCCGCTGGCCTACTCCCGGTCAACCCACGTTGGTGCGCCCTGCCTGCGGCGCCCTGGGCTTCCGCGCCTCCCGCCAAAAAACCGCCTGTCATTCCGAGCCCCGACGCTTCGGGGCGAGGAATCTGCTTTTCCCACCTACTGGTAGGACAGACATTCTTGCTTGTCCTGAGCGAAGCCGAAGGGTCTGTCACGGCCCGTCCGCCTTCCGCTAGTAGCCGCCGGGGGCGTGGGTGAAGAGCTCGCTGGCCAAGCGTTCCAGCTCGGCGGCGTTCTCCACTCCCCGGCGCCACGTTTCGGGGAGGGCGGCGGCGCCGTTGTAGGCGCCGCTCAGGGCGCCGGCCTGGGCGGCAATCGAATCGGAATCGCCGTTCGAGTTCGCCCCCGCCAGCACGGTGGCTCGATAGTCCGCCGGCGTGCGCAGGAAGCAGAACAGAGCGGAGGCGAAGACTTCCTCGGCCGAGCCGGTCTCCCCAAAGCGGGCGAACGCCTCCGACGGCTCCATCCCCTCGCACTCCTTCACCTTTTTGAGTGCGGCTTCGAGTTCGCCGCTGAGTCTCGCCGCGATTGAAATCAGCTCCTCGAGGATTCTTTTCGGCGAAGCCTTCTCCAGCGCCCGCGCCACTGCGACGGCGTTGGCGACGGCGGCGGCGACCCCGGTGGGGTGGGCGTGCGTGGCCAGGGCGCTGGCTTCGGCCACGTGCCGGAGCTGCTCCGGGTCGCGGTAGTAGTAAAGCCCGACGGGCGCCACGCGCATGGCCGCCCCGCAGCCTTTCGACTCGCGGATGCCGCTCACGTTCCAGGGAACCCCGCGCGCCAGGTTGGCGCAGGCGGCCAGCGTGGTCATCCCCGGTCCGCGTATCTCCGGGCTTTGGTACCAGGCCACGAACTCCCGGCACATCGCTGCCATCAACTCGTCGATGGGTTTGCGCCCCGCTTCCAGCAGCGCCCGCGCCACCGCCATCGTCATCTGGGTGTCGTCGCTCACGCAGCCGTGCGACAGGCCGCGCTGGCCGACGTTGACGAAGTCCTGGACGCCCGCGGGGCCAAACGTCCGCCGGATGCGCTCCAAGGACATCCCCTCCACCGGGAAGCCCAGGGCATCGCCGATGGCCAACCCCAGCAAACAACCGGTGTATTGCTCCCGCCTCGGCATAGGTTACGTCCGCTTTCCGGGATAGCCCCGCCGGAGGGAGGTGAGTGCGGCCGAGGTGAGCATTGAGGACTAGAGGCGGACGACGGGATCGGCGGAATCCGCGGTGCGGAGGGCGTAGGCCATGTTGGGCGTGGAGAAGGCGGCACCCACGCGCCCCTGTGCGTCCACGACGATCAGCCCGCCCAGGCCCTCGGTGCGTTCGCCCAGCACGGCCACAGCTTTCTCGGCCGCCGCCTGCGGCTCCAGGCCGCCGGCCAGCCGGTCGCAGGCCGCCTTGGCCAGCACCATCTTCATAATCTCCTCACCCTGGCCGGTCGCGGAGACCGCGCCGGTTTGGTTGTCGGCGTAGCAGCCGCAGCCGATCAGGGGCGAATCGCCCACCCGGCCGGGGTACTTGCAGGCCGTGCCCCCGGTGGAGGTCCCCGCCGCCAGGTTCCCCTGCGCATCCCGGGCCACCGCGCCCACCGTGCCCAGGCGCTCTTTAGGCTGGAAGCGGCCGCGGCCAGCGTCGGATTCGTGCTTGCGCTTGTACCAGAGCTCGACTTCGCGGGCGATGACCAGCTCGGAGGGGTTGCAGAGCGAGACGCCCCGCTCCACCGCGAACTGCTCGGCGCCCGGGCCCACCAGCATCATATGCTCGCTGTGCTCCAGCACCAGCCGGGCCGTCTGGATGGGGTTGCGCAGCCGCTCCACCGCGGCCACGGCGCCGGTCTTGAGCGTGCGCCCGTCCATCAGGATGGCGTCGAGCTGCACGCGGCCGTCGCGGTTCAGGTGGGAGCCGATGCCCGCGTCAAAGACGGGGTCGTCCTCCAACTCCAGGATGGCCACTTCGCAGGCTTCGACAGCCGAGGCGCCTTTCGCCAGCGCCGCCCAGCCTCGCTCCAGCGCCCGCCGGCAGCCCGCCCGGCAGGCTTCCACCTGTTCAGCGGGAATCTCCCACGCCCCGCCGTGCACGATCAACACCGGCTTCGCCATCGGATTGGTTGCCTGACTTTCTCCTGCGCGGATTGGATGCGCTCAGCGAGTGGCGCGCACGCCGGGCAGGGTGCGCCCGGCGGTGGTCTCCTTCCAGGTGTAGACGATGCGGTGGATGACGGTGAAGGTGGCGAAGACGGCGATGGCCCAGAGCGTGGCCGCCATGCGGTTGAACGTGCCCCCGATGATGAGCAGCACCACCCGCTCCGGCCGCTCCATGAAGCCCACCTTGCAGGAGGGGATCAGCGACTCGGCGCGCGCCCGCGAGTAGCTGACCATGAAGGAGCTGGCCATGGCCACCGCGGCCAGCACCACGTAGAAGAAGCGCCCGATGGTGGCGTAGTAGACCATCAGCCCCACATAGAGCACCATGTCGGAGTAGCGGTCGATCATCGAATCGAAGAACGCCCCGAAGGCGCTCACCCGCCCCTGCTTGCGCGCCACCGGCCCGTCGGTCAGGTCGAAGACGCCCGCCAGCACGATCACCCCCGCCGCCCACCCGAAGCGCCCCTGAGCAAACAGCACCGCCGCCAAACAATTCACCAGCAGGCCGGTGAAGGTCAGGACGTTGGGCTGGACCCCGGTGGCCGCCAGCCCGTCCACGATCTTGCCGTGGAGCCAACGCCCGCCGTAGCCGATGATGCGCGAATACATGGAACGCGGCGGACCCGTGCGGTCCGCTTACTCGTCGAAGATGGTCTGCAGGCGCACCAACTCGAAGGTGCGCGCCCTCGCCGGGGTTCTCACTTCTACCACGTCGCCCGCCTGCCGGCCCATCAGCGCCCGGCCGATGGGCGACGTGGTGGAGATCAGCCCCTGGCCGACGTCGGATTCTTCGCTGGTCACCAACTGGTAGCTAATCTCCTCCCCCTTGTCCACATCCACCAGGGTGACCCGGCTGCCGTAGCCCACGCGGTCGCGGGGGATTTTCGACAGGTTCAGCAGCGACAGGTCCGCCACCCGCTTCCGCAACTGCTGCAGGCGCATCCCCACCAGGTGCTGGCGCTCCTTGGCGAACTTGTATTCGGCGTTCTCGCTCAGGTCGCCGTGCGCGCGCGCCTTGGCGATCTCCTGGGGGAGCTCCCGGTTCAGCTCCCGCTCCAGCTGGGCGATTTCCGCTTCCAGCCTCTGCCGTATGTGCTGCCCCGCGTCGACTCTCTGGTGGCCGGGCATTCGGGAACTCCTTCGGCGCCTGCCTCCCCCGGGCGGGAAAGTCAGTATAACGAACCGGGTCAAGAGGGCGCAACTTCCCGGGCCGGCCAGCCCCGGGGCATTCGGCAAAGCGCCCCACCCGCCGGGCGGATTTTTCCTTGACGGCCCCTGCCCAAGTTCTCTATAATGATTTCTTGCGCACCTGCCGGGGATGCAGTTTTGATGCCCTTCAAAGTCGGCGAAAAGGTGTTCGTCCTCAACAAGATG
>JALLOH010000460.1 GCA_027717655.1 Acidobacteriia bacterium AH_259_A11_L15
GCAAGGTCTGCTACATCGCGGCCCAGATCGTCGGTCGGACGGGAAAGGTGATTGGAATTGATTTCAACCAGGAGATGCTGGCGCTGGCCCGCAAGCACCAGCCCACCGTCGCCCAGCGCCTCGGCTACGACAACGTGGTCTTTCACCGGGCGCGCATCCAGGATTTGGCTTTGCCGCTGGATGAAGCCGAAGCCTGCTTGAAAGCTCATCCAATCGGGTCGGCGGCGGCCCTGGCCGACTACGAAGCCTTCGCCGAGCGCTTGCGCGCCGCGGCCCCGCTCATCCCGAACAACTCGGTGGATGTCATCATTTCCAACTGCGTCCTCAACCTGGTTCGGGAGAGCGACAAAGAGAAGCTCTTTGCCGAGATGTACCGGGTGTTGAAGCGCGGCGGGCGGGTGGCCATCAGCGATATCATGGGCGACGAAGACCTGCCCCCGG
>JALLOH010000461.1 GCA_027717655.1 Acidobacteriia bacterium AH_259_A11_L15
GGGTCGAAAGGACGGTTGCTCTCGCCCCACCAGATGTTCTTTTCGCTGGAGGGCTCCTTGACCAGGAACTTGTCGTTGGGGGAGCGTCCGGTGTGGTCGCCGGTGCGCACGATCACCGGCCCCAGGTGGGAAATCATCCCTTCCTGGTTGTGGATGACGTGCTCGTAGAGGTGGGCGGTGGGGAAGTTCCAGAAGGCCACCTTGAGGTTGCGGATGCCGTGGTTCTCCAGGCCGTAGCGACTCGGATTCCAACCCACGTTATTCATGGCTTTCCTCCCCGGAGATCAGGGCGCCCCAGCGGCAACCGCGCGGTCTGCCCGTACGCGTGGTGAGCCCGCTGGGACTCGAACCCAGGACCCTCTGCTTAAAAGGCAGATGCTCTACCGGCTGAGCTACGGGCTCGCCGTCATTTTACCATTGGCGATTGCGGCCTGCCAGGC
>JALLOH010000462.1 GCA_027717655.1 Acidobacteriia bacterium AH_259_A11_L15
GCTCGAGTCCTAACGTCTCTGTAATCCCCTCTAGTCCTGATTATCAACACCGGCAAATGCCCCACGGCTTCTTCTCCGTGGCCTTTCTCAAAGACCACAGCATAGTGTGTGTGCTCCGCAGCTTCCTTAGCCCGTTCGTAGGTAAAGTGATCAGCCAGCAAAGGGATAGGGGAAAGGAGACAAAGGATGGGTAGGGTAAGCTTAAATCTCTTCATGCCCCCCTCCATGCGTTGTCAGGTAGGTAATAGGTAAGAGATACTCCCTTTATAGAATAGAGTAAAAGCGGCCAATGTCAAGATTTCCGTCTCTTGCAAATCGCGGAATGCGCTCACCTTAGTTGGCGAGGGCTTGCTCGTAGATCTGCAGCACGCGGCGGACGGAGTCTTTCCAGGAAAAGCGTCGCACCTGCCGGTGGCCGCGCTTGACCAGCCGCTGTCG
>JALLOH010000463.1 GCA_027717655.1 Acidobacteriia bacterium AH_259_A11_L15
ACACGCGGGTGAAGCCAGCGTCCTTCATTTGTTGCAGGAGCTGGGTGTCGTCGGCCAGGTTCACCGAGGCCTCGGTGAAGAAGGTGAACGGCCGCCCGCGCCGCTGGTTCCACTCCGCCACTACCGGCAACAGCTCCTTGACCTTCTTCTTGTTGCCGATGAAGTTGTCGTCCACGATGAACACCGAGCTCCGCCACTTCCGCTCGTAGAGCTGCTCCAGCTCGGCCACTACCTGGGCCGGGGCCTTCGTCCGCGGCCGCCGCCCGTAAATCTCGATGATGTCGCAGAACTCACAGTTGAAGGGGCAGCCGCGCGAATACTGGATGGCCATGGCGCTGTAATACTTGGACTGGATCAGGCTCAGGTCGGGCAACGGGGTCTTGTCCAACCCGGGAAGCTGGAGCGCCTTGTAGACTGGCTTCGCTCGGCCCTGGTCC
>JALLOH010000464.1 GCA_027717655.1 Acidobacteriia bacterium AH_259_A11_L15
GTTCTCTTTCGGCGCCGTGCTCTACGAGATGACCACCGGACGCCGAGCCTTCTCCGGCAACACCACCGCGGTCATCTTCGACGGCGTCCTGAACCGGACGCCGACCTTGCCCGCGCGGTTGAATCCCGAGGTGCCCGCCGAGCTGGAACGGATTATCAACAAGGCGTTGGAGAAACACTGCGGAGCCCGCTACCACAGCGCTTCCGACTTGCGGGCCGATCTGGAGCGTTTGAAGCAGGACATGGACTCGGGCGGCGCCGCCGCACAGCCCTCGGCAACACTTGCACAGCAGAGAGAAAAATCAGTGGCGGTTCTCTATTTTGAAAACTTGAGCGGAGCTAAAGAAGACGAGTACTTCCGCGACGGCATCACGGAAGATGTCATCACCGAGCTGTCCAAGGTCAAGCTCCTTTGCGTATTTCCGCGCTCCGCTGTGC
>JALLOH010000465.1 GCA_027717655.1 Acidobacteriia bacterium AH_259_A11_L15
GTCTTCACCTGGGCGCTGGCCACCGGCAGCACGTAGGAGATGGGGCGCAGCGCCCAGGTGAAGACGGCGGTTCTGCTGGCGGGGCTGCACGCTTCCGGAGCCACCACGGTGGAGGAGCCGCTGCGCACGCGCGACCACACCGAGATCGCGCTGCGAGAATTCGGCGCCCGGATCGAGCGACACCGGGGGCGCATCACCCTGCCGGGGCGGCCGCGGCTCGGGGCGCGCTCGCTCGTCATTCCGAATGACTTGAGCGCCGCCGCTTTCCTGCTGGCCGCGGGGGTGCTGCTGCCGGAGACGAACCTGGTGCTGCCGCAGGTGGGGTTGAATCCCACCCGGACGGCGCTGCTGGATTTTCTGCTGCCGCAAGGGGCGCAAATCAAAGTGCTCGACCTCGAGGAGGCGGGCGGGGAACTGCGCGGCAGCCTGCACGTGCG
>JALLOH010000466.1 GCA_027717655.1 Acidobacteriia bacterium AH_259_A11_L15
AGCACGCCTTCCGCGTGCCTGTTGTCTGCGGCTGCCGCAACCTGGGCGAAGCCCTGCGGCGCATCGCCGAGGGCGCGGCCATGATTCGCACCAAGGGCGAGGCGGGCTCGGGCAACGTGGTCGAGGCGGTCCGCCATATGCGCGCCATCGTCGGCCACATGAAGAAGCTGACCGTGCTGGCCCCGGCGGAGCGGGTGCAGGAGGCCAAGCGTCTGGGGGCGCCGCTGGAATTGGTTGAGTGGGTGGCCGAACACGGCAAGCTGCCGGTGCCGAACTTTTCCGCCGGCGGGCTCGCCACCCCGGCCGACGCCGCCCTGGTGATGCAACTGGGGGCCGAGGCGGTGTTCGTGGGTTCGGGCATCTTCAAGTCGTCCGATCCGGAGCGCCGCGCCCGCGCCATCGTCCAGGCCACCACGCACTACAACGATCCCAAGGC
>JALLOH010000467.1 GCA_027717655.1 Acidobacteriia bacterium AH_259_A11_L15
GCGGCTGGGCGTGGGGGCGGCCACAAGAAAGATTGCGGCTATGCTCGAGGGCGGATGGAGTAGAGGTCGTGCCCGCGTCCCTTGTAGTAGCTCATCATCTCCCCGCTGATCAGCGGCAGAATCTCATAGAACTCCTCGGTGGGCTCCACCGGGGGGTAGACCACCACCTCGCTGGCCGCGGCTACTTGCCGCGTCTTCAGCAGGAACCCGAAGGGGAACTTGCTGCCCACTTGGAACAGGTCCTGGGTGTAGCGGCCGCGGCGGGGAAAGGTGAGTTCGACCGCCTGGGTCACCCGCCGGCCCCGAGGAATATAGGGAAAATAGACAGGCTCGCTCAGGATGCGCCGGTCGGCGGCCCTGGCTGCCTTTTCCTTCCGTTGGTCTCCGGCGCCGTTCTCCGCGGCTCCCCCGCTGACGGTCAGGGAGAAGGACGGC
>JALLOH010000468.1 GCA_027717655.1 Acidobacteriia bacterium AH_259_A11_L15
GTAGGGGACGGCCTGGGTGTCACCGTGAGTGATGATGACGCTCTCAGGGGAAATTCCCAACTCGTCGGCCACGATCTGGGCGAACGAGGTCTCTTGTCCTTGCCCGTGAGGCGAGGCCCCGGTGAGCACGGTGACCTTGCCCGTGGGCTCGATGCGCACCGTGCCGCTCTCCCAGCCGCCGGCGGGCATGGCCGAGGAGGGCCCCATCCCGCAGATCTCGATGTAGGTCGACAAGCCGATGCCCAAATACTTGCCCTGCTTCCAGAGCTTCTGCTGCTCCTGGCGGAGTTTCTTGTAGCCCACCAGTTCGAGGGCCTTCTTGAGTGTGGCCTGGTAGTTGCCGCTGTCGTAGATGACCCCGGTGGGCGTGCTGTAGGGGAAGTCCTTGGGCTTGGGGAAGTTCCGGCGGCGGATCTCCGCCGGGTCCTTCCCCAG
>JALLOH010000046.1 GCA_027717655.1 Acidobacteriia bacterium AH_259_A11_L15
ACCCAGGACGGCATCCGATCAGCCTTTCTCATCCCTGGGTTTTCTTGCCGGGCGGGGGAAGGTGGCGCGGAGAGGACGGGAGATGGCGCGAGGAGGTCGAGAAATCGCGACTAGAAGCCGGCCAGGGCGGCTTCTTCGTTGGCGGCCAGGTCGAGCACGGTGTCGAGCCGCACCATCTTCAGGGCCTGCATGACCCGCTTGGGGGCGCCGAAGACCTTGCACTTGCCGCCCGACTGTTTCAGGGTGGTGAAGACGCGAACCAGGATGCCGATGCCGGAGCTATCCATTTCCGGCACGCCGGCCAGGTTGATGGCCAGGTTCTTGGTGCCGGCGCCCAGTAGCTCTTCTGTCTGGTCGCGGAAGGTATCGACCGCCTCGCCCATCTTCAGGGGGCCCTGGAGGTCGAGGATGGTGGCCTTCGGAGTCTTGCGAACGTTGATCTTCACCTGCCCCTCGCTGTGGTAGCGCTGGGATGCCTTCACTTGCGGGAAGAGCCAGCGACAGGCAAGCTACTCCAATTGGGGGGCGCAAAGCAAGGGGAATAGCGGCCCGGCTCGCTTGACACCTCCTGGCCCATTTGCTAGCCTTCCCGCCCACTGGCAGGTTTCGGCCTTCCGGTTTCCTCGAAGGGACGAGAAGCGAACCGGACTGTCCAGTTGTCGGGGGCCTCATGGGACCGTTGCCCGTCCTGTTCGACCTGGCCACTGCTTACCACGCTTGCCGAGATATTGACTCCCTGTTGCGGACGTTTGCCTCCCGCGTGGGCTCCCAAATAGGGGCCCGGGCCCTGCTGGTCTGGTTGGTGGCCGAGGGCGGGGAGGAGCTGCTCTGCCGGGGTCGTTGGTTTGAGGCCGGGGAGAGGTTCGAGCCGTCGCCCCAGCCGGCCACCGAAGGAATCGTGGTCGAGATGCTGGAAGCCACCCGGGCCCGCCGTCTGGGGGCGAAGGAAATCGACCCGGAGGAGTTGGTCCACCTCGAGGAGAACGACCGGGAGCGGGTCAAGACCGCCCTCTATGCCCCGCTGGCCGGCAGCTCGGGGACGCTGGGGGTGGTGGAAGTCCTGAACAAGCGCAGCGGGGAGTTCACCGCCGAGGACGCTCGCCTCCTCGAAGAAGCCTGCCAACTGACCGGCCCGGCGCTCGATTCCCTCCTGGTCCAGGAGCGGGAGAAGAACTCCAACCTGGCCACCATCGAGCGGCTGGCCGCCCTCTACGACATCAGCCGCGTCTTCAATTCCACCCTGGAGCTGGAAGACCTGCTGCCCATCATGGCCGACAAGATTCGGGACATCTTGAGCGTGGAGGCCTGCAACCTCTGGCTGGTGGACGCGGAAGAAAACGACCTTTACTTCGCCCAGCAGGTGGGCGAAGACCCCACCACCAGCGAGGAGGACCGGGTGGGGATGGGCGAAGGGCTGGTCGGGCAGGTGGCCCAGAAGGGGGAAGGGCGCCTGGTGGCTGACGCCGGCCAGGAAGAGCTGCTGGCCGAGCGGCGGCAGCGCAGCCCGGAGTTCGAGCTCCAGAGCCTGATGTGTGTTCCCCTGCGGAAGGAGGAAGAGGTTCTGGGGGTGGTGGAGGTGGTCAACAAGCCGGACGGCCGCGCCTTTGACGAGGACGACCTGTTCTTCCTGGAGTCGGTCAGCGAGCAGGCGGCCCTGGCGCTGAACAACGCCAACTTGCTGGCCGCCGAGCGCAAGGTGCGCGAGCTGGATGCGCTGCTGGCCATCAGCAAAGAGATTACTTCCACGCTGAATCTCGATCATGTACTGACCACCGTCGTCCACCAGGCCGCCACGGTGGTTCCGTTCGACCGCTGCACCATCGGGCTCTATGACCGGAACCGCTTTGTTCTGGGGGCGGTATCCGGCGAATCGGAAGTGCCCAAGACTCGCGAGATGGACCAGTTGCGGGAGCGGTTGGAGTGGGTGGCCTCGCAGGAGGAGGCGGTCTCGGCCGACAACTACGACGAAGGCTGGAAGGTCGACCCGGAAGCGGCCCGCGACCGCCTGGCGCCCTATCTGGAAGAGCACGAGCTGAACGGGTTCTACGCCCTCTCCCTGCGGGACGACCAGGGGACGGTGGGCGTGCTGGCCCTGGAGAGCGGGGACGCCGAGTTCCTCACCGAGAACCACAAAGAGGTGCTCAGCATCTTGGCCAGCCAGACCACCGTCGCCATTCGCAACGCCCGGCTCTACCAGGAAGTGCCGCTGATGAGCCTCTGGCAGCCGCTGGTGGCGCAGAAGAAGAAGCTGATGGCCATCCCGGGGGCCAGATGGCTGGAGTGGGGCTGGAAAGTGGGCCTGGTGGCCCTGGTGCTGTTCGTGATTCCCTGGCCGATGCGCATCGGAGCCAACGCCACCGTCGTGCCGGCCGAGCGCCGGGCGGTGACCTCGGAAGTGGACGGGATTATCAAGCAGGTCAAAGTCACGGAGGGCGATGTCGTCAGGGCGGGCGCCGAGCTGGCCGTGCTCGATTCCGGGGACTACCAGGTGCTGCTCGAGCGGGCGGAAGCGAACCGGAATGAGATGGAGCGGCAATGGAGGGAGGCGGAAGCCCGGCGCGACTTGAGTGCCGCGGCCCGCGCCCGGCTGCAAATGCAGATGTACCAGGCGGAAGTCAGGCTCTATCAGAGCAAGGTCGAGAAGGCAACCTTGCGCGCCCCGGTGCCGGACGCAGAACAGAACAGCACCCCCCAGTATTTCGTGGTGGTGACGCCCAAGGTGGAGGAGAAAGTGGGCAAACAGCTCCAGGCCGGGGACCTCTTTTGCGAGCTGGTCGACCGCACCCACATGGCGGCTGAGTTGAACGTGCCCGAGACGCAGATTGATCTGATACGTCCCGGCAACCGCGTGGCGCTCAAGCTCAACACCTATCCCACCCACACCTTCGAGGGCGAGGTCGAGCGCGTGAGCGCCCAGACCATCACGGCCGAAGGCGAGCAATTCTTCGTGGTGCGGGCGATCTTTACCGACCCGGAGGAGCGGTTCCGCGCGGGGATGGCGGGGCGGGGCAAGATCACCGCCGAGGGCGGTTGGGCCGAGAGTGGCTGGTATCCCATCGGCTACGTCTGGCTGCGGAGTCCGGCGCGCTGGGCCTGGCGAAAGGCCTGGACCTGGCTGCCGTGAGAGGAGCGCGATGAGGGCGAAGAAGACTTTCTGGTGGCTGGCGCTGCTGCTGGTGGGGACGGCCTGCGGCGGGGGCCCGACCGAGCCGCAGCCGAGCCGCGAGGTGCCCCCGCCGGCGCGCACGCCGCCCCAGGAATCTGCTTCGAGCTCCGCCCGCCCGACTTCGTCCCCGGACCGGCTGGAGATCCTGAGCGTCTTGTCGGTGGAGCGGGCGGTGGAGGTGTTGGCTCGGCGCGACGGCCCGGTGGTCGAGGTTCTCCATGACCAGGGGGATCGAGTGAGCCAGGGGACGGTCCTGGCTCGGTTGGACGACCAGGAGTTGCTGGCGCAGCTCGACCGCGCGCAGGCCGACCTGGAAGTAGCGCAGAACAATGTCAAGTACAACCAGGCGGAAATGGAGGCGCGGCGGGCGGCACTGCGGCGCGCCCAGGAGATGAATGAATCGGGGCTCAATAGCGAAGCCGACCTGGAGGAGGCGGAGTTCCGCGCCAAGGGCGCCGAGTACGACTTGGAGAGCTGGCGGGCCATGGTTGAGCGCACCCGGGCCGACATTCGCATCCTGGAGTTGGAGTTGGAAAAGTCCCGCATCCGGGCTCCCTTCCGCGGGGTGGTGGACCGCCGCTACATCCGCATGGGACAAACCGTCTCCAAGGATGAAAAATGCTTCCGCCTCAGCCAACTGGCTCCGCTGCAGGTGCGCTTCCTGGTGCCGGAGACAGCGCCGCGCCGCCCCCGGGTGGGCGAGTTGATCAACGTCGAGCTGGTCAATGTAGCCCCGGGCAGCGGCGGCGTCCCCGTCTACTTGGCCCGCATCCAGAAGGTGAGCCCCACGGTGGATGCCGCCAGCGGCAGCTACGACGTCACCGCGGTGCTGACCGGCTCCGACCTGGGGGAGCTGCGCCCGGGCATGGCGGTGCAGGTGGTGTGGGAGGCGAAGCAGGAGTCCTCCCCCTAGTCCCGGGTTTCGATGCGTTTCGGTCCCACCAGTCTGCGACTCGCCAGCGTTCTCGCCAGCGGGCTGCGCCGGCCCAAGTTCCGGCAGGACCTGAAGATCAGCGAGCAAGTCGTCGGCGGGGAAAAGAGCTTCGTCTTCAAGGTTCCGGAGACGGGTAACTACGCCCGCTACGGCGAGTTGGAGCTCGAGCTGCTCCGCCTGTGCGACGGCACCCGCACCGCCACCGAAATCACCGCCCGGATGAACCAGCGCCGCCCGGACACCCCTCTGAGCGAAGAAGAGGTGATGGAGTTCCTCGACAGCATGGACGCCAGCATATGGGAGCGCAGCCTGGGGGAGAAGAACCTCGCCATCCTGGAAAAGATCCGCGACGAACGCAAGAACAAGGTCGACCGCTCCAGCCTCCTCTACATCTACTTCTCCGCTTGGAACCCGGACAAGACGCTGGAGCGCATCCATCCCTACCTGAGCTGGATCTTCACCCGGAAGTTCGTGATCTTCTCGGTGATTCTGTTCTTACTGACTGCGTTTATCGTGATCGATGATTTCGCCCGCATTCGCCAGGACACGGGCGAATTCTACAGTTTTACCAACAAGACGGCTTACGACCTGTGGGTTTTCTGGTGGATCCTGTTCTTCGTCAGCGGGGTGCACGAGTTTGGGCACGGGCTGACCTGCAAGCACTACGGCGGCGAGGTCCACCAGATGGGCCTGATGCTCATGTACTTCACCCCCTCCTTTTACACGGACTGTACCGACATGTACCTGTTCGATCGCAGCTCGAAGCGGCTGTGGACCATTTTCGCCGGCATCTGGATCGAGCTGGTGGTGTGCGCGGTGGCCACCTTTGTCTGGTATTTATCGCCCCCGGAGTCGTTCATCGGCGACCTGGGCTACAAGACTCTGCTGCTCACAGGAGTGTCGGGGGTCTTGTTCAATCTGAACCCGTTGATGAAGCTGGACGGCTACTTCGCCCTCAGCCAATACCTGGAGATCGACAACCTGCGCGAAGACTCGTTCGAGTACTTGAAGGCGTGGGTGCGGCGGCACATTCTGCGGCAGGACGCGGAGCTGCCGCCGGCCAGCCGGCGCAAGCGGCGCATCTTTCTCACCTTCGGCACGGCGGCCATTCTCTACAGCATGCTGATACTGATTGTGGTCACCGTGTTTGCGAAGAACGTCTTTACCAGCAAGTTCGGCGCCTGGGGCTACCTGCTGACCGCGGGGATGCTCTACCTGATCCTGCGCAAGCGCCTGCAGCAGTGGGCTCCCAGCTTGCGGGCGGGAGTGCGGGCGACAAAGGAGAAGCTCATGGCCTGGCGGATGACGCGAATGCAGCAAGGGGCGGTGGGGTTGCTGGTGGTTTTTGTGGCCCTGGTGCCCACCCCGGGAAAAGTCACCACCGAGTTCCTGCTCGAGCCAGGCCAGCGCGCCGAGGTGCGCGCCGCGGTGGCGGGCCAGGTGGCCGAGGTACGAGTGCGCGAAGGACAGCTTGTGCAAGAGGGCGCGGTCCTGGCCGTGCTGCGCAACCTCGAGGTCGAGGCCCGCCCCGCCCGCCTCCAGCGCCAGCGGCAACTGGCCGAGCGGGCCTTGCTCGCCGCTCGAGCCCGCGGCGACCTGGGGGTAATCCAGCAATACATCCACGAGCGCGACCGGCTGCAGTCGGAATGGGCGGAGGCGCAGACCAAACGGGCGGCCCTGACCCTGGAGGCCCCGCTCACCGGCGTGGTCACCACCCCGCAGGTGGAGCAGCGAGTCGGCGATTACCTGGATGAGGGCGAAGCCTTTGCCGTCCTGGTCGACCGGAGAACCATGCGGGCGCGCGTGCTGGTGCGGGACTGGGAGCTCGAGGATGTCTCGGAGAGCGCGCCAGTAAAGCTCAACTTGCGCGCCTATCCCTTCCGGACGTTTATCGGCGAAGTGGAGGAGATCATGCCGGCGGCCGCGCCCGATCGGCCCGTGGCCGCGCCGGAAAAACTGGTGCGGAAAGGGCAGGAGCTGACCAACTACTTTGCTGTGGTGCTGGAATTTGAGAACCCGGACGGGGTGCTGCGGGAGGGGATGACGGGCACGGCCAAGATCTATGGCCCGCGGAAGGCGCTGGTCTGGCGAGCCGGGCGCAGCGTCTGGCGCTGGCTGCGCTCCCACCTCTGGTAGGGCCGCGCGAAAATTGCAATGGGCTGCCGTTTGTCCAACGGCAGCCCATTGGTTCGGGATTGAGCCTTGAGGCTGCGGCCTTACTCGAGCGGGTTGATGCCGCCGCGCTGGAGCACGCCGGCGCCGCGCTGCAGGACGCCCGCGCCCCGCTGCAGGACGCCCGCGCCGCGCTGCAACATACCGAAGCCGCCGCGCTGCAGCTTCCTGGAAGTTATCTTCTTGCCCTTCTTCAGGCGCTTGCCCGACTTTTTCTTCGCTGCCATGATTTGTTCCTCCTTGGCTGAACCCTTCGGTTTCTCCCGTTGGGTTGCTGCCTTGGAGGGAGCAACTGGGGGGCCAAAGCAGGCTTGCCGGAGAGAGTTTTCTTAGCTCCGAGATTTCTTCGACTTAGCCCCGAGGCCACCAGCTCGGCGGCGCCCCCCAGCAGGCCCCTTGTGCTCGCGGAGGGGAAAATTTCTCCCTAAGGGTAAATTTTACCCTTCCCGGCCCCCTAGAGGCCGTACTTGCGGCAGAGGTACTTCATCTTGTCCCTGTTTACCCCCAGCCGCTGGGCCGCCTGGGCCTTCACCCCATTGGCCTCCGCCAGGGCGGCTTCCAGGTACCGGCGCTCGAAGGCGGCCACTTCTTCCTCCAGGTGGAATCCGGAGGGGGGCAGGCGGAAGCCGCCGCGGGCGCCGCGGCCGACGGTCTGGGCCAGGTCGCGGGGCAGGTATTTCCCGGTGATCAGTTCCCCGTCGCTCATCAGCACCATGCGCTGCACCGCGTTCTCCAGCTCCCGCACGTTGCCGGGCCAGGGGTAGCGCTTCAAGGCTTCCAGGACTTCATCGTCGATCCGCTTGGGAAGCAGGTGGTTGACGGCGCAGTAGACCTTGACGAAGTACTCGACCAGCAGGGGGATGTCGTCCACCCGTTCCCGCAGCGGCGGCACCAGCAGGGGGACCACATGAATGCGGTAGTACAAGTCTTCCCGGAAGCGCCGCTGGCGCACCAATTCCTCCAGGTCTTCGTTGGTGGCGGTGAGCAGCCGAAAGTCCACCTTGACGGCCCGGGTCCCGCCCAACCGCACCAGGGTGTGTTCTTCCAGCACGCGCAGGAGCTTGCTTTGCAGGGCAGGAGTAAGGATGCCGATTTCGTCCAGGAAAAGCGTGCCGCGGTGGGCGAGCTCGACGCGGCCTTCTTTGGTGGCGGTGGCGCCGGTGAAGGCGCCCTTCTCGTAGCCGAACAGCTCCGCCTCCATCAGGGTCTCAGGGAGGGCGGCGCAGTTGACGCTGACGAAGGCGCGGTCGCGCCGCTGGCTGAGGTCGTGGATGGCGCGGGCCACCAGTTCCTTGCCGGTGCCGCTTTCGCCGCGGATGACCACGGTGGAGGAGCTGCGGGCCACCCGGCGGATGGACTCGAACAAGCCCCGCATGGCCTCGGTGGATCCCAGCAGGTCGCCCAGGGCGTCCTTGCGCTTCAGCTCTTCGCGCAGGATGCGGTTTTCCCGCTCGATGCGGAGTTTTTCCACGGCGCGCTCGATGATGGTGCGGAGCACGTCGGGGTCGACCGGCTTGACAAAGTAGTCGTAGGCGCCGGCGTCCATCACCCGCAGGGCGGTAGTCTTCTTGGGGTCGTCGCTGAGGACGATGGCCAGGGTGTCGATGTCACTCTGGTCCAGGTCGCGCAGCAGCATCAGGCCTTCGCGCACGGTGCCGTCCAGCAGTTTCAGGTCCAGCAGCACGACATCGAGCTCGAATTCTTGGAGGAGGCGATAGGCGCCCTGGTAGCTATCTCCTTCGAAGAGGTTGTACTGGGTCTTCAGGGCGGCGGCCAACTGCAACCGCAGGGCGCCATCGTCGTCTACGATGGCTATGTTTGGCTTGGCCTTGGCTGGAGGCATGGCCCCGTGGAGGGGGAAGCGAGTGTATCGAGGTTGGCTACCGGATGACCAACAAAGTAACCCCCGTTTGGGGGGATTCTAGTGGGAGGCGGGCGAATTGTCAAATGCATGGACAACCCGCAGCCGCTGGGCAATAATCAAACTGGGTGCGGCGATTGGAGTCGCGGATCGCCGCCGGCAGAGGCAAGCGACCTGAACGGGAGAAGAGACCAACCATGGAGACGAATTCGGAAGAACTGGAAAGGAAGGAAAGCGGGCGATCGCCCGCAAGTGCGCGCTGGCTGGGGGCGGTGCTGGTCGTGCTGGCGCTGATGACGGGCTGGATCGCCTATGCGCAGCACACGGCGCGGAAGGAGTTGACGGCACAACTCCGGCAGGCGAACGACAAATTGGGCGAACTCGAATCCCGGACGGCCACTCTGGAGGACAACTACGCCACGCTCCAGGGCAACTTCGAGGTCACCAGCGAGCGCCTGGGGCTGACTCAAAAGGAGCTGGCCCGGGCCCGGGCCGTGGCGCAGCAAATCAGGGAAGAGCAGCGCCGGGCGAGCGCCCAGTTGGGGTCGCAGTTGGAGGAGCAACAGACGCAGCTGGGCTCGCTTTCCGGCGAGGTAACCGCGGTGCGGGGGGAAGTGGCCCAAACCCAGGAGACGTTGGCCGAGACCCAGACCACCTTGCAGCGCACTATCGGGGACCTGGGGATGCAGAGCGGCCTGATCGCCCACAACCAGGAGGAGCTGGAGGAGCTGAAGGCGCGGGGGGAGCGCAACTACTTCGAATTCGACCTGCGCAAATCGAAGCAGTACACCCGCGTGGGCCCGGTCTCTCTCCGCCTGCGCAAGACCGACACCAAGCGGCAGAAGTTCACCCTTGACGTCCTGGCCAACGACAAGCGCGTGGAAAAGAAGGACAAGACCCTGCTGGAGCCGGTGCAGTTCTACGTCGAAGGCACCCGGCACTTACTGGAGGTCGTGGCCTTCCAGGTGGAAAAGAACCGCATCGTGGGCTACATCAGCGTGCCCAAGGAACTGGCGGTGAGCCCCTAGGGGCGGGCGGCGTCCTTTTCGCCCCTCTTCGCTCGATTCGTGAGCGAGGAGGGGTTTTCTCTTGTCGGCCTTCGCGCGCTAGGCTTCCTCCGGAGGCGGGATCAGTTCTTCCGTGGTGTAGGACTTCACCACCGCCGAGCCCACCGCCACCACAATCGGCCCCAGGATGATGCCCAGCAGGCCGAAGGCGATGACCCCTCCCAGGATACTGACGAAGACCAGCAGGCCGTTCAACTGCGCGCGCCCACTCACCAGGACAGGGCGCAGGAAGTTGTCGGTCAGGCCGATCACCCCGGCCCCCACCCCGAAAAGAATTGTGGCCTTGAGGTATTCCCCCTGCAGCAGCAGGAAGATGCAGGCCGGCACCCACACGATCCAGGCGCCCAGCACGGGGAGCAGCGACAGGAAGGCCATGATGATGCCCCAGAGCACGGGCGCGCCGATGCCCAGCGCCCAGAACGTGATCCCGCCCATCGTCCCTTGCACCCCGGCCACCACAAAGCCGCTGAACAGGCTGGCGTAGAGCGTGTCCTGAGCGGTGTTGAGCAGTTGGTCGCGGTGGGTGGGGGAGAGGGGGAGGGCGCGGCGCAGCCGCTCGTAAAGAGCGGGGCCGTCCCGGAAGAGATAGAAAGTCGCGAACAGGGTGACGAAGAGGGTGAAGAGAAAGCTGAGCACGTTGCGCGCCAGCCGGCCCGCCTGCCCCGCCAGGAACCCGGCCAGGCGCTGCAGCTTGTCGGTCACGAAGGCGCGCCAGTCCTCGACGGGGATGTTGTGGTCGGCCAGCCAATCGAGGATGCGGTCGATGGGGATGTGCCCCAGGAACTGGCCGAAGGGAACCCGGCCCTCCTGCCATTCCTGCTGGAACCACCGCACCGCATCGATGGCCTGGCCGGTGAAGGCGCCCAGGATGAGCAGGCCGGGCCCGAGGATCAGCCCCGCCAGCAGCAGCGTGCTTACCAGGGCGGAAAGGTTGGGCCAGCGGAGGCGTTTGCGGATGGCGCGGTGCACGGGGAAGAACATGATGGTGAGCACCACCGCCCAGGCCAGCGCCACCAGGAAAGGAGCAAAGACCAGATAGACCAAGTAGACCAACAGGCCCAACAGCACCACCAGCAGGATGCGTTCCATGCTCCCCCCTGGCTACCAGGATGAACAGGCAGATTATCATTCGCCCCTTTTCGCTAATCAAGGTGGATTTTCGCCGACGCTGTTATAATCGCTTCCGGTCGAACCCGCCATGGGCGAACCCTGTCGGCATCCGCGCACTCGTTTGATCGCTCAAGACGACGCCACCACCTACGTCGAATGTCTGGAGTGCGGGGAGCTGTTGGAGACGGCCGAGCTGGAGCCGCCTTCCCCGCCCGCCTCTCCTTCCGGCTTCGAGGAAGACCTTTCCGACGCCTAGTCCTGTTCCCAGTTGGTTTCCGGAGGGGCGGCCCTTCTCAGCAGGCCGAACAAAGTTGGAACGGGACTAAGGGAGCAGGCCGATTTTCTTGGCCAGGCGGAGGACTTCTTCGGGAGGGACAAAGAGGAAGGGCCCGCGGGTGTCGCGGTCGGCTTCCAGGCACTCGCGCAGGTAGGTAGCGGCGAGTTGGGCGGCTTCGGGGTCGAGCAGGGAGCGTCCGGTGCGCTGCTTGAACTCGACGAATCCCGGATGGGCCAGGGCGACAATGAGCCCGCGGCCCTCGACGAAGAACTTGCAGTCGAGGGTGTCGCTGTGCCGGGTGGCGATGGCCCCCCAGAGATGGGAGAAGCGCACCGAGTGTTCTTCGCCGGTGAGCCGGGAGCGCACGCGGAACGGCGCCACCAGCTCCGGCATCGTCCGCGCTTTGGGGATCGTCATGGAGCAGCTTCGCACTTTGGTACGCGCTTTATTGTAGGCTGCGGGAGCAGGAATCACAATTTTGATTGACGGTGCGGGTCTCGGCTGTTAGATTCTTGGCAAATCTGATTTCACGCCCGCGGATGTTGGCCTAGGCGGCAGACCCTTTCCACCGAAGGGACAGCGATGGCGGAAGACAAGGAAGGCGCCCTGCTGGAGAAGGTCCTGGCCTATGAGAGGCAGGTGGCCGGCGACGTGCGGCTCCGGCAGAGCCTCTACGACCGCATTCGCCAGTTGAGTCGTCCCCAGAAGATCATGCTGGCGTTGCGGGGCGACCGGGAGTCGCGGATGATCCTGCTGAAGAGCTACGACCCGCAGGTGTACCACTTCCTGGTTCAGAATCCCCGCCTGACCAGCGAAGAGGCGGTGGAGTTGACCAAGTCCGACCTGCTGCAGCCGCACACGATCGAGCTGATCACCCGCAACCGGGAGTGGATGAAGAACGAGCGCATCAAGCTGCACCTGGCCGTGCATCCCAAGGCGCCGACCGGGTTGTCCCTGAACGTTCTGGGGTTGCTCAGCTACCGCTCCTTGAAGGAAGTGGCGCGCAATCCTTACGTGCGGGGGCCAGTGCGGCGGGCGGCCATCAACTAGCTCCAGCGGCGCAGGTAAAGCGCGCTCATTCGATGCCCAAGCGTTGCAGGACGCGATGGCGCAGCTTGCCCAGGTGGCGGTTCAGGAAGTGCTTCCGCTGTAGGAAGGGGATGATCGGGGGGCGGCGGACGCCCAGCTTGCGCAGGGCGCGGGTGAGGCGGACATCCCGCTTCGTGTACTGCAGGCCCACGGTCAAGGTTTCCACCGCGTCTTCCTTGTTGCCGGCCTTGAGGTAGACCTCCGCCAGGTTCAGGTAGGACTGCACCTGGTTGCGCTTCATCCGCAGCGCGGTGTGGCAGATCTGTTCTGCTTCCGCGTACTTCTTGTGGGCGAGCGCCACCAGCAGGCCCAGGTAGGAGACATAGAGGGAATTGTGCCGGTCGAGCTCCACCGCCCGCTGCAACGTGGTTACCGCTTTGCCGTAGTAGCTGCTGCGGAAGAACATCATCCCTTGCTGGAACGCGTTATCCGCTTCCGCCTTCTTCGCCTGTTCGGTCACCGAGGCCGTCCTTTCTCCGGTTTCTGCGCCACGATCTCCGCCACGTGGTGGGTCACGGCCGGCCGCACCCACTCGCTGCGCAGCACGGTTTCACGATAATGCCGGAACTGAAGTCCGCGCAGCGCCCGCCTGACCTCGGCCGGTTCCAGGGCGCTCAGCAGCGAGGCGCGTTGCTTGCGCCGGCCCCGCCAGCACCGGTATTCGGCCGGGCCCCGCACGCGCCGCAGCGTGTTCCGCTCACCCCGCACCGGAGACCAGTTTGGGTCGCGCCGACGCAGGCGAAAATAACGGTCGCGGGTCAATTTGACCAGCAGAAAAAGCAGCCCCCCCGGAGCCAGGCCGCGGCGGGCCCGGCGCAGCACGCGCAAGGCTTGGGAACGGCGGACATGGTGAAGGGCGTTGGAAATCACAATGACCTCGTAGGGCCCGCGGAAGCGCGCTCGAGTGAAGTCCCCGAGGCGGGTGCCCCTCGACTCGCCTGCCTGCGGCAGGCGAGCTCGGGATAAACTCCGCACCCCTTCCGGACCAGGAGAGTTGTCAGCCAGGCGGTCTGCCAACTCGACTCCCCGGCGCTTCGCTTCGCGGCGGGCTTCGGCCACATAGCGCCGGTCGAGCTCCCAGGCTTCCACCTCGAAGCCCTGCTCGGCCAGCCAGAGGGCGTTCCGCCCGTAGCCCATCCCCAGGTCCAGCGCCCGAATTTTTTTCCTTTGCCTCCTGTGCTTCCTCTGCTTCCTATGCTTCTTCAAGAACCGCCGCAGGAAGGCATCCGGCCGCCACGGCCACCGCGAGTCTTCGTAGTAGTAGCGCGCCATCGTTCAGGGCCCGAGAGTGGTTTGGACGGCGCGGGCGAGGTGGTCGAGCCAGCGCTCGACTTCGGCCTCGGTTTCGGCTTCGACCATGAGGCGCAGCAGGGGCTCGGTGCCGGAATAACGGACCAGGACGCGGCCGCGCTTTTTCAGGGTGAGGGCATCCTGGGCCTCGCGGAGGGCCTGCTCGACCGCGGGGAGCTCTTCCAGCGGGCGCTTCTCGCGCACGCGGAGGTTACGCAGCACCTGAGGGAAAACTTTCAGGCCGGCGACCGTCTCGTCCAGGGTGGTCTCCTGCTCGCGGAGGAGAGTGAGGATTTTGAGCGCGGTGAGCAGGCCGTCGCCGGTGGGGGCGTCGTCGAGGAAGATGACGTGGCCGGACTGCTCGCCGCCCAGGTTGGCGCCGCGGCGCAGCATCTCTTCCAGCACGTAGCGGTCGCCCACCGGGGTGCGGACCAGCGGCAGGCCTTCTTTTTCCAGGGCGCGCTCCAGGCCCAGGTTGGCCATCACCGTCCCCACCACGCAGCCGCCCTTCAGCCAGCCCTTGGCTTTCATCCAGCGGGCGCAGGCGAAGAGCACTCCGTCGCCGTTGACGATGCGGCCGGAGGCGCTGACGAAGATGGCGCGGTCGGCGTCGCCGTCCAGCGCCACGCCCAGGTGAGCGCGCACTTCGGCGACTTTCTTCTGGAGGCTTTCCGGGTGGAGGGCGCCGCAGGCATCGTTGATGTTACGGCCGTTGGGTGAAGTGTGGATGGGGGTGACGCCCAGGCCGAGCGAGCGAAACAGCTTGGGAGCGACGCGGGCGGCGGCGCCGTGGGCGGAGTCGACCACCAGGTGGAGGCCGCTGAAGTCGGCGTAGAGGTTGGCGGGGGTGGCCTGGCGGAGGAGTTCGATGTAGTCGTTGGCCAGGCTGATGTCGACGCGCGGGGAGTGCGGCTGGGACGGGGCGGCTTCGCTCTGGAATTGCCGGATGCGCTCTTCCAGGCGGGCCTCGGTTTCGTCGGGGAATTTCATCCCGGTGGCGGCGATGAGCTTGATGCCGTTGTCGCGGTAGGGGTTGTGGGAGGCGCTGACCATGGCGGCGGCCCCGAAGGCTTCGGGGCGGGCGCAGACAAGCTGGGCGAGGGCGGGCGTGGGGATGACGCCGGCCGAGACGACCTCGGCCCCGGCGGTGCGCAAGCCGGCGGCCAGGTAGCTGGTGACCCAGGGGGAGGACTCGCGGGTGTCCTCGCCCAGCAAAACTTTCCCGGTTGCCTTCTCCTGGCGGAGAAACTCGCCCAGCGCGTGCCCGGTGGCGTAGATGGTCTTCGAGTCGAGCGGCGGCTGGCCCGCCACCCCGCGAATCCCGTCAGTGCCGAACAGCTTAGCCATCCCTTACCTGATGTCGGGGCGGACACCGGGGGGCAGGACATAGGCAAAAAACGGTGGGGTCACGCCGATCTGCCGCAGGTACAGGGCGAGTTGCGCCTTGTGATGGATTTCGTGCCCGATCAGGTACCAGAGCCAGGAGCGCAGCGGCCATTGGACGGGGATGTCGGGAACGGAGACGACGCGGTCGAGCTGCCCCGAATTGACTTCCGCCAACTTTTGCAAAGTAAACTGGCGGGCGTCTTCCAGCTTGCGGCGGAGCATGGCCCGGGTCAAGCGGCCTTTGGGTTCGTCGAAGCGCTTGGGATCCCACTCGCTGTCAAATATCCCGCGGGAATAGAATTCCTCCGTCTGGGCAATGTGGAGAAACTGCTGGGCAAAGGTAAACTGAGCGACGGCCGGATACCAGGGGAGCTTTTCTTCCGGCACCATCTCCAGGGTTTGCAGGGTGACGCCGCGGTAGCGCTCCAGGTGCTCGCGCAGGACGCTGAGCTCATCCACAGGCTCCGGCATGCTCCCTCCTTCGAGTTCAGGTAGTGCTAGGGCTTTCGCTTGGCGACGAAGGTTCCGTTCGGCTGATAGAAGACCAATTCCATGACCGCGCCGGCGGCGTCTTTCTTGAATTCGACGCTGAAGCCGGTAAGGCCTTTGATGTCGAACAAGAGGCCACGAGTGGGGACCAGCTCGTAGGGGCGCTGGCCGGGGACAGTGAGGATGAGGGTGTCGTCGCCCTGGAGGATGACCGTCACGGTGACACCGCCCAGCTCGTACTCGCCGGTGAGCGGTTCGAGGAAGCTGCGCTCGCGCATTTGCTCTTCCGGCTGGCGGGTGAAAACAATCGGGTCGACGTTCGGCTCCAGGGGGAGCGCGAGCTGGGCGAGCTCGCCCTGGAGGCTCATCTGGAACATCACCTTCATGTTTTCGAAGGGGTCAAGCGGGTCTTCGGGCACCTCGAAGACATCGTAGTGGAAGTGGCGCAGAGGCGAGGTCATCTGGTTCAGGGTTAGGGTGAGGCGGTCGTCGTCGAGCTGGATACGGACGATGCCGTAGCCCGGGTGCTCGTACTCGCCCACGTAGTCCGTCAGGGGATGCGAAGGCTGGGTGCCTTGCTTGCGCGGGGTGTAGCCTTTCTTCTTGGCTTCCTCTTCGGCTTGCTCTTGTTTTTGTTGCCGCTCCTGGAAGCGGTCGTGCCAGGGGACCGGGTCGAGGCCCAGCAGGCGGTCGTAGACGTTGTAGGCGACGAGGGTGGGGACGGGGTTGCCGTCGCGGTTGCTGAGGATGATCATTCCAATGTTATCCCGGGGCATAAAGGAGAGCAGGGCGGTGAAGCCGTCGATGCCGCCGCCGTGTTGGACGACCGTGTGTCCGCGGTAGCTGGAGATGCCCAGGCCCAGGCCGTAGCTGCTGTAGCCGAGCTCGGGGTATTGGAGCGCGCTGGCGCGCACCATCTGCGGGGTGCGCATTTGGCGGGCGTTGTTTTCGGAGAGGAGCTCCCGGTCGCCGTATTTCCCGTTGTTGAGGTGGAAAAGCAGGTAGTGGCTCATCTCTTCGACGTTGGAATTGATGGAGCCGGCCGGGCCCACCTGGTCGATGTCGCGGAAGGGGACTTGCTTGAGCTCGTCGTCGGCCTTGGTGTAGGGCAGAGCGAAGTCGGGGCTTTCTTGGGAGGCGTGGACGGAGAAGTTGCTCCCGGTCATCTCCAGCGGGTCGAGAATTTCCCGGCGGACGAATTCTTCCCAGGGGGTGCCGGTGAAGTGTTCAACCAGGTAGCCGGCGATCATAAACATCAGGTTGTTGTACTGGAAGGTGCTGCGGAAGTCGCGGCTGGGCTCGAGGTAGCGCAGGCGCGCAACCATTTCGGCACGGGTGAACTCGGAGTTGTACCAGAGGAGGTCGTGGCGGGGGAGCCCGGAGCGGTGGGTGACGAGGTCGCGCGGGGTCATGCGCTCGGAAGCCACCGGGTCGTGGAGGCGAAACTCGGGGAGGTACTCGCGCACCGGCTTGTCCCACTCTAGCTTGCCGCGGTCGACCAGCAGGCCCAGGGCCGCTACAGTGAATGATTTGGTGATGGAGCCGATGGCGAAAAGGGTTTGCGGGGTGACCGGGAGCTGGTTTTCGACATCACGATAGCCGTAGCCTTTCAGGTGGATCACCTTCCCGTCCTGGATGATGGCGATGGCCAGTCCGGGGACTTTCCAGGCCTCCATCA
>JALLOH010000469.1 GCA_027717655.1 Acidobacteriia bacterium AH_259_A11_L15
CGTGAACGGCTAGAAACCCGGCCCACCCCGGCGCCGCCGCGCCCCTGGTACCAGCGGCCGCGGGTGTACGGGTTGGGCCTTGTGGGGGTGGGGCTGATTATTGCCCTGCTGGTAGTACTCCCAAAGCTGATCTGGCCCGATCCCACGGTTAGCTTACAGGTAGATCCAACGGTCATCAAGAAAGGGGAATCCACCACCTTGACCTGGGAGACGAGCAACGCCACCAGCGTTCGGTTCGAGCCTTCCTTGGGGACGGTCGAGTTGAGTGGCTCCCGAAGCGTCGAGCCGGAAGAGACCACCACCTACAAGCTGATAGCCAGCGGCGAGGGAGGAACAACCGAGCAGAGCGTGCAGGTTGAAGTGCAGCTCGTGACGGCTCCCGTGGTTAACTTGAAGGCAAATCCGACGGTGATCCAGGAAGGTCAAAGTACAACG
>JALLOH010000470.1 GCA_027717655.1 Acidobacteriia bacterium AH_259_A11_L15
GTCGTTGTGCCCGTGAAAGTGCAGCGGCACTCGCGGGCCGATCCAGTCGCGCACCTGCCCGACCAGAAACTCGGCCGCCTCCGGGCTGCACGCGCCCAGGGTGTCCACGACCACGATCTCGTCCGCCTCTGCTTCCAGCACCGCCTGATAGACGCTTTTCAGGAACTCCAGTTCGCTGCGGGTGGCGTCCACGGCGAAGAAGGCCACCTTCAGGCCGTGCTGTTTGGCCCAGCGCACGGCCTTGGTGGCGCGCTCGCGCGCTTGCTGGCGAGAGAAGCCATAAGCCCGAAGCTTGATTTCGCTGGTGGGAGTCTCCGTGATGCAGGCGCGCACGCCCAGGCGAACCAACTCCTCGATGTCGGCCTGCACGGCGCGGGCGAATCCCCAGACCTCAGCTTTGAGCCCCGCCTGGAGAATCAGGCGAATAGCTTACGC
>JALLOH010000471.1 GCA_027717655.1 Acidobacteriia bacterium AH_259_A11_L15
CCTTGAACCACCCCCACATCTGCACGATCTATGACATCGGGGAGTATGAGGGCCAACCTTTCTTAGTCATGGAGCTACTGGAAGGCCAGACGCTTGAGCACCGGATTGAAGGAAAACCCATAAGGGTGAAACAACTGCTGGAGTGGGCGCTTCAGATTGCCGATGCGTTGGACGTCGCCCACTCAGAAGGCATCATTCACCGCGACATCAAGCCAATGAACATCTTCGTGACCCGACGCGGCCAGGTGAAGATCCTGGACTTCGGCTTAGCCAAGCTGGCGCCCCAAAGGCCGGGAGTGGCGAAGGCAGTAGCTACCTCCGGCGCGTCCACGTTGGCCGGGGAGGAGCATTTGACCAGCCCCGGCGCGGCTTTGGGCACAGTGGCCTATATGTCGCCCGAACAGGCGCGCGGCGAAGAGCTCGACGCCCGC
>JALLOH010000472.1 GCA_027717655.1 Acidobacteriia bacterium AH_259_A11_L15
TCCGCCCTCGAGCATAGCCGCAATCTTTCTTGTGGCCGCCCCCACGCCCAGCCGCTGGATTTGTTCCGGCCGCGGATGACCAGTGGCTTGTGGAGCTCGTACGGCCTGCAACCGCAGCAAATCAGCGGGTTTTCGGACGAAGTGTCGCTGGGCGACATCGGCCGCATTCTCAAGAACCCCTCGCTGGTGATGCGACTGCGGGCCACCGAAGGCGAGACACTGGCCCTGCAGGGGCTGAAGTGGCGGGGCATCGCCCTGGCGCGGTTCGACGGCCACCGCTGGTACACGCAATCGAACCTGGCGCAAGTGATCACCCGGTCGCCCGCGGGGGATTTTGATCTGCCGTTGCGGCCCCTGGGGGGCGCGGTGCGGCGGCGAGTGCGCTACTCGGTGCTGCTGGAGCCCATCTCAAGCGACGTCATGTTCGCGGC
>JALLOH010000473.1 GCA_027717655.1 Acidobacteriia bacterium AH_259_A11_L15
TCCTGAAATTGGTCGAAGAGTCGAAGAGGGCCAGCGCCGCTGGAGTTTCCTGATGTGCACCGCGGTCGCCACTCCGCGCCCGCAGCTGAAGTTCGTTCCCCGCCCGAAGACCGCTGAGCGTTGCCGGGTGGTCTTCGTTTGCATCGGCAACTCCTGTCGCAGCCAGATGGCGGAGGGCTGGCTTCGCCACTTGGCCCGCGAGCAAGGCGGGGCGATGGAGATGGAAGGCCTGAGCGCCGGCTTGCACCCGCTGGGCTACATCACCCTGGAAACCTTCCAGGTGATGGAAGAAAAAAAAGTCAGCCTGGACGGCCAGCAGTCGAAAGGCCTGGAGGCCATCGACTGGAAGCCGGTGAACGTGCTGGTGAATATGACCGGGCTGCCCGGCCGCTCCGTTGTTCCCGGCTTCCAGGGCCGGCGTATCGAGTGG
>JALLOH010000474.1 GCA_027717655.1 Acidobacteriia bacterium AH_259_A11_L15
GGCCAGCGAGGTGCTGGGCGAGATCCTTCCGGCGGAGGCAACCAAAGGCAAGAAGTGATCGCCTCGCTGACGCTTCTAGCCTACGTCCTGGCGGCCACCGGTGTGCTGCTGATTTCCACGGGCCTGCTGCTGCGCTGGCGGTGGCGGCGGCTGGATGCGGCGGAGCTGGAGCGGCGCCGGCGCTTGCGGGTAAACCGAATCGGGCGCCTCGCCGACGGGCGCATCGTGGAACTGGTGGAGGCCTCTGAGGGGGGGCGGACGCCGCGGGGCAGCCGCTGGTTGTCTACAACTACGAAGTTCGCGGGGTCGAATACCAGTCGGCGCAGGACGTCAGCTTCTTTGGGGCGCGGCTCGACCTTCGGCGGGTGGCCAGCGGGCAGCCCGCCAGCGTCAAGTACGACCCGCAGAATCCCACCAACTCCATCATCC
>JALLOH010000475.1 GCA_027717655.1 Acidobacteriia bacterium AH_259_A11_L15
GCCCAGGATTCGTGCGTGACCTGCGTGATTTGTCCCGTCGCCAGCTCCAGCACAAACACGTTGCCCTGGCTCCCGTCGCGGTCGGAGACGAAGGCCACCCGAGCACCGTCAGGCGAGAAGACCGGGTCGGTGTCGTAGTAGGACCCGAAGGTGAGCTGCTCGGCGGTGCCGCCCTCGACCGGCAGGCGGAACAGGTGGCCCAGCATGGTGAAAATCAGCCACTGGCCGTCGGGCGAAAGGGTCACGTCGGCTGCGGTGACCTCGGTGGTTTCAAACTCAATCGTGCGCGCCGCTGCCACCGGGCCTACGAACGCGCACGCGAGCAAACAGAGTAAGCTGCGAATCAAATAGCTTTTCATCGCCTATGCCCTCGAAACGTGGTTAGGGGAAGGAAACCCGCTCAACGGCGCAATCTTAGGCCGCCCCCAC
>JALLOH010000476.1 GCA_027717655.1 Acidobacteriia bacterium AH_259_A11_L15
CTATTGCGCCAAGGGTTTCCGGTTGTTCCCCGACCATCCTGAGATTATGGACATCGCCCGCTTCTGCGAAGATGAGCGGCGCAAGCTGGCCCAGCACTGGGCGGTGGCCGAATCCAGCCGCCTGATGAAGTTCGTGGAGGAGAGCGAGAGCCTGCGGGTGAAAGCGGGCCGCGCCGACCAGGTGGCCGAGAGCCTGAAGTTGGTCTCCCGCTACCTTTTCCCCCACGAGCAGATCACCAACGCCATGCGGGCGGTCACCCAGTACCAGGAGGCGCTCGAGGGGCTGCTGGAGCTGCCGGAAGAAGAGCGCGCCCTGGCAATGGACGGCTTGCTGTCGCTGCTCGACCCGTACTTCCGGATCATGGAGGGGCTGAAGCGGGAGAACACCGAGCTGGCCCGAGTCGCCTGGCCGGGCCAGCTCGGTG
>JALLOH010000477.1 GCA_027717655.1 Acidobacteriia bacterium AH_259_A11_L15
CCAGCGCCACCAGCGAGCTGCGGGGCACGTTGGTGACGCTCTTGCTCGCCACCAGCAGGACGATGAAAAAGCGGAGCTGATCGCCGAAGGTGAGCGGGATGTGGAAGGCCTGCAGCAGGAAGAAGCCCGCCACCCCGAGGAAGAGGGTGCTGCCGGCCAGGTTCAAGGCGGTGCCGGCGGGCAGCACGAAGGCCACTGCCCGGCGGGGCACGCCGAAGCGCTCCATCACCTCCATGGCCTTGGGCAGGGCGGCGGCGCTGGAGGTAGTGGCGAAGGCGATGGCGAAGGGTTCCTTGATGGCGCGGTAGTAGGCAGCTAGGGGGAGGCGGAACCACAGGCAGAGCAGCGGGTAGAGCCCGAAGAGCAGCAGCGCCAGGCCCAGGTAGACCGCCACCGTCAGCCAAAGGAAGTTCTCGCCCACCCGC
>JALLOH010000478.1 GCA_027717655.1 Acidobacteriia bacterium AH_259_A11_L15
GGTGCACGAGGGAGAGGCGCAGACGGCGGGGCTGCTGGAAGACCAGGTGTTTATGGCGCGGGCGCTGCTGGACCTCTATGAAATCAGTGGGCGGGAGCGCTACCTGGAAGTGGCGCGGGCGCTGCTGGACATCGCGCTGGAGAACTTTTGGGACGAAGAGAAAGGCGGGTTCTTCGACGTGGCCCACGGGCAGGACTACGTAGAAGTGCTGGCGCAGCCGCGCAAGGAGGTGCAGGACGCGCCCCTGCCGGGGGCAAACGCGGTGGCGGCGATTGCGCTGGAGCGGCTGGCGGTGCTGACGGGCGAGGAGCGTTACCGGCAGAAGGCGGGGGAGACGCTGGCAGCGTTTGCCGGGTCGGCGGCGGGGCTGGGGCGATTCGGGGCCACCTACGCCCGGGCGGTGGACACCGAGTTGTCGCCCGC
>JALLOH010000047.1 GCA_027717655.1 Acidobacteriia bacterium AH_259_A11_L15
TCAAGTGAGGTGGGGCGATGAAGGTGCGAGCCTCGGTGAAACGGATTTGCGACAAGTGCAAGGTCATCCGCCGCAAGGGGAAAGTGCGCGTGATCTGCACCAACCCCAAGCACAAACAGGTGCAAGGCTAAGGAGAGGAGAGCATGGCGCGCATCGCCGGGGTGGACCTGCCCCCCCAGAAAAACGTGTGGATTGGACTCACCCGCATCTATGGCATCGGCCAGTCGCGCTCCCGGGCCATCTTGGACCAGGCGAACGTGGAGCCGTTCACGAAGGTGAAGGACCTGACCGAGGAGGAGGTCACCCGGGTACGGCAAATCATCAACGAGCAGGGCCGCATCGAAGGCGACCTGCGCAAAGAGAATTCGATGAACATCAAGCGCCTGATCGAGATCAGCTGCTACCGCGGCCTCCGGCACCGCCGCAGCCTGCCGGTGCGCGGCCAGCGCACCCACACCAACGCCCGCACCCGCAAAGGCCCGCGGCGGCAGACGGTGGCCCTGAAGCGAAAGGCGCCCACCAAGAAAGGCTAGAGGAGAGAATCTGTGGCCAAAGCCAAGAAGGAAGAAAAAGCCCTGACCGGGGCCGGTCCGGCGGCCAAGGCGCCGCGCCGAAAAGAGTACCGCAAGAAGCGGGAGAAGAAGCACGTGCCCAACGGGGTGGTGCACATCCAGGCCACTTTCAACAACACCCTGGTGACCGTGACCGACCCGGACGGCAACGTAGTGGCCTGGGCCAGCGCGGGCTCCATCGGCTTCAAGGGCTCTCGCAAGGGAACCCCGTTCGCCGCCGGGCAAGCCGCCGGGGTGGCGGCGGCGCGCGCCCGGGAAGCCGGCATGCGCAACGTGGTGGTGCAGGTGAGGGGTCCGGGCTCGGGACGGGAGTCGGCCGTCCGGGCCGTAGCCGCGGCCGGCCTGCACGTCCACCTCATCAAGGACGTCACGCCCATCCCGCACAACGGCTGCCGACCGCCCAAGCGGCGGCGCGTGTAGTGGCGGCGGGTCAGGACTTTAGCCCCTGAGGGATCCCTCAGGGCCTAAAGGCCAACTAGAGAGGGAAGCGAGAATGTCAACCGGGAAGGGTTGACCCGCCAAAAAGATAGGGCAGAAAGAGTTTTGAGGAGGAGGTAAAAAGAACTTGGCCCGCTATCGCGAAGCAGTTTGCCGGCTCTGCCGGCGGGAAACCATGAAGCTCTACCTGAAGGGGGAGCGCTGCTTCACGGAGAAGTGCGCCATCGAGAAGCGCAACGTCCCGCCGGGCAGTCACGGCCGGGACCGCCGCCGCCGCCCGGGCGCCTACGCCGAGCAATTGCGGGCCAAGCAGCGCGTGCGCCGCGTCTACGGCGTGCTGGAGCGGCAGTTCCGCCGCGCCTTCCAGAAGGCCGAGCGCCTGCCGGGCAAGACCGGTGAAAACCTGCTGGTGCTGCTGGAGCGGCGCTTGGATACGGTGGTGCGCCGGGCGGGCTTCGCTGGCTCGCAGGCGCAAGCCCGCCAGCTGGTGATGCACGGCCACGTGCGGGTCAACGCCCGCAAGGTGAACATCCCTTCCTTCCAGGTGAGCGTGAACGACGAAATCATCCTGAAGGACAAGATGAAGGAAAACGATATGGTGCTGCAGGCGCGCGAGTTGGTCGGCCGGCAGATGATCCCCAGCTGGCTGGAGGTCGACCCGGAAGCCGGCCGGGCCAAGCTGGTCGCCCTGCCCAAGCGCGAGGAGTTGATCACGCCGCCGCTGCAAGAGCAACTCATCGTCGAGCTCTATTCGAAATAATCGGGAGGTACGACAGTTATGATGTGGAGGGGTTTCCAGAAGCCCAAGCGGTTGGCCGCTGACCCGGAGACGCTCACCGACCACTACGGGAGATTTACCGCCCAACCCTTCGAGCGCGGCTTCGGCACTACCATCGGCAACTCTCTGCGCCGGGTGCTGCTGAGCTCAATCGAGGGCGCCGCCATCACGGCGGTGAAGATCGAGGGCGTGCTGCACGAATTCCAATCCATCCCCGGCGTGGTCGAGGACGCCACCGACATCATCCTCAACCTCAAGCACGTCCCGCTGAAGCTGCACAACCCGGAGGCGGTCAAAACCCTCAGCCTCTTCGTGGACAAGCCGGGCGAGGTCACCTCGGCCATGATCGAGGAGGACGCCGACATCGAGGTCCTCGACAAAAACGTCTACCTCGCCACCGTGGGTAAAGGCGGCAAGCTCTCCATCGAAATGCGGGTCCGGAACGGCCGCGGCTACGTGGGCGCGGATCGCAACTTCGACGAGGACCTGCCCATCGGCTACATCCCCATCGATTCGGTGCACTCCCCGGTGCGCAAGGTGAACTACACGGTGGACGCCGCCCGCCTCGGGCAGATGACCGACTACGAGAAGCTGAGCCTCGAGGTCTGGACCAACGGTGCCGTCAAGCCCCAGGACGCCGTCGGCCTGGCCGCCAAGCTCCTGAAGGACCATATGAGCATCTTCATCGCCTTCGAGGAGGAAGTCCCGGCCGAGGCCCAAGCGATCGAGCGCCCCTACGACCCGCGGCAGGAGTACCTGGGCCGCTCGGTGGATGAGCTCGAGCTCAGCGTGCGCGCCTACAACTGTCTGAAGAACGCCAACATCCACACTATCGGCGAGCTCGTCCAGCGCACCGAGCAGGATATGCTGCGCACCAAGAACTTCGGCCGCAAGTCCCTGGCCGAGATCAGGGGCATCCTGGAAAACATGGGCCTGCAGTTGGGGATGCGCCTGGACGAAAGCGGCCGCATCGTCTGGCCGCCGCCCGAATCCACCCAGGCGCCGCCGGCCGAAGAAACCCCGGCGCCGTCACTCTAGCGGACCAAGCTTATGCCACGTCATCGCCAGGGCTACAAAAAGCTGGGGCGCTCGCCGGCGCATCGGCGCGCCACACTGCGCAACCTGGTCACCAATCTGCTCGAGCGCGAGCGCATCACTACCACCCTCTCCAAGGCCAAGGCCCTCCGCCCGCTGGCCGAGCAGATGATCACCCTGGGCAAGCGCGACACCCTGCACGCCCGCCGCCAGGCGGCCGCCTTCCTCCTCCGCCCGCCTGTCCTGCAGAAGCTCTTCTCCACCCTGGCACCCCGCTTCGCCGACCGCAACGGCGGCTACACCCGCATCCTATCCCTCGGCTGGCGCCGCGGTGACGGCAGCGACCTGGCGGTCGTCGAGCTGATCGGCTCCGAATTCAAGCCCAAGACGAAGAAGAAGGAAAAGAAAAAGAAGCCTGAACCCGCCCCGCCCGCCGCCGAGCCCCAACCGGAATCCACTCCTGACCAAGGGTCTGCTCCTTCCTAGCCTTTCACGTTGGGGGAGGCGGGGTTTCGCAGAGCCGAGCGCAGACTTCGCGCCGTTGGCGGCGAACCCAGCTATAACGAGCGATCTTCAGGGCGGGCTTTAGCCCCTGAGGTTTCCTTGGCTTGAATGACTGGCTTTGGTCTGTCGGGGCCGGGCTTCAGCCCGGCTGGAATAACCTTCTTTCGAAAATGGGCTTTAGCCCCTGAGGGACCTCAGCGGCTAAAGCCGTTCTATTATTGGCGCGTTTTCGGCACGACTAAAGTCATGCCCTTCCGGCGCGACCAGCCATAAATCACCAACACCGCCAGCAGCAGGCCCAGGGTGTCGAGGCCCACGTCCATCACCGAGGCCACCCGCCCCGGCTGGAAAAGCTGTACGGTTTCATCCGCGCTCGCCCACAGTACCCCGATCGCCAGCGCCCCCAGCGCCCAGCCGCGCCGCCAGCGCTCCGCCGCTTCCCGTCGCAGCGCCCGCCACAGCAGCAATCCCAGGATGAAATACTCGCTCACGTGCGCCAGCTTGCGCGCCATCGCGTTGACCTTGACTATAGTGGCAACGGAGATGTCGGGGAAGAAATGCTCCACCACCGCTTGCAGCCAGCGATAGGTCGTCTTCGTCCCGAACTCGCTCCCCGAGAGCAGAAAAATCCCCGCCCCCCACAGCACCACCGGCAGGTAATAGCGAAGGAAGATGCTCAACGTGGCAGGATAGAGTGGCAGAACGTGATTTTGGTTTTCTCCACTTAACTATTCAACTATTAACGATTGACTACTCCAGGGGGTAAGTGCGAACTTCCTCGCTGATGACGAGGGCATGTACACGTTCTTTTTGGTCGCCCGGTTATCTAGTCGACCTTCAGAACAAGAGGACCCACATCGTTTAAGTTAACAACATAATTAGCCTCTCTGACCAAATCCAGGTCGAAAAAACCAGGATGACCGAGCTTCTCAATGGGAAGCGGGATAGCCTTCCCATTTGTGTATACTCCGACCGTATACTCCCTAGTCAGTTCGAGATGCTTGTTAATAAAAGCGGGCTCGACTTTGATCTCAAACTGTCCCTGTTTATCCGTTTTGGAATTTGGATTCACTGGGACAAGTTTCTCTTCTACCATCCCGAGCTGTACCAGTGCCATGCCGTCTTTCATCAGAAAACAATAGACCCTTTCGTCCGCAACTGGTTTCCCATCTGGTCTCACCAGCTTCCCACGAATGGTGAAAGCGCGAACTTCCTCCGTGGACTGCGAGCGTTCTTGCTCGGTCTGAGCCGCCGTTGCGAGCACGAAGGCCAGCAGCGTCAGCAACCCGCTGAGACCAGCTCGCACGAGCAGTCGCGCTAGGCTCTTCATAACTTCCTCCGTTTTCTTTCGTTTCGCGAAATGAGAGCAGTCTACTCCAGGCGGTAATTGGGGGCTTCCTTGGTGATGATGACGTCGTGGACGTGGCTCTCGCGCAGCCCGGCCGAGGTCACCCGCAGGAAGCGCGCCCGCTGCTGCATCTCCTCGATCGAGCGGCAACCGCAGTAGCCCATCCCGCTGCGCAGCCCGCCCACCAGTTGCTCCACCAGCGCGGCCAGCGGCCCCTTGTAGGGGACGCGCCCCTCGACGCCCTCCGGCACCAGCTTCGACCGCCCCCCGCCGTCGCGCAGGCTCGGCTCTTCGCCGGCGGCGCTCGCCCCGCCCTGCGGGGTCTCCTGCGCGTAGCGGTCGGCCGAGCCCGTGCTCATCGCCCCCAGCGAACCCATGCCGCGGTAGGACTTGAAGCTGCGCCCCTGGTAGAGCACCGTCTCCCCCGGGCTCTCGTCCGTCCCGGCGAACAGCGACCCGATCATCACCGTTGAGGCCCCGGCGGCCACCGCCTTGGCCACGTCGCCCGAGTACTTGATGCCCCCGTCGCCGATGACGGGAATCTTGAATTCCCGCACCGCCTTGGCGCAGTCGGCGATGGCCGTCAGTTGCGGCACGCCCGTCCCGGTCACCACCCGCGTGGTGCAGATTGAACCCGGCCCGATGCCCACTTTCACCGCGTCCACGCCCTGTTGCGCCAGCTCGCGCGCCCCCTCGTAGGTGCCCACGTTCCCGGCCACCAGCTCCGCTTCCGGCAAGCGCTTCTTGATTGCCCGCACTGCCGCCATCACCCGCTCCGAGTGCCCGTGCGCGGTGTCCACCACGATCACGTCCACGTTCCTCTGCTTCAACTCCACCGCCCGTTCCAAGAAATCTCCCGTGGCCCCCACCGCCGCGCCTACCCGCAGCCGCCCGTGCTCGTCCTTGGCTGCGCGCGGGTACTGGAGCTTCTTCTGGATGTCCTTGACGGTGATCAACCCCTTCAGCAGGTAGCCGCCGTCCACCACCAGCAGCTTCTCCACCCGATGCTGTTGCAGCATCCGCTCGGCGTCCTCCAGCCGCGTCCCCACCGGCACGGTGATCAGGTTCTCCTTGGTCATGACCTCCGAGACCGGGCGCCCGGTGTTCTGCTCGAAGCGCAGGTCGCGGTTGGTCACAATCCCCAGCAGCCGCTCCCCGTTGGTCACCGGCAGGCCGCTGATGCGGTACTTGGCCATCAGCTCCTTGGCCTCGGCGATGGTCGACTCCGGGCGAATGGTCACCGGGTCCACGATCATCCCGCTCTCCGACCGCTTCACCTTGTCCACTTCCTCCGCCTGCCGCGCCACCGAAACGTTCCGGTGGATCACCCCCAGCCCGCCCTGCCGCGCCAGCGCAATCGCCAGCCGCGACTCCGTCACCGTGTCCATCGCCGCGCTGGTGATGGGAACGTTCAGCCGGATGTGCCGGGTGAACCACGTCGTCGTGTCCGCCTCCGCCGGCAGTACCCCCGAGCGCGCCGGCACCAGCAACACGTCGTCGAACGTCAACCCTTCCGGGGGAACCCCTTCCAGCATCAGGCGGCTCTCCTTTCAACTAAACAACTTATTCTAGGTCGCCGTCGCCGCTCCGTCAATCGCGGCTACTCCTTGCCTCCCTTCTCCCGCTGGGCTTTCTTGCCCAACTGCTCGCTTTGCACGCGCTGCGCGCAGGCGTCGCAGATGCTCTTCAGGGAAGGTCGCCCGCACAGCATGCACACCGGCTTCTTCTTTTCTGCCATGGCCGCCTCCAGCTAATTCGGTTCTCGGCATCCTAGCCGCCGCCATCCGCCGCGTCAACCGCGCCAGCACGGACACTACCGGTGGCGAACCCTCGTTTGCGGGAAGCTGCGAAAGAGGGGGAAAACAAGAGAGACACAGGAGGCAGAGGAACGAAGGGGGTGCAGAAAGATAAAATCAAGAACTATTAAGGCGGACTTGGTGAACTTCATGCCGCCGTTCCTCCATTCAGCTTTGTTCTAGCAGCTCAGTCAATGTCCACAAATGGTCGGTGATGCCAGCGGCCATCGCCGGGGTAATCCTAAGTGTGCGATGGATGCGGACAAAGTTGTAGTAGGCGAAATGCAGAGCCACAGCCAACGAAGGGGTACTGGGTCAGTTTCCGAGAGGCGCGTTACACATCGAGGTGGCCGGAGTGTGTTAGTGTAGGTGAATTCCGTGGAAAATCATTTCGTTACCACCCGGTAGCGCCGCAGCATTGACGTCCACGGTCATGGTTTTTCCGTCCAAGAGAACAATGTTCCATGAAAGATCAAAGGGAATGTAGGTCCCCGATGTTATTGGCCTACCCTTAGTGAAGATGACTTCGCTGACCAGTTTCAGGCTTCCTGTTT
Source organism: Acidobacteriia bacterium AH_259_A11_L15 (assembly GCA_027717655.1). GTDB lineage: Bacteria > Acidobacteriota > Terriglobia > Acidiferrales > 2-02-FULL-67-57 > 2-02-FULL-67-57. The sequence goes on from JALLOH010000047.1 coordinate 7,026, forward strand.
TGTCTTGGCAAGAGAGAGAGCCATCTTCAATGATGCCCGCATACAGTTTCAGGAACTCATGCCAGCGGCGATCTTCATCACATATGGCGGTAGGCAAATCATAGGATTCCAAGAACTGCCTGAACTGTTGTTTGAATGTGTCCAGAAAGACGAACTCTCGCAACATTTGGTTCTCTTTGACTTCATTCTGTTTGCCAGCAAGAATGCCAGCGGCAAACTCGTCCACCCGTTCTAGGAATGGCAACGTTGTTCTTGCATGCGTGAGGTCAACATGCAAAGCCCAATGACAATAGAGCTTCAAAGCAAATGGAGTAGGGTCACGTGGGTATTTGTCGAGTAATTTTCGGGATTCGCAGAGTATATACACAACCTTACACTCGTTATCGACCTCATTTGACAAGGCCGCGCGGAGCTTTTCAATGATGTGTTTTTCCATTTAGAGAGAGATGGTAACACAATTGTCTCTTCTGTCTCTTCTAGGCACTTTAGGCGGGGAAACAGCCACCCCCAGAACTCCACGGATCATTATTTGGGTTTTCCCGAAACTAACCCGCTACCAACCGAAGGAGAGAACTTGACAAGGCGGTTAGTTTCGCTTATCATTCGCCTGCAATAGGAGGGGCGAAGCGTGCAAGCCCTCGGCAGGAAATCCTCAGGAATCCCCCGAAACTAGTTTCGCGCAAGCCTTTGTTTTGCAGATAGTTAGAATCCGGGGCCTGAAACATGGCCGAAACTAGTTTCGGAAGATAAGTTATTTGTTTTCAATTAGATTAAAGGGGAATGCGGCTATACCCCCCTCCCCCTTGGCCGGGTGAGAGGAGTTGAGGGACAAGAAGCGCAGGAGTGAGAGGGAGAATGGGCGAGCGAATGGATTGCCTGTGCGGGCAAGCCCGGCCTAAAATGGGGGCCTCATGAGGCGAGTTGGCGCGTGGGTATCTCTGCTAGCGCTGGCGGTGTGGGCGGTGCCGTTGGCGACGAACGCCGCTGCCCAGCTGCCCCCCAGCGAACCCCGCCCGGTGCGCCTGGAAGGGCCGGCCCCGGCCGTCTTCGAAGAACTGGGAAACCTGTACGGCATCGAACTCCAAGTCGACCCCGACCTCCCCCGCCAGCCCCTGGAATTGCGGCTGGAGGAAGCGGACTTCGCTTCCGCCTTGCGCATCGCCACCCGCCTGGCGGGCGCTTTCTGGGTCGCGCGGCCCGACGGTGCCCTCCTGGTGGTGCCAGATACCCCGGAGAAGCGCCAGGCCTACCAGCCGCAGGTGCTCCGCACCTTCCACCTGCCCGGCCGCTCCCCGAAAGAGCTCACCGAAGCTGTCCGCTTGCTCCGCGAAGTGCTGGATATGCGCCTGCTGCGCTCCGACCCTCGCAGCGGCACCCTCACCCTCCGCGACACCCCCTTCCGCCTCCAGGTCGCCCAGCAGCTCCTGGCCCAGTTCGCCCACAAGCCCGCGGAAGTCTGGCTGGACGTGGTCGTGCTTGAGGTCGACCGCGAGCGCGCCCTCACGCTGGGCCTCTTGCCCCCGGATCAAATCGTCATCGTCCACCTGGGCGCCGGCGCCCTGGCGGCCCGCCAAGCCGACAGCCTGCTCGACGTGGTTCAGTTCCTCCTCCAGCGCGGCCTGCTGCCGGAAGCCCTCAGCTCTCAGATTGGCATCGACTTCGCCACCGGCCAGGTCACCTTGCCGCCCTTCGTGCTCTTCGGCGGCGGCGAAACTACCTTCGCCGCCAACTTCCCCAACGTGGAACTCAATTTCCGGGAGGCGCGCCGGGTCTTCCGTTCCGTGCGCCGCTTCCAACTGCGCGCCCGCGACAACCAAGAAGCCACCCTCTTTGCCGGCGAGCTCTTCCCGGTCATCTTCACCACCTTCTCCTCTAGCTTCATCCCGGAGATCGTCCAAGAACTGCAACGGCAGGGACTGTTCGTCCCGCCCGTCCCCGCCATCCGGATGGAAGAGTTGGGCACGCGGGTCACCGCCACCCCCCGCGTGCATTCTCCCCGGGAGATCAGCCTGCACCTCCAGGTCGAACAAAAGGCGCTCAGCGGAGAGGACCTGAACGGCATCCCCATCCTCTCCAACCGCGCCCTCGAACAGCACGTCCGCTTGCGCCAAGGCGAGACCCTGCTGCTGGGCGGCCTGCGCACCCGCACCCGGGAGCTAATCCGCACCCAGACCCCCCTGCTCGGCTCCATCCCCCTCATCGGCCACCTCTTCAAGCGCACCCAGCCCCGCACCTCCACCACCGAACTCCTCATCCTGGTGACGCCCCGCCTGGTCGTCCTGCCCGAACCCCAGCGCGCCGCCCTCCCTCCCATCTACATCGGCACCGAAAGCGACTTCGCCCCCGTCAGCACCGGCCCCACGCCCGCTCCCCTCCCCCCTACACCACCCCAGTAGGACAGACCTGCCGGCCTGTCTTTGCAGGGCAGGGGTTTACTTGCACTGAGCAGGGCCGAAGGGCCCCCTGCCGTTGTTTTAAGGATTTCTCAAAATGAGAAAGGTAGCGCAGGATGGCCCCGAAGCTTCGGGGCCTTCCTGCGGCTTGTCGTCCAAGCACGGCTTTTCGGAGCGCAGCGGAGACCCCGCGCCTTTTGGCCGGGGAGCCGTTCCGAAAAGGTTCGAGGAAGGAAAAGGCTTTAGCCTGCCTGCCCGCAGGCAGGCCCCTGAGGAACTTCACGCCGGGGCGGGCAGCACCACGACGGGTTGGAACACGCGCGGCACGATCGCCTGCGCAATGGCCACCAACTGCCGCTGCTGGTTGAACACTCGCAACCGAAACGGCTTCCACGCGTCGCTGTCCAGCGGGGTTTGCACCTCGCCCGGGCGGATTTGCGACTCGGTCAGCTCGATCTTCCCCCCGTGGCGAATCCGGCGCTCGTGCGCCGGCCCCACCTCGGCCTGCGGCAAATCCGGCAGCAGCTCGGCCAGGGGGATGATCACCTGCGGCAGGCGCTCCTCTCCCGCGGCATTCTCAATCTCCTCCAGCGTCGCCGCCTGCTCCAGCCGGAACTCCCCCGAGGCCGTCCGGCGGATCTCCACCAGGTGCGCCCCGGGCCCCACCTTCTGTCCCAGGTCGTGCACCAGGCTGCGGATGTAGGTGCCGGCCGCGCACTCGATGAAGAAGTCGGCGTGCGCACCCTCGACCCCCAGCAGGTCGAACCGGAAAACCTCCACCGGCACCGGCTTCAGGGTGAACTTTTCCCGCCGCCGCGCCCGCTCATAGGCCGCCACCCCCTCGACCTTCTTCGCCGAGTACGGCGGCGGCGTCTGCTCCATCTTTCCCCTCAGCGCTTGCACGTGCGGCTCCACTTCTTCCCGCGTCAGCGTCGGCTTGGTGTCTTCCCCCAGCGGGTGGCCCTCGGCGTCGTAGGTGTCGGTGGCGAACCCGAAGCGGATGCGCCCCCGGTACTCCTTCCGGCGCGCGCCGTAGAAGCGTTGCAGCCGGGTGGCGTTCCCCACCAGCAGCGGCAGCACCCCGGTGGCAATGGGGTCGAGCGTCCCCAGGTGGCCGACGGCGCGGACCTTCAGCAGCCGCCGCACCCGCATCACCACGTCGTGCGAGGTGATCCCCCGCGGTTTGTTCACCACCACCGCGCCGTTTACCCTGAACCCTTTTGGGGCAGGGCCCCTCGCCTCTGGTTCCCGCTTGGCCATCGCTACTCGTCGGAGGGCTCCTCCTTGCCTCTGCTCTCCCGCAGCAGCTCTTCAATGCGGGCGCTGTATTCGGCCGTCTCGTCCAGCTCGAAGCTCAGCTCGGGGACGCGGTGCATCGTCAACCGGTGGGCCAGCTCGCGGCGAATGTAGCCCTTGGCCGCCCGGAACCCTTCCAGCGTCGCCTGCTTCTCTTTCCGCTCCCCCAGCACACTCACGAACACGAACGCCTGCCGCAGGTCAGGCGTCACCCGCACCTGGGTGATGGTGGCAAACCCGATGCGCGGGTCCTTGAGGCCGCCCGCCAGCAGGGCGCTGATGTCCTCGCGAATCTGCTGGGCGACCCGTTGCGGGCGACGTCCGGGAATCGTCATCGCACTCCGGAGAGAGCTAGAAGTATTCCAAGGTGCTGTCCACCTCAGCGCCGTCCAGGACCCTCTCTGACTCCTCCGCCACCGCCTCCAACAGTTGCGCCAGGCGTACCGTGTCGGGGCTCACCGAAACCACACCCACCGTGGCCCGCTGCCACAGGTCCTGGTGGTCCAGCTCCGCCACCGCCACGTTGTAGCGGGCTCGCAGGCGGTCCTTCAGCTTCCGCAGCGCCTGTCGCTTCTCTTTCAGCGAGTGCGCATACGGGAGGTGGATGTCCAGCGTCAGGAGACCTACGGTCATCGCCGACTGGCCGCGGCTTACGCGGAGACTTCGCTGGGGATTCGTTCAACCGTAAAGATTTCCAATACGTCTCCGACCTTGATGTCGGAGAAGTTCGCCACCGTCACGCCGCATTCGTACCCGGAGGTCACTTCCTTGACGTCGTCCTTGAAGCGCCGGAGCGAGCCCACCTTGCTCTGGTAGATCACCACGCTCTCCCGCAGCACCCGCACCGGCGAGTCCCGCTGAATCTTGCCGTCCACCACGTAACAGCCGGCTACCATGCCCACCCGGGGGATGCGGAAGGTTTCCCGCACTTCCGCCCGGCCCATCACCGTCTCCTTCACCGTCGGCTCCAGCAGCCCGGTCATCGCCCGGCGAATCTCATCCAGCATCTCGTAGATGACCCCGTGCAGCCGGATGTCCACGTTCTCCCGCTCGGCCACCCCGGCGGCCTTCGGGTCGGGGCGCACGTTGAACCCGAGGATTACGGCGTTCGAGGCCGAGGCCAGCAGCACGTCCGTCTCGCTGATGCCGCCCACCCCGGCGTGCATGATCTTGATCTTGACCTCCTCGATGCTCAGCTTCTCCAACTGCTCCCGCAGCGCCTCCACCGACCCGCCCACGTCCGCCTTCAGCACGATGGGCAGCTCCTTGACCTTCCCTTCCTCCAACTGCTCGTGCAACTGGTCGAGCGTCAGCCGCGAGCTGGCCGCCAAGGCCGCCTCCCGCTCCTTCTGCCCGCGGTAGGTGGCCACTTGCTTGGCCTTGACCTCGTCGCTCACCCCTTGGAAGCGGTCGCCGGCCTCCGGCAGGGCGTTCAGCCCCAGCACTTCCACCGGGGACGCCGCCCCGGCCTCCTCCACCGGGTGCCCGCGGTCGTCCAGCATGGCGCGCACCTTGCCGTAAACCGAGCCCACGATGAAGGGGTCGCCCACCCGCAGCGTCCCGTCCTGCACCAGCACCGTGGCCACCGGACCCCGCCCGCGGTCGATCCGGGCCTCCAACACCGTGCCCATCGCCGGCAGCGCCGGATTGGCCCGCAGCTCCTGCAGGTCCGACACCAGCAGGATCATTTCCAGCAGCAAATTCAGGTTCGTCTTCTCCTTGGCCGACACCTCCACCGTCACCGTCTGCCCCCCCCACTCTTCCGGCACCAGCTCGCGGTCGGCTAGTTGCTTCTTCACCCGCTCGGGCAGGGCCCCGGGTTTGTCGATCTTGTTGATGGCCACCACCAGGGGTACCTGGGCGGCCCGGGCGTGGTCGATGGCCTCCAGCGTCTGCGGCATCACCCCGTCGTCGGCCGCGACTACCAGCACCACCATGTCCGTCACCTTGGCCCCGCGCGCCCGCATGCGGGTGAAGGCCTCGTGCCCCGGCGTGTCGATGAAGACAATCGTCCGGTCCTTCACGTTGACGTGGTAAGCCCCGATGTGCTGGGTGATCCCCCCCGCCTCTTCCGCGATGGTGTTGGTTTCCCGGATGGCATCCAGCAGCGACGTCTTGCCGTGGTCCACGTGCCCCATCACCGTCACCACCGGCGCCCGCGGCTGCCGCTCCCCCTTGGCCGCCTCGACCGGCGCCAGCTCCCGCGCCGTCTGCTCCTCGAAGGAAATCTCGGAGACGCTGGCGTTGAACTCCTGCGCCACCTCGCTGGCCAGGTGCGTATCCAGCGACTGGTTGATGGTGGCCAGCATCCCCCGGCCCATCAGCCCTTTGATGACGTCTTTGGCGCGCACTTCGAGCTTCTCGGCCAGCTCCTTGACCGTGATCCCTTCCGTGATGGTGATGTGGATGGGCTCGCGCCGGACGGCAGGCGCTTCCCTGTCCTTGGCCCCCGGAATCTTCCGCTCGCCCGGCTCCCGCACCCGCACCCGCACCGGGTGTCGCAGCTTGCGCTCCCCCTCCTCGAATTTCCGCTCCAGGTGGGTTCGCGGCGCCGGACGCACGCGCGCGAGCGGCTTGCGCTCGTAGATGGGCTTGCCCGGAACCGGGCCCGGCGGTATCGCCGGGGGAGTCACCACCGTCCGGGGCGCCCGGGGCGCTGCTTCGCCCGGTGCGGCCGGACGCGCCACCCGGCCCGGCGCGGCCACCGGCGGCGGGGGACGAGTGGCCAGACGCACGCCGGCACCAGCTGCCGGCGCCCTCACCGGGTGCAACTGGGCGGCTGCCGCATCGGCTTCCGCTTCCCGAGCCGCCGCCTGCTCGGCGGCCGCCCGTTCGAGGGCTGCGCGGGTCGCAGCTTGCCGCTCGGCCTTTTCCGCCACAGCCTTCTCGGCGGCGGCCCGCGCCTCCGCCTCACGCCGCTCGGATTCCTCCTGCTCGGCGCGCTCCAGAGCCCGGAAGTGGGCGCGCACCTTGTCGGCCAACTCGTCGTCAATCGAGCTGGAGTGGCTCCTCTTCTCGCTGACGCCGAGCTCCGGCAGGTAATCGAGAATCCGCCGGCTCTTGATCTCGAGCTCGCGCGCCAGCTCGTTGATGCGTATCTGCTCCATCAGTCTCCGGTCGTTACTCCGTTTTCCCGGCCTCCGGCTCCGCCGTCACCCCGGTCGCCTCCGCGCTTTCCGCCTCGCGGCTGGCTTCCTGGGCCGGCGGGGGCTTCTCCTCTGTCGCCGCCGCCGCTGGCGCCGCCTCTGCCGGCGGGGCTTCCTCCCCGGCGGACTCGGGCTCGAAGTGCTTCTTCACCGCCGCAGCGATCTTCTGCACCATCTTTTCCCCGATGCCCGGGATGGCCATCAACTGCTCCGGGGTCATCCCCGCCAGCTCCTCCACCGTCCCCACGCCGTGCGCCCCCATCTTCTCCTTGGTCTTCCGCCCCAGGCCGACCAACTCCTCCAGCGGAGTGCGCGGGGTCGCGGGCAGCATCCCGGCCATCTGGGCTTCCACTTCGCGCCGCTTCTCTTCTTCGCTCTTGATATCGATGTGCCAGTCGAGCAGCTTGGAAGCCAGGCGCACGTTCTGCCCCTTCTTCCCGATGGCCAGCGACAACTGGCTGTCTTCCACCGCCACCTCCAGCCGCCGCTCCATCCCATCCACCACGCTCACCCGCGACACCTTCGCCGGGCTGAGGGCGTTGGTGGCGAAGCCCACCGGGTCTTCGTTCCACTGGATGATGTCAATCTTCTCCCCGCGCAGTTCGCGAATGATGGACTGCACCCGCGAGCCCTTCATCCCCACGCAGGCCCCCACGGCGTCGACGTCGCGGTCCTTCGATTGCACGGCAATCTTGGTCCGCTCCCCCGCCTCGCGAGCGATGGCCAGGATACGCACGGTGCCGTCGTAGATCTCCGGCACCTCCATCTCGAACAGCCGCTGCACCAGCAGCGGGTCGGCGCGGGAGACCACCACCTGAGCGTTCTTGGCGGCGCGGTCCACTTCCCGGATCACGCAGCGCACCCGGTCGCCGATGTGGTAGGTCTCCAGCCGCGATTGCTCCCGCTTGGGCATGCGCCCCTCGTGCCGCCCCAGCTCCACGATCACTTCCGGCCCTTCCACCCGCTTCACCACGCAATGCACCAGCTCACCCACGCGCCCGCTGTATTCGGCGTAGATGATCTCCCGCTCCGCCTCCCGCACCTTCTGCAGGATGACCTGCTTGGCCGTCTGCGCGGCGATGCGCCCGAAGACTTGGGTGGGCTTGGGGAGGTAGACTTCGCCGCCTACCTCGGCCCCGGCATCGATGCGCTTCGCCTCCTCCAGGCTCATCTCCAGCACCGGGTCGCTCACCGGCTCGGCCACCTTCTTCACCACGTACACGGTCAGGTTCCCCGTCTCCCGGTCGAACCGGCAGCGCATCTCCTCGGCCGTCTTGTAGTACTTCCGCGCCGCCACCACCATGGCGTCTTCCAGGGCGGAGATGACCACCTCCGTCTCGATGCCCTTCTCCCGGCTGAGCTGGTCGATGGTTTGTACCAACAAGCTTATCGCCATTGCCCCGTCACCCTCAGAGTTCGACTTTTAGATTGACCGCCGCAATGTTGTCGTAGGAAATTCGCAAGGTCTCGCCGTCCACCCGGAAGCTGACCACGCCGTTCTCCAAGCCCGCCAACTCCCCCTGAAACCGCCGCCCCGGCAGCTCTTGGATGCGCTGCCTCAGGCGAACCTTTACCCGCCGGCCCCGGAAACGCTGGTAATCGGCCGGATTGTAGAGCTTGCGTTCCAAGCCCGGCGAAGCCACCTCCAGCACGTAGCGACCGGGCACCAGGTCCTCCACGTCCAGGAGGGCTCCTACCTGCTCGCTGACCGCCTGGCAGTCCGCGTGGCTGACGCCCCCTTGCGGGCGGTCAATGACGAGGCGCAGCACCCCCTGGCTGGGGGTCCCGGCCCACTCCACCGCCACCAGCTCCAGCCCTTCCGAGCCAGCCACGCGCTCAGCGATTTGGTTGATCCGCTCCAGCTCCATTGCTCCCCAACAAAAAAGTGGGCTCACGCCCACTGGGGTCGGCCGCCAATTCCTTTTTCAGTATACCGTCCGGCCCTGCGGGGAGCAAGCGGAAAGTTCCCCGGCAAGTCCCCGGCGCAGCCTCCCCCCGAGGAGGAGAGGAGGGGTTACTCCGGGGGCTTCTAGGGGTTGGAGGTGGAGGACCTGGTGCCCGGTCGCTACGTGCTGGAGGTGGCTTCGCCGGGCT
>JALLOH010000479.1 GCA_027717655.1 Acidobacteriia bacterium AH_259_A11_L15
ATCCAGAGGTAAGCGAGCGCCGCGGCAATGTGCGGCTCCAGCCCGCCCGATGGCGCCGGGGATCCTTGCGGTGTTTGCCCCATGGGAAGACCTCCCTTTGGCAGGGATTTCACTCCAGAAGAAACCCAACCCCCCGCCTAGGTAGCACAAGAACCAACGGAAAAGCAAGTTTTTCTGGGAAGGCTTCCCCGGAGGAGTGGGTTCAGGTATAAGACCGGCATTGGCGGATGGCCGGCGACGCTCCATCTCCGTGGTTGGCCTGGCTGCGCCAGGCGACTCCCCACGAGCGCAAGACTCTCCTGGCCGGCGGCCTGGGCTGGCTGCTGGACTCCTTCGACGTCATGCTCTACGCCATGGTGCTGGCCCACCTGATCGAGCACTTCGGCATGGCGGAAGACACGGCCGGCTTCTTGCAATCGCTCA
>JALLOH010000480.1 GCA_027717655.1 Acidobacteriia bacterium AH_259_A11_L15
GGCTAGACCGGCTCGATGAAGGTCACCTTGTTGAGCTCGCGCAGGGTGGTGACGCCGGCGCGGACTTTCTCCAGCCCCGATTCCCGCAGGAAGCGCATTCCCTCCCCGCGGGCTGCGCTCTTGATCTCGGAGGTGGGCTTTTTCTCGACGATCATTTCCCGGATGGCGTCGCTGAGGTCGAGCAGCTCGCAAATGGCGGTGCGCCCCCGGTAGCCGGTGCCGTGGCACTCCAGGCAGCCGGTGCCCTCGCAGAAAGTCACGTCCTTCCACTGCTCGTAGGGCAGCCCGGACTCCTCCAGCGTTTCGCGCGGGTAGCGCACCGGGTGCTTGCAGTTCTGGCACAGCACCCGCACCAGGCGCTGTGCCAGGATGCAGTTCAATGCAGAAACGAAGTTGTAGGCTTCCACGCCCATGTTCAGAAA
>JALLOH010000481.1 GCA_027717655.1 Acidobacteriia bacterium AH_259_A11_L15
GGCCTGGGGCGTGTACTACGCCCTGCCCCACTTCCACAATTTCAACGTCATCACCACCGTTGCCCACGGTAACCCGGTGCCGTTGAGCCTGGTGGGGAGCAACACCGCCTACGCGCTGGTCTATATCGGTTTGGTGCTGGTTCTCAGCGTCGTCATCTTCGAGAAGCGCAACTTGGGGTAGATCATGTTCCGGTCCTGGCGTTGGCTGCCGCTCGTGCTGGTTGCGTTCCTGGCGGGCGGGTATGTCCTGGTGACCCTCCAGCGCCGCATCGACGGCCAGTTTGTGCGCTTCCGCGTCCAGGAGCAATTCCTCTACATTTCCCAGCCGGAATGGGTGAAGCGCCTGGCGCTGGGCTATGACGGCCTGCTTTACAACAAGATACTTTGAATGAGTTGTTTGGAACCCGAAATGCTCCTATA
>JALLOH010000482.1 GCA_027717655.1 Acidobacteriia bacterium AH_259_A11_L15
GTGCAGTTCCTCGTAGTACCTCATCCACGGGCTCTGCGCCACCATGATCAGGGTCGGCTTGTCGATCTTGGCCAGGGCCGGCCGTAGGTCGGTGGCAAAGTAGGCGAGGATCAGGGCCATGGCGGAATTGGTGGGCGTGCGAAGCGCCGCTTCGAAAACGCGCTGGAGGTACTTTTCATCGGCTTTGATTCCGGGATTCATGTACATACTGCGTACAAAGGCGTCCGTCGCCTTGCGGCGGTCAAGTTGGAAAGAGTGAGCCCAGCGGAAGGATTGTGGGGTTTCCACCGGGTCGAAGTCAGCTCCCGCAATTCCATCAACGAGCACCAAGGCGGCCAGGGTATCAGTCCCGAACTGGTCGACGTAGGCGACAGCCTCCGGGACCCCCATCGACCAAGCGACCAGCACGAGCGGCGCCA
>JALLOH010000483.1 GCA_027717655.1 Acidobacteriia bacterium AH_259_A11_L15
TCTCGAGGTCAATCCCCTCGTCGGGGAGCAAAGAGTCACCCGGGACGGGAGCCGCCACGCGGCTGACATGCTCCGGCAGGTTGCGCAGGCTGATTTCCTCGCCCATTTCCAGGGCCACCGCCCGCTCCATGGCGTTCTCCAATTCACGCACATTGCCCGGCCAGGAGTACTCCTGCAGGGCCCGCAGGGCGTCTTCGGCGATTCCCCGGATGGGCTTGCTCATCTGCTCGCTGTACCGCTGAAGAAAATGGAGTGTCAGAACAGGAATGTCGTCGCTTCGCTCACGCAAGGGCGGCACCCGCAGGGGGATCACACTGATGCGGTAGTAAAGGTCCTCCCGAAATATCTTTTCGTTCACCAACTGGCGCATCCACGAGTTGAGTCCCCGTTACGATCGCCCCTTCGTTTTCATCAACTG
>JALLOH010000484.1 GCA_027717655.1 Acidobacteriia bacterium AH_259_A11_L15
GACATTTCACGGCAGCTTTATAACGTCGGCCAGGCCGATGAACCGGACCTGATCGCAGCCGAAGTCGAAGCCGAGCGCGCCGAGTTAGCTTTCTTGATGGCCCAAAACCAGCGTGAACGCATTTGGCGCGAGCTGACAGCGGTGGTGGGGGTCCCCTCGCTGCGCCCCGCGCCGTTGGAAGATACGCTCGATCAGCAAGTCCCAGAGTTGCAGTTCGAGAGCATTCTAGAAAGATTGCTGCGCGAAAGCCCAGAACTCAAAAGCGCCCAGGCCGCGGTGGCAAAGGCAGAACAAGCGGTAAGGCGCGAGCGGTCAGAATGGGTGCCCAATATCATCGTGCGGGGTGGTCTGCGGAACAACCGGGAATTACTAGAGGTCGGAGGGAGATCTGTCGGCTTAGAGGGTTTCATAGATGTC
>JALLOH010000485.1 GCA_027717655.1 Acidobacteriia bacterium AH_259_A11_L15
CGGCTACCTGGCCCTGCGCCGCCATCAGCAAAAGTTGGAACAATTGCAACAGGAAATCGAACGCTTGGAACAAGAGAACCGCCGGCTGGCGCAAGAGATCGAGGCGTTGAAGAATGATCCCGAAGCCATCGAGCGCGTCGCGCGGGAACAATTGCAGATGGCTCGCCCGGGCGAGAAAATCATCACCCTGCCCGAAAAACCCCCCGACGACGAAAAAAAACCCTAGCCGCGCCCGGCGCCGCTGCGTGCCTCAGGCGTGCGGATTTGCTCGACTTCCGGCAGCCAACCAGCGGTCAACCCCCGCCACCCGCCGGAAGCCAAACAGCCAATGGACTGCTCGCTCGTGGCAGTGCTCTAATCTCGTTCAACCCAGCGGCTCCCGCCGCTGGGCCCCGTGGCAGGAGCCACGGGGTTG
>JALLOH010000486.1 GCA_027717655.1 Acidobacteriia bacterium AH_259_A11_L15
TCGTTCCGCTGCGGATAGCGCCCCAGCAATTCGCCCCCCACCACCGGGCGCACCGGATTGAAGTTGTTGGAGGACTGGAAGCAGTCTTGGAACAGAAAACCTAACCCGGTCACCCCCGCGAAACCGAATGGTGCCACAACATCAGCGGTCAGGTTGGGATTATTGGCCGGGGTGTCGCTGCACAGGCTGGACCACACCGGGAAGGCCCGCCCGCTGCGGGCCGCAATGATAGTACTGAACTCGATGTCAGCCGGCAGGAGGAAGTACCCGTAGGCGGAGAACTGGTTCCGGATGTCGAGCTGGCTGCGGCCGAAATCAAGCGCCAGGAAGTTGAAGGGGTCGGAGGGGCCATTGAAGGCGTCGCTGTCGCGGTCGCTGCTGGCATTGCTGCTGTTTCGGGACACGGTGTAGTTG
>JALLOH010000487.1 GCA_027717655.1 Acidobacteriia bacterium AH_259_A11_L15
TCTTCATGCCGCCGCTCAATTGCGCGGGCATCAACTGGTCAAAGCCAGCCAGGCCCACCAGCCCCAGCTTCATCCGGACCAGGACGTCAATGGTGGTTTCGTCCAGCTTGGTCCACTCGCGCAACGGCAGGGCGACGTTGTCCCCCAGGCTCATAGAGCCGAACAGGGCGCTGCTCTGGAAGAGCACGCCCATGCGTCGGCGGAGCTCGATCAAGTGTTCCTCCGGGCAGTGGCACACATCTACGTCCTTGATGAAGACGTGCCCTTCGGAAGCGGTTTCCAGGGCCAGGATGTGCCGCAGCAGAGTGCTCTTGCCCGTGCCGCTCGAGCCCAGCAGCACGATGGTCTCTCGGGGAGGAATCGCCAGATTGATGCGGTTCAAGATCCGCCGCCCGTCGTAGTAGGTGGTGAGG
>JALLOH010000488.1 GCA_027717655.1 Acidobacteriia bacterium AH_259_A11_L15
GGATGACCGTGTGGGCGAAGGGCCGTCGCCGACCCCCGCCCACCAGCCGCCACAAGCTCACCCGGAAGCAGGCCGCCCGCGCGCTGGCGCGCAGCGCCGCCGCCCTGGCGGAGGTGTTCGCGGCAAGGCTGAGAGGCTCCTCCTCTCCGGAGGCGGTCGCCTGCCTGGGCCTGATGCTCGTGCACGATGCGCATCACCGCGGGCAAGTCATGATGCTCACCCGGCAACTCGGTTATCGCCTGCCCAGGGAAGCGGCGTATGGCATCTGGCAGTGGGGAAAGCTGTGGAAGAAGCTGGGGATTAGACGTCGCTGGCCGCTGCCGTAGGCGGGGCGCTGGGCCGAGATCCTTCGCTGCGCTCAGGATGATTCCGCCAACGGCGCGGAATCAGTTGGGCTCGGGGAGGTGCAGGCC
>JALLOH010000048.1 GCA_027717655.1 Acidobacteriia bacterium AH_259_A11_L15
ATATGGCTATGGAGGTAGCCGCGTGGGAAACGGAAGGGCAGGCTTTTAAGCCTGCCGATAAGGAGCAATAAAAGAACGGGCTTTAGCCCCTGAGGTGGGGGGTTAACCCATACCTTACCCAGAATAAGAAACACACGCCGAGCCCCCAGGCACCTGCCTGGGGGAATCCAAGCTCACCCGTTGCACCCCGGTGGCAGGTGCCACCGGGCTCAGCGAGGGATTGCACTTCTACAGCTTGCGGTCGAAGCTCAGGTTCTGGAGCATTTGGTCGAGCTGCTTTTGGGCGGCGGCGCGGGCGTCCTCCAGCCGGGCGCGCTCCGCTCGCAGCGCCCCCAGGCGGTTCTCCTGCTGCTCGAGTTGCCGGATGTAGCGCAGCCGCAGGTTGGCTTCCTCCGGGGTGCGCCCCAGCCGGGCCAGGTTGTTCCGCACCCGCTCCTGGTCGCGGAAGATTTCGTTCTGCTCCTGCTCGAGCGCCTGGATCTGCTGGTTCAGCGCGTTGATCTCGTTCTTCTTGGCCACGATGCGCTGCAAGGCCTGCTCGATCTCCCGGTCAATCGCCTTCTGCCGCACCCACAGGGTAATCTGCTCCGGGGTGATGTTCGTGAGCGCGTAGGTGGTCTGCTGCGGGTTCTCCTCCCGCACCGCGAACTCCACCGTCTGCTTCGGCTTCACCTCCACCCGGAAGCGATGGAAGCTCGCCGAGGACTCGACCGGCTCGGCCGTGTCGATCAACTCCCACCCCGCCCGCACCGGGTGCTCCAGGATCACGGAGCGGGGCTTGGCGTCGTTGTTGCGGACGGTGTAGGTCTTCTTCTCCACCACCCGGCGGTGGAAGCGCAGCACCCCGCGGTGGATTTCCACCCGTTCCACCCGCACCCGCTCGGTGCCGCGGTTGGTGGCCACCTCCAGGCCGAGGTCGAGGGCGTAGCTGAGCAGCCGGCGCTCCCCCGGGTTGATGGTCTGGGTCAGGCCCTCGCCCGCGAAGGCGTTGGAGTCAATCACCGTGAAGGAGCCCGCGTCCAGCGTCAGCTCGGTTGAGTTCTCCAGCCAGAAGCCCAGCCGCGGCCGGAGGTCCCCCCTGCTGTCGTTGAAGACCGACACCTTCTCGCCCTTCACGTCCGTGTGCAGGATGGGCAAGAGCGCCGACTGGTTCCGCCGGATGCTCACCGGCTGGCGAATCCGGTACTCGAACTGCTCCCCCAGCGCCTGCGCCTGCGCCGCCTGAATGGGTTGCTGCCGCACCATTTCGCCGATGCGCCCGGGCACCATGCCCGGGGCGGACTTCGCCTCCGGCGGCGCGAGGGAAGCCGCCCTCTCCCGGCTCCGCCGCATTTCATCCGATTCCGCGCGCAACGCCAGCGCCCCGCCAACCGCGGCTTCCTGTTCTTCCAGCGTGGCCTCGTGGGTCTGCGGGCTCACCAGCACGCCCTCCGGCAGCGGCACCACCGGGCGGCGGGCGTAGATGGGCTGGGAGAGGTTGTAGACGAAGCTCACCGGCGCCCCCGCCACCAGCGACAACTCCACGTCCAGCCAGTCCAACGGCGTGGTGTTGTCCACCACCGCCCAGCCTTGCAGCAGCGGCGACTGGCCCTCGTCCAGCACGATGCGATAGGTGGTTTTCCAGATCGGCACCTCAGAGGTGTAGCTGACGTAGAGCTGCCGCCGCCCCCGGCCCACCGTCTGGATGCGCAGCCGCCGCAGGTCGCGCTCGTGCGCGCTCCCCAGCAGGCCCAGGTACCGGGTGATGTCGCCCGCCAGCGATTCCTGCGTAACCCGCAGGCCCCCGGCCGACTCCAGATCCACGATCCGGACTTCCCCGCCGGGGGTGAACACCGACACCTCCACCACCTGCGTGGTCGTCTGGTTGATCGAGCGCGCGCGCAGCTCGGCCCCCATCAGCCGGCCCGCTATGGTGCCGCCCGGGGCGCGAATCTCCACCTCGGTTCCGCGAATCGCGTTCAGGAAATCCACCAGCCCGCGCACCGAGCGCAGATCGATGGGCAGCTCAGCCAGCCGCCGGGCGAGCGGCGCCGCCGAGTCGTAGGTCACCCCGGCGATTTGTCCCCGCCCCAGGTCGATCACCGTCAGCGACTTCAGCACGTCGTTCAATTGCGAGCTGGGCAGGACAATCTCCACTACCTGCGCCCCGCGCACCTCCCCCAGGTGCTCGAAGTAGCCCATCCCGTTCTTGAACAGCACCACCTTGCGCACCGGCAGCGGCACCGGCTCCTGCGCCGCCGCGACCGCGGGAAGCGAGAAAGCCACAAGAGCCGCCAAAGCCAATCCCACCCACCTTCGCATGGTTGCCTCCTTCAAACCGCCTCTGCCCGTTGACTCTAGGTTCCCGGCTGAGACACTGTCAAGCCATCTGCTATCGCCCCAGCCGGGGTTTTGGTTCCCGGCGGCCAACCCGGTAGAATCCCCCTATGCGGTTGCTGTTCGCGCTGCTCCTGCTCTCGGCCGCCAGCCTCGCCTACGAGCTCGCCTTGATGCGCGCCTTCTCCATCGCCCTCTGGCACCACCTCGCCTATATGGTCATCTCTATCGCCCTGCTCGGCTTCGGGGCCAGCGGCACCCTGCTGGCGCTCTGGAAGCCGAAAGACACCGAGCGCACCTTCGCGCTCTTCTCCTTCCTCTTTGCCCTTTCCCTACCCCTCTGCTTCCTGGCCGCCCAGCGTCTGCCCTTGGAACCCCTGCTGCTGTTGTGGGACCTGAAGCAATCGCTGGTGCTCGCCGCCTACTATATGATCTTCTTCCTGCCCTTCTTTTTCGCGGCCGTGGCGGTGGCCCTGCTGCTCCTCGAGCGCGCCCGCCAGGCGCCCCGGGTCTACTTCTTCAACCTGGTCGGCTCCGGCCTGGGCGCGCTCCTGCTGGTGGTCTTCCTTGCCCTGGTCCCCCCGGCGCGCGCGATCCTGTTGATCTATGTCCTGGCGGCCACCGCCGCCCTGCTCTCCCTGCAAACCTTCAAGCCGCGCACCCGGGCCTGGTTGCTGCTGGTGCTGGTCGGCGGCTTCTACGCGCTGCACGCGAGCGACGTCCTTCATATCCGCCTCTCCCCCTACAAGGGCCTGAGCACCAACCTGAACCTGCCCGAAGCCGAGGTTGTGGCCCGACGCTTCTCGCCCCTGGGCCGCGTGGAGGTGCTGCGCAGCCCTGCCTTCCGCCACGCCCCCGGCTTGAGCCTGGTGGCGCCCGCCACGCCCGCGCCCCAACTCGGCCTGTTCCTCGATGCGGAAAGCGCCGGCGCTCTGACGCGTTTTGACGGCCGCCGGGAGCCGCTCACCTTCCTCGACTGGACTTCCACCGCGGCCCCTTACCATCTGCTTTCCGAGCCCGCAGCCGCCCGCGTCCTGCTCTTGGGCACCGGCGGCGGCAGCGACGTCCTGCTGGCGTTCTATCACTCCGCCGGCCGCATCGAAGCCGTCGAGCTCAACCCGCAGACCATCGCCCTGGTCGAGGAGACCTTCGCCGAGTTCACCGGCCGCCCCTACAGTCTGCCCAACGTGCGCCCCCACGTCGCCGAAGCTCGCGGCTTCGTCGAAAGCCTGCCCGAGCAAGAGAAGTTCGACCTGATCCAAATTTCCCTGCTCGATTCCCTGGCCACGGCCACCGCCGGCGTGCACGCCCTGAACGAAAACTTCCTCTACACGGTGGAGGCGTTCGATGCCTACGTCGAACACCTGAGCCCACAAGGCACGCTGGCCATCACCCGCTGGCTGCAGATGCCCCCGCGGGACACGCTGAAGCTCTTCACCACCGCCGTCACCGCCCTGGAAGAGCGCGGCGTGGCCGACCCCTCTCGTCACCTGGCCCTGGTCCGCTCCTGGGCCACCGCTACCCTGCTGGTCAAGCGCACCCCGTTCACCCCGGAAGAAATTGCCGCCCTCCAGACCTTCTGCGAAGAACGCCTGTTCGACCTTGACTACTATCCCGGCATCGAACCCGGCCAGGCCAACCGCTTCAATCGCCTCTCCCGCTCCTACTATTTCGAAGCCGCCCGGGCCGTCCTGGCGGGGGGCGAGCGCCGCGCCGCCTTCCTCCGCGACTACCCCTTCAATGTCCGCCCGGCCCACGACGACCGGCCCTACTTCGGCCACTTCTTCCGCTGGGAAGCCTTGCCCGTCTTGCTGCGCACCTACGGCCGGCAGTGGCTGCCCTTCTTCGAGTGGGGCTACTTGACCCTGGTCGCCACCCTGGGGCAGGCCGCCGTCATCAGCTTCGTCCTGATTCTCCTCCCGCTGCTCCTCGCCCGCCGCGCCCGAACCGCCGCGCCTTCCCGGCCCCGCTTGTCCCGTCGGAGCGAAGCGGAGACCCCGCCTGTCCTGAGCGCAGCCGAAGGGAGCTTGTCGAGGGGAGCGAACGCGAGGGGAGCGCAGTCGAGGGGCCGCTGGCGCGTCTTCACTTACTTCCTGGCCATCGGCCTCGGCTACCTCTTCATCGAGATGATGCTCATCCAGAAGTTCACTTTCTTTCTCGCCAACCCCATCTATTCCGTGGCGGTAGTCCTGACCGGGGTGCTGGTCTGGAGCGGCCTGGGCAGCCTGGCCGCAGGCCGCCTCCACGCCCCGCGCAGCTTGCCGCTGGTCTGCGCCGGCATCACCCTGTTGACTGTAACCGCCGCGCTCCTGCTGCCGCGTCTCTTGCCGCCCCTGATCGGCCTCTCCCCGCCGGCGCGCGCCGCCCTCTCGCTGCTGCTGATGGCCCCGCTGGCTTTCCTGATGGGAATGCCCTTCCCGCTGGCCTGGCAACGCCTGCAAGCCGCCCGCCCCGCCCTGTTGCCCTGGGCTTGGGGGGTCAACGGCTGCGCCTCGGTGCTCGCCTCGGTACTGGCTACGCTGCTGGCGATGAGCTTTGGCTTCCGCGTCGTGCTCTTCTGCGCCGCCGCCCTCTACCTCCTCGCCGCCCTCGCTTCTCCCCGGGCAAGCTCGCCGGTGGAATCCTAGGAAGAATTCTTCTGGACGGAACTCGGAGGCCCCCCGAAAAAGCTTGTCTTGCAGATACCGCTGGAGTAGTATCCCGGCAATCTTTTCCCGAGGTGGGAACAATGTTCTGCCAATCCTGCGGCCAGCAGGCTTCCGAATCCACTCAATTCTGCCCTTCCTGTGGAAAGCCGCTTTCCACGGCTCCCCGGCCCTCCGGCCCCGCTCCGCCCCTTCAGCCGGAAACCAGCGGCAAGGCCATCGCCAGCCTCATCGTCGGGCTCTTCTCCTTCTTCTTCCCCGCCGCAATAGCGGCCGTGATCCTCGGCCACTTGTCTCGCTCCCAAATCCGCCGCAGCGCCGGCCGCTTGAAAGGCTCCGGGATGGCCCTGGCAGGGCTTGTCTTGGGTTACCTGGGCGTGGCGATCATTCCCTTGCTGATCATTGCCGCCATCGCCATCCCCAACCTGCTGCAAGCCAGGAGAGCAGCCAACGAGTCCGTCACGGTCAGTTCGCTCCGAACTTTGAATAGCGCCCTCTTTGCCTACGACTCCGTCTACGGCGAGTACCCGCCTACCCTCGAAGCTATGACGCCGCCCCCCGGGGGTGGTCCGGCCGACGCCCAGGCCGCCGACCTCCTCGACCCGCAGCTGGCCTCGGGCACGTACAGAGGCTACGTCTTTGAATACACCCCGGTGGACACGGACGGAAACGGTGTATGGCATGACTACGTACTCACCGCCGAACCGCTGCAGCCCAACCGTACGGGCCGACGATACTTCTACACCGACTCGACTACTGTCATCCGTATGGAAAGAAACCGGCCCGCCGGCCCAAATAGCCCCCCACTCTGAATTGCGAACGAAAGGGAGGGAACTATCTTCTGTCAATCCTGCGGCAAAGAGGTTCCGGCCACGGTTCGATTCTGCGAGGCTTGCGGGAAGCCGGTAGCCGGCGCCCTGGCCGTCCCCGCCGGGGAAACGCAATACGCAGGCTTCTGGCTTCGCCTGGTTGCCTACATCATCGACTACATCGTCGTCCTCATAGGCGTACTCATCGTCGCGGTGATCGTTGGATTTATCCTCGGCTTTGCGCTGGCAGCCGGCGGCGTCGAGCTAAGTGAGAGAGAGTGGGAAAACATCGGGAGTGTCCTAGGCTACCTTATAGGGTTCGCGGGGTACTTGCTTTACTTCGCCTTCATGGAAAGCTCTTCCTGGCAGGCCACTCTGGGCAAGAAAGCTCTGAGCCTGATGGTCACCGACTCCGACGGCAACCGCCTCTCTTTTGGGCGCGCTCTGGGACGCAACCTGGCGAAAATCGTCTCCTCGTTGACCCTCCTTATCGGCTACCTGATGGCCGGATTTACCCAAAAGAAACAAGCCCTGCACGACATGATCGCCGGTTGTCTGGTGGTCAAGAGAGCTTAGTCGCGCCGCGCGCGGCCGTCACCCTGCGGTCTTGATCTTGCCTTTGAAGGCGCAGTAGCAGCGCAGGCGCTCCAGCAGCCGCCGCCAGAACATCCGCTGCCCGAAGAGTTGCCCCCGGTTCATCCCCAGCAAGCCCGTGTGATGCACGGACACCAGCGTCCCGTAGGGCGCCGGCTGCGCCTCGATAGCCACCTCGGAGGCGGGAGCCGTGGTCTCCCAGGTGAAGTTGATGCGCCGGTACTTTTTCAGCTCCAGGAAGGCGCCCGTGTGCTCGTGCTTCCCCAGCTTGTGCCGCCAAGAGAACCGCCCTCCCACCTTCGCCCGCACCTTCGCTTTTCCCGGGAGAATCTTGCCCAGCGCCGCCGGGCTCAGCCAGGCGCGATAGACCTGCGCCGGGGTGGCGCGCACCAGCGCCCGGCACCATACTTCTCCTTCCAGGTTCTCTGTCTCCAGTTGCGTCTTCAACTTCAGCAGGAAGTCCGCCCAGCCGTGCTCGTAGTCTTCTAGCTTTTCCCCCGGGCGCGCCGGGGCGGCTTGCACCACCGTCACCAGCGCCGCCCCGCGCTGGCCTTTCACCGTCAGCGTAACCACCGGCGGCGCTCCCGCCCCGCCCCGAAGCTTGGGGGCGGGGCCCAGCACCAGCGTCGAGCCCGGCACCACTTCCAGCACCGTCCCTTCCCAGGTGTAGCGGCGCCGTCCCGGGGCCAGCTTCTCCCACACCCCCCATTGCCAGACCAGCCGCGCCCCCGGCTGTGCTCCCATCTCCACCCGGCCCAGCAGGAGCTGCCCCAACTCGCGCGGCGAAGTCAGCGCCGCCCACACCCGCTCCGGCGACACCAGCACCGCCAACGACTCGACCAGCACGTTTTCCTTCTTGCGCGCCACTGGATTCCTTTCGGCCTGGCACTGTCCTGACTTGGTTCAACCCAGCGGCTCCCGCCGCTGGGCCCTGTGGCAGGAGCCACAGGGTTGAACTCTTGTAGGGTAGCTCGCTACAAGGCGGTACTACGTCCCTCCAAAGTAGGACACGGTGCTCGGCCTTCTCAGGAGACGGCCAGGAAGCAACTGTTAT
The DNA here is from genome assembly GCA_027717655.1 of Acidobacteriia bacterium AH_259_A11_L15. Lineage (GTDB taxonomy): Bacteria > Acidobacteriota > Terriglobia > Acidiferrales > 2-02-FULL-67-57 > 2-02-FULL-67-57. Next base: position 7,419 of record JALLOH010000048.1, read on the forward strand.
ATCATTTCGGTTTGCGAGTCCAACGGCAAAAGCCGCCGACGCCATGAACACCGCCGACCAACTCGCCTGGCAGGACGAGCAGCGCGAAAAGAAAAGCGTCGCCCTGACCAGCCTGCTGGCGGCGCTCTTGCTGGTCTCGCTGAAAACCATCGTCGGCCTGACCACCCTCAGCCTGGGGGTGCTCTCCGAGGCCGCCCACTCCGGCCTCGACCTGGTCGCCGCCGCCGTCACCTACCTCTCCGTGCGCGTCTCCGATAAGCCCGCCGACGCCGACCACCAGTACGGCCACGGCAAGTTCGAAAACTTCTCCGCCTTCCTCGAAACCGGCCTGCTGCTCGTGGCCTGCGCCTGGATCGTCTGGGAAGCCGTCAGCCGGCTTTTCTTCAAGGAAGTCCACGTCGAACCCAGCCTGTGGGCCTTCGGGGTGATGGCGGTCAGCATCGTGGTGGATCACTTCCGCGCCCGCGCCCTCGACCGCGTCGCCCGCAAGTACCAGTCGCAGGCCCTGGAAGCCGACGCCCTCCACTTCCGCACCGACGTTTGGAGCTCCTCGGTGGTCATCCTGGGACTGGTCGGGGTGCTCCTGGCCGAGCGCTTCGGTTGGACCGGCCTGCGGCACTCCGACCCCATCGCCGCCCTGGTGGTGGCGGCCCTCGTGGTTTGGATCAGCCTGCGCCTGGGCAAGCGCACGGTGGATGTCCTGCTCGACGCCGCCCCCGCCGGCCTCCGCACCCGGGTGGAAAGCGCCGTGGCCGGCGTCGAGGGGGTGCTCAGCGTCGAGCGCGTGCGCACCCGCCGGGCGGGCAATCGCACCTTCGTCGACCTCACCATCGCCGTCCCCCGCACCATTCCCTTCGAGCGCGTCCACGACATCTCCGACCGGGTCGAGCACGCCGTGCGCCGCCTCTTGGGGCAGGCCGACGTCATGGTCCACATGGAGCCGCGAGCCGCCGTCGACGAAGACCTCTTCGACCAGGTGCGCGTCATCGCCCAACGGAACGACCTGCTCGTCCACGAGCTCTCCGCCCACCGGGTCCCGCAAGGCCCCACGGGCCGCGCGCAACTCATCCTCGACCTGGACGCGGAGGTGGACGAACGGCTCAGCCTGCGCCAGGCTCACACCCTGGCCGACCGGGTGGAGAAGGAAATCTACCGCCAGCTCCCCCAGGTGACCCAAATCAATACCCACATCGAAACCCTGGGCCACCGGGTAGCCACCGCCGCCCAACTGGACGAGCTGGCCCGCGCCCTCGCCCACCACCTGCGCGACGCCCCCGGGGAATTCCCCGAGCTGCTCGACATCCACCAGGTGCAGGTCCATGAAGTCGAAGGCAAGATCGTCGCCTCCTGCCACGCCACCCTGGCCGGGGAGTTGCCCATCGGCTGCGTCCACGACCTCACCCAGGGGCTCGAAACCCGCGCCCGCCGCCGCTTCCCCCAGCTCTTCCGCTTCACCATCCACACCGAGCCCCCCGAAGCGCGCTGAGAAACTGGAAGGCCGACTACTACGATTCTCCTGCCAGCTTCTCGTTGCTTTCCCGCATCCTAGTGGGGTAGAGTGGACGGCGTTCCAGCGCACAGGTTTCCCGTCCCACAAGGAGCACAGTGATGAGGAAGAAGCTAGGGTGGTTCATCCTAACGGTAGCTTTGATCCTGGCTCTGCCACTCTGGGCCGCGGCTCAGGGCAAGGGTAAGGGCAAAGACAAAGGCAAGCCCGCCGAGCACGGCCAGAAGGCCGAGCACGAGGCCGAAGAGGCCGCCCAGGGCCGTGCCTTCGGACACGACCAGGAGCGCGTCATTCGGGGGTGGTTCGCGAACCAGGAGAACCTGAAAGGCCTGCCGCCCGGCCTGGCCAAGCGCGAAGACCTGCCCCCCGGCTTGCAGCGCCACCTGGAGAAGAACGGCACCCTGCCGCCCGGCCTGCAGAAGCGCATCCAGCCGCTGCCCCAAAACCTGGAGAGCCAGCTCCCTAAGCTCCCTGAGGGCGTCAAGCGCGTGGTGGTGGCCGGGAACGTAATCCTGCTGGAAGAGCGCACCTCCCGCATCGTCGACATCGTCCAGGATGTTTTTGGCGGGGGGAGCTCCCGAGAAAGCCCCACCGGCGTGCGCCGCAACCCGTAGCCCGCCGCCGGTTCAGCCCGTCGGACGGACAGCCGGAGGCCTCACCGAAAATGCGCCTGCGCTCTCTCTGCTTGTTTCTGCTGCTGGTCGGCTCGGGTCTCTCCCTGCTCGCCCAGGGGCAAGGCTCCTATCCCATCCGCCCCGCCCACATCGCCCTCATCAACGCCAAAGTCTTGACCCTGGAAGAAGACCAACCCCTCGCGCAAGCCCTCGCCATCCGCGGCCAGCGCATCATCAAGGTCGGCACTACGGAAGAAGTGCTCCAAGTGTCGCGGGAGGGCTTCACCCGCATCATCAACCTGCGCGGCCGCCTGGTGCTGCCCGGCTTCATCGACAACCATACCCACTTCGCTTCCGCCGGGCGTCTCTTGCTGGGCCTGAACCTGCTTGACGTCAACGACCCGCTCAACTTTCGCGAGCACGTCCGGGAAGCCGCCGAGCGCCTCCCCCCCGGTGCCTGGCTGGTGGGCGGCGACTGGGGCGCCTACGCCCAGTGGGCCCGCGGCGCCGTCAATCGCACCGCCAGCATAGAAGTAACCGAAGAATTCCTCCCCTTCAAAGAACTTATCGACCCCGTCACCGGCGACCACCCCGCCCTGATCAGCCGCTTCGACCGCCAGCTCTTCCTGGCCAACTCGCGGGCGCTGGAGATTGCCGGCATCACCGCCGAAACCCCGGACCCCGAGAACGGCGAAATCCTCCACGATTCCGACGGCGAGCCCACCGGCCTGCTCCGCGGCGCGGCCGTCGAACTGGTCCAGAAGCACGTCCCCCCGCCCTCCCTGGCCCAACGCCGCGCCGAAGCCTTGCGGGCGCTGGAAGAAGCCCGCCGCTGGGGCGTCACCTCCATCCACGACAACACCTCTGACTTCGAACAACTCCAGCTCTTCCGCGACCTGAAAGAGGAAGACGAGCTTACCCTGCGCGTCTGGGCGCGCCTGCCTCTGCATCGGTGGGAGGAGCTCCGCGACTACATCCGCTTGTGGCGCATCCCCCGCAGCTCCGACGCCTGGGGCGACCAGTACATCCGCCTGGGCGGCCTGAAGGGCTGGGTGGACGGCATCATGGGCAACCACTCCGCGCTCTTCTTCGAGCCCTACCGGGACCAATCCGACAACCGCGGCCAGTTGCGGGAGATCATGTTCCCCGAGGGCAACCTCTACCGGCTCATCCGCGACGCCGACTTGGCCGGCTTCACCATCACCGTCCACGCCATCGGCGACCAGGCCAACCGCATTCTGCTCGACACCTACCAGCGCGTCTTTGAGGAAAACCCCGAGCGCGAACGCCGCTTCCGTGTCGTCCACGCCCAGGTCATCCACCCGGAGGACTTCGCCCGCTTCGGCGCCCTCGGCCTGATCGCCGAAGTCCAGCCCTACCACTGCATCGACGACATGCGCTGGATGGAGGAGCGCATCGGGCCGCGCGCCCGCACTGCCTACGCTTTCCGCTCGCTGATCGAAGGCGGCGCTACGATGTCGTTCGGCTCCGACTGGCCCGGCACCAACGCCTCCTACTACCCCATCAATCCCTTGCTGGGCATCTACGCCGCCGTCACTCGCCAGACCCTCACCGGCGAGCCCCCGGACGGCTGGTTCCCCCAGGAGCGCGTTTCGGTCGAAGAAGCCATCCGCTTCTTCACCCTCAACAACGCCTACGCCTCCTTCGAGGAAAACATCAAAGGCTCCATCAAGGAAGGCAAGCTCGCCGACCTGGTGGTGCTCGACCGCGACATCCTGACCGTCCCGCCCGAAGAGATTCCCGAAACCCAAGTGCTCTACACCTTCTTCGACGGCCGCATCGTCTACCGGAAAGGCCAGTAGAAGCTAAGACTGTCACCGAGGAGAATCACCATGCCGACCTCCAAAACTCGCCTCGCCGCCATTTCGCGCACTGCGGTTTTCCTATCTTCGCTCGTTCTGCTGAGCAGCGTCCTGCCGCTCGCCGCCCAGGAGGTCTTCACCGCGGCGCACGTGGCCCGGCTGCGCCGCGTCACCCAGACCGTAATCTCCCCAGACGGCCAGCGCATCGCCTACGTGCTGGCCGTCCCTCGCCGGCCGCTGGAGGACGAAGACGGGCCCGCCTGGGCGGAGCTTTACGTGGTGGACCGGAGTGGCAACTCCCGCCCCTTCGTCACTGGCCCGGTGAACGTGAGCGGAGTCGCCTGGACCCCGGACGGCGGGGCGATTTCCTTCCTCGCCAAGCGCGGCCACGAAGAGCACAAGGCCCTCTACCTCATCCCCGTGGACGGCGGCGAAGCCCGCCGCGTCCTCAGCCACAGCACCGACATCCGGGAATACTCCTGGAGCCCCGACGGGGAGCGTGTAGCCTTCCTGACTGAGCAGCCGGTCCCCGAAGAGAAGAAAAAGCTCGAGAAGAAAGGCTTCAACCAGGAAATCTACGAAGAAGAAGCGCGTCCGGTGCGCGTCTGGATCGCCACCCTGGAAGAAGAAACCAAGCCTCGGATGTTGGAGCTGGAGGGCTCCGCCTCCGAACTCCACTGGAGCCCGGTGGACAACCGGCTGGCCGTGGCCCTGGCCCCCACCGCTTTGATCGATGACCACTATATGCGCCGCCAGGTCCACGTCGTCGACGCCGGCTCGGGAGAGATCCTGGCCCGCCTCGACAATCCCGGCAAGCTCGGCCAAGTCGCCTGGAGCCCCGACGGCAACCACCTGGCGCTGATTTCCGGCCTCGACATCAACGACCCGCTGGAAGGTCGACTGATGGTGGCGCCGGCCGGCGGCGGCCCCCTGCAAAACCTCTTGCCCGGCTATGAAGGTCACATCAGCGCCCTCGCTTGGGAGGACGCCGACACGCTGCTGTTCCTCGGCGACGAAGGTGTTTGGACCACGTTCAACGAAATCCGCCGCGACGGCACGGCTCGGAAGACCATCATCGCCCGCAGCCTGCCGAAGCTCACTCCCCCGTTCATTCTCACCGACTTCTCGCTCTCCCGCGACGGCCAGGCCGCCGCCTTCCTGGGAGAGACTCCGCGCCATCCCTCCGAGGTCCTCTTCATGCAGCACGGCGATGAAGGGCCCCGGCGACTGACGGACAGCAACCCCTGGTTGGCGGACATGCGCTTCGCTCGCCAGGAAGTGACCACTTACTACGCCCGCGACGGCCTGCGCCTGGAAGGAATCCTCATCCGGCCGCTCGAGGAAGAGAGAGCCCAGCTCTACCCGCTGATCCTGAAAGTCCACGGCGGCCCCGAGGCCCACTACCGCAACGGCTGGCTCACCAGTTACTCTTCCCCGGGGCAGCTCGCCGCCGCCCGCGGCTTTGCCGTCTATTATCCCAACTACCGGGGCAGCACGGGGCGCGGGGTCGAGTTCTCAAAACTGAGTCAGGGCGATTTCGCCGGCAAGGAATTCGACGACCTGGTGGACGCGGTCGACGACCACCTGGCGTATATCGGCTTGGTTGATCCCGACCGGGTGGGCATCACCGGCGGCTCCTACGGCGGCTTTGCCTCCGCCTGGGGCGCCACCTACTACTCGCAGCGCTTCGCCGCCAGCGTGATGTTCGTCGGCATCAGCGACAACATCGCCAAGTTCGGCACCTCCGACATCCCCAACGAGATGTACCTGGTCCACCAGCGGAAACGTCCCTGGGACGATTGGCAGCTCTTCCGCGAGCGCAGCCCCATCTACCACGCCGGCAACTCCCGCACCCCCACGCTCATCCTGCACGGGAAGGAAGACCCCCGCGTCCACCCCAGCCAATCAATGGAGCTCTATCGCCACCTGAAGATTCGCGGGCAGGCCCCGGTGCGGCTGGTCTTCTATCCGGGCGAAGGCCACGGCAACCGCCGCGCCGCCTCCCGCTTCGACTTCACCCTGCGGATGCTGCGCTGGTTCGAGCACTACCTGATCGACCCCGGCGGCGACCCTCCGCCCTATGAGCTCGACTACCGGCAAGCGCTCGGAATCGCCGCAGAAGAGGAAGAGAAGGAACCAGCTTCCGCCCGCTAATCTTCGGGCTGGCTCCAGTCTTCCACCGTCAGGCCCGGGGGGCGGTCGGCGTGCGAGGGGTAGAGCTTGCCGGTCACCCGCACCCGCTGGCCCCGCAGGTCGCGGCGCTTCTTCAGTTCCTCGGCTTTCTCCCCGTCTGCCAGCACGAACTCGGCCACCGGGCCGGACATCTCCAGTCGCAGCAAGCCGTCCCGTTCCCGCAGCGTGCCTGCGGCGGTCACCTCAATCTCGCCGGGGCTGAACCCGGCATCCTTGACCGCTTGCGGGATCCGGGTGGGATCGAAGCTTTCGCCTTCAGCCGGGAGAATCACTGCCTTGGCTTCCTTCAGCTCGACCTTCACTTCACCGACGCCCTCCAGGCGTCGCAGGGCCTTTTCAGCCCCGTAGGCTCAAAGCGGTCAAGTCATCCCGTCGATGCGCACTTCCGCCTTTTCCACCTGCGCCGCCGCGGCCAGCGGCAGCAGCCACAGCAGGCCGAGCAGCGCTGCGCCTACCAGAGTCCGACTGTAGTGGCTCGTCATCGTTCGCCTCCTGAGACAGGCTCTAACTTATAGATGCGGTTGTTGGCGATGTCGCCCACATAGAGATAGCCCTGCGCGTCCCGCGCCAGGCCCACGGGCGACTGGAACTTCGGGCCTTGGTGCTCGGGCAGCTCCCACTCGGTTACATACTCTCCTTCCGCCGTCACCCATTGCAGGCGGAAGTTGCCGCTGTCGGCCACGTGCATCTGCCCATCGGGCTCCACCACCAGGTCGATCGGGTCCTGGAACTGCCCCTTCCAAGTGCCCGAGCTGCCCCACGCCCCCAGGAACTCTCCTTCGGGCGTGAATTTCTGAATCCGGTAATTGTGCGTGTCCGCGACGTAAAGGGAGCCCTCGGGCCCGAAGGTGAGCTTGCCGGGGTAGTTCAACTGCCCCTCGCCGCTGCCCTGGCCGCCCCAGAGGGTCAGAAACTTCCCCTGGGACGAAAATTTCTGTATGCGGTGATTGTAAAACTCGCAGACGTACACATTGCCTTCGCTATCCACCGCCACCCCCACAGGCGCGGAAAACTCGCCCTGGCGGTCGCCCGCTTGTCCCCAGGCGCGAAGGAAGTTCCCCTGCCGGTCGTAGACCTGCACGCGGTCCAGCATAAAGTCCACCACGTAGACCTCGCCCTGCGCGCTTATGGCCACGTCCATCGGCTTGCGCAGCTCGCCGCGCTCGTCGCCGCACCGCCCCCAGGCGCGGAGGAAATTCCCTTCGGCGTCGAACACCTGCACGCGGCAGTTCTCGGCATCGGTAACGTACACCTCTCTTTCGGCGTCCACCGCCAGCCCCTGCACCCCGTTGAACTGCCCGGGCTCGCTGCCGCTCCCGCCCCAGCGGGCCACGACTCGGTAAGTCGGACCCGCCGGCGTCTTGGACTCCTCCTCGCGGAAAAGCCCGCAGCCGGCCAGCAACGCCAGAGCCAGCCCGGCGATGAGCCAACTTCTCCCGTTCAGAACAACCATCGCACCCCCAGGATGAAAGATGACGTCGGCCGCAATTGCTGGCCGTTCAGGTCACGCCTCACCGGAATCGGAGAAGAGAACTCCAGCACCAGCCGGTTGGTGGGCATGAACTCGATGCCGGGGGAGAGGAACACCAGATTGCCGCCCGTATTGGCTAGCCGGGCGCCGTTGAGCCGGGCTCGGCGCTCGTGCTCCCCGTTCAGCTCCACTACCACATAAAGGGCGGGGATGTCCAAGTCCCCCCAGGGAAGAAGTCGATACACGTAGGCGACATCGTACAGCCACTGATTGCCAAAGCGAAGGCTATTTTCGCCCTCGGTGGTGTAGGTGAACTGGAAGTCGGTGACCAGCCAGTGCGGATCGCGCACGTGGGACAAAACCAACCCGCCGATGGGGTCCACCGACCCGTTCCCGAAAGCGCCGCCCGTGGGCAGCTTGGCGCCCACAAGGGGCGAGAGCCGGGTGTAACCCCGCCGGGCGATGTGCCGCACCAGGTCGTAGCGGGCAAACAGAAAGCCGTCAGAGAAGCTTGTGGTGGTGAAATCCTCAACGGGTGTCTCCCCCTGCACGCTCACCAACGGCGAAACGAAGGTGAGATTCAGGTGCGGATACGGGGACCAGACCACCGCGTACGGGTTCACCCAGCGGCGCACGCGCACCCCGGGAACGCCCTCGGCGAAGTTGTCCAGCCGGACGAAGCTGCGGATCATCACCGCCTGGTTGAACACCGTCCGTCCGCCCGGCGCCACGATTTGCGCCTGCGCGGACTTCGGCGAGCAAGCCAGCCCCGCCACCAGCATCAGCCCAACCAGCGCTCGAGCCAAAATTGCACCCGCCCGTACCAGAGATATACCACCAACAGCGTGTTCACCGCCAGAATCCACCGAGCGGCCCGATGGCCGTGGCCGCGGCCCCAAGCC
>JALLOH010000489.1 GCA_027717655.1 Acidobacteriia bacterium AH_259_A11_L15
GTGCTAGGCTGACTGCGACAAGGGAGGAGAAGTTGGCTAGGAGTTTCAGAGTAGCTACGCTAGCGGTGGCGGCGTTTCTCATCGCGCAGCCCTTGCTGGCCGTTATTGGCTGCGGGCAAGCCTCCGTCGCCTCCGCGTGTCCCGCCCACTGCCCCACGCCGGGGGAGCCACTCCAGACCGGCTCGGCCCTCGCTGGCCCCTCGCACCCGGGCTGCTGCCAATTGCGTCCCCCGGAATCCGCCCGGCTGCTGGCCGTCGCCAAGGCGTTCGAATCCGCCCGGTTTTCGCTGGCGCCGGCAGCGGGCGTGGACTCCTCCCTTCTCGCAACTTCTCTGCCCGAACGACCCGCCTCTTCGCCGTCTCCCGGTTCTCCCGGCTGCGCCGGGCGGCCAGCAGCTCCTGGGTGGCCTCGC
>JALLOH010000490.1 GCA_027717655.1 Acidobacteriia bacterium AH_259_A11_L15
GCGCAGGATTTTGTCCAGGGTCTGCTCGATGGTGGCCTCGCTGACGTTGCGCACGATGGCCAACTCGGCCACCAGCAGTTGCCGGCAGCGCTCCAGCATCTTCTTCTCCCGGAAGCTCAGCACCTTCTGGCCGTTCAGGGCCAGCAGGCTCTTGAAGACCTCGGCCACCTCCTCGAGCAGTCCGGTGCGGAGCTTTTCCGAGTTCTGCTTGAAGCGGAACTTCCAGTCGCGGGGGTTGTTGATCCTGCCGTTTTGCAGCCGGGAGAGCACCTCGGGGATTTGGTTGGTCTTGACGATGCGGCGCAGGCCGACGCAGTCGACGTTGCCGCAGGGCACGGAGACCCGGAGGCCGTTCGCCAGCATGCGGATGGAATAATATCTTTCCGGGCGACTATTGACGTTGCTGTGAGTG
>JALLOH010000491.1 GCA_027717655.1 Acidobacteriia bacterium AH_259_A11_L15
TTCCGGGACAGAGGTTTTTCGTGAGGTCAGTCCAGTAACCGTCGGCCACCACCCAGAGCTCGACCAGCGTGGGTTCGTTCTCCTGGATGGGGCGGTTGGAGGTGGCGGTGAAGGTGGCGATACCCGGCCCCGACCAGACCAGAGTGAAGGCGCGGGCCATCTCCACTTTGTCCTGGTAACCCACGCCCTGGGCGTGGATGTGGCCTTCGATCATCGCTCCCACTTCGCTCTCCTTCATACCCAGCTTCATAGTCCGGCGGGCATACTCCATCCCCAGCGCGGCCAGCTCATTGGCCAGGCGCATGCGCTCGATTTCCTGCTCGGTCTTGATCATTCGCACTTGAGCCAAGAGCGCCGCGCCGTCCGCCACCTGGCGGGCCACTTTCCCAAACGCGTCAAAGTAGCCCTGGG
>JALLOH010000492.1 GCA_027717655.1 Acidobacteriia bacterium AH_259_A11_L15
TTTCGGGGACTCGCAGTCGCAGCCACGACAAACGGAGATGGGAGGGGGAATCCGCCTGTGAGAGATTCTTCATGATGGCGTACCTTTCATTACTTGTTCTGACTGCCTGGACGATTGTTCTGCTCCGGCTGTTGGGCGCCCGGGCCACTTTGAGTGAGCGCACCTACCTTACCTACCTGCTGCTGGGCGCGTCGCTCGGCGTGCTGGCGATGCCGCTGGTTCGGCTTCTCTTTGCCCCCTACGGAGAGTTCTGGCCGTACCAGCGGCTGCTGATCTCCGTGGGCTGGCAGGCGGTGCTGCT
>JALLOH010000493.1 GCA_027717655.1 Acidobacteriia bacterium AH_259_A11_L15
ATGATCGAAGCGGTCACCGCCACCCCCGAGGTGGGCAAGACCTACCTGGGCAAGGTAGTCCGGCTGGTGGACTTCGGGGCGTTCGTGGAGCTTTTCCCGGGCACCGACGGGCTGCTCCACATCAGCGAGATCGCCGAGCAACGCATCCGCAACGTGCGCGACGAGCTCAAGGAAGGCGACCAGGTGATGGTCAAAGTGCTCTCCATTGACGGCAACAAGGTCCGCCTGAGCCGCAAGGCCGTCCTGCGCGAGCAACGGGAGAAGCAGCGGCAGGCTCCCAGACCGAGCTAACCGCTGCCCGGCTTTCGGGCCTGGGGCCGACGGATTTTCTCCGTCGGCCTTTTTGTTAGAATCCCTTGCTCATGCGGGCACGACACCTGCTTGCGTTCGCCCTGCTGGCCTTCATCTGGG
>JALLOH010000494.1 GCA_027717655.1 Acidobacteriia bacterium AH_259_A11_L15
CTAGGGCTATAATGGGGAGTGAAATGCCTGCCCCCGCAAAATCCTGCGAAACAGGTCATGAGGTGAGGGACCCGGTGTGCGGTATGGTGGTCCGGCCGGAGTCGGGCGCAGCCAGCCACGCGCACCAGGGGAAGACTTACTACTTCTGTAGCCGGCATTGTCTGGAGAAGTTCCGCGCCGGGCCGGCGAAATACTTGGCCGGCGCCCAAGAAGAGCCCGGCGAGCACGCGCGGCAGGCGCACCCGGTCGCAGAAAAAGAGCGGCCGAAAGCGCGCGGACTTTACACCTGCCCGATGGACCCGGAGGTGAAGCAGGAAAGCCAGGGGTTCTGTCCCAAGTGCGGCATGGCGCTGGAGCCAGAGACGGTGGCGGCGCCGGCCACCAAGACCGAGTACGTCTGCCCAATGC
>JALLOH010000495.1 GCA_027717655.1 Acidobacteriia bacterium AH_259_A11_L15
GCTTCACGGTCGAGGGGGGCGCCGAGGGGGTAGGGCTGGCCACGACCCGATCGGTGGTGACTTCCATCACCCTGATCATCGCCGCCGACATGTTTTTCAGCGGCCTGTTCTATTACATCTGGTAGAGGGATGAACGAGTCTGAAGCCATCATCCGGGTCGAGAACCTCACCACCTACTACGACGGGCGGCGAGGACTTGAGGGCCAGGTCCGCTTCCAACAAGGCGGCGAAGGCTCCGCGCAATTCCTGGGGAGAGAATCGCCGCGCTTGCCGCAGCAACTGCTCCCGTCGGCTGGGCGGAGCCCGCAGCGACTGCGCGGCCTTCCAGGTCGGCGCGCTTGGCGGCAAGGCTTGCGCTTGCAGCAACTGCCGGTAGAGCCAGGCCAGCAGCCCCACGATACCGATG
>JALLOH010000496.1 GCA_027717655.1 Acidobacteriia bacterium AH_259_A11_L15
CCGTTGCTCGCCCGCGGGGTGATTTTTCGGGCGGCGCTCGGCAACCACGACGTGAAGACCCGCAACGGGCTGGACGAAGTCGAGGCCTACGAACGCTTCCACATCGAGCGCCCGGAGGGGTACTACAGTTTCACCGCGGGGGAGTTCGCCGACGGCCGGCCGCTGGTGGAGTTCTTCGTCATCAACACCACGCGGCTGGAGAAAGACAAGCACGACCCGGAGCAGTTGGCTTGGTTGGAGGAGGCGCTGGCGGCGAGCCGGGCGCGCTGGCGCATTGTCTACGGGCACCATCCCCTGTATTCGGCGGCCGAAGCCCACGGCAGCGACGTCGCCCTGCGGCACAAGCTGGAGCCCATCCTGGTGGGGCCGGACCCGGACTCGCCCCGGGTGCACGTGGTGCTGGCC
>JALLOH010000497.1 GCA_027717655.1 Acidobacteriia bacterium AH_259_A11_L15
CACCGTAGAGCGACCCCAGGTTGTTGAGGCTCTCGGCCACATCGAGGTGCTCCGGCCCCAGGGCCTGCTCCATTATGGCGAGTGAGCGCTGGTAGAGCGGCTCGGCCTCGGCGTACCGGCCCTGGGCGCGGTAGAGCGCCGCCAGGTTGTTGAGGTCAGTGGCCAAAGCGGGGTGGTCTGCCCCCAGGGCTTTCTCATCAATCGCCAGCGCCCGCTGGAAGAGCGGCTCGGCCTCGGCGTACCGGCCCTGGGCACGGTAGAGCGCCGCCAGGTTGTTGAGGCTCGTGGCCACGTTGGGGTGCTCCGGGCCCAGGGCCTGTTCGAAGATGGCCAGTGCCCGGCGGTAGAGTGGCTCGGCCTCGGCGTACCGGCCCTGGGCACGGTAGAGCGCCGCCAGGTTGTTGA
>JALLOH010000498.1 GCA_027717655.1 Acidobacteriia bacterium AH_259_A11_L15
TGGATTTCGTCCACAGCGATTTCGACCGTGCCGGGCACGGGAAAGACGCGTTCGGCGCGGTTGTCCATATGGTCCCAGCCGGGGGAGTCGTGGAGCCGGCCAACCTGAAAGACACGCTGGGCGGAGAGCACGAAGTGGCCGTCATAGAGGTCGTGCTGCTCCGGCGTGTAGATGCCCATGGTTGTTCCCGGTTGCTGGCGGGGACCCGCTTGCGCGCCAGCCAAATTCAGAGCCAGCGCCACCCCGCCCACGAGCAAGAGGCCTTGGCGAAAGAAATTCTTTTGCATGCTCCTCCTTCCGGCTGGAAGACCTAGCCAGGACTACGATAGTACAGGGTCAAGCGCGAGACGGAACCCGCTTCCACTGTGACCCGGGCTTCCTGCGGACCGAAATATTCATGCCAA
>JALLOH010000049.1 GCA_027717655.1 Acidobacteriia bacterium AH_259_A11_L15
CCCCCAGCTGCAGGCTGTCCCCCGGCGAAAGGCCCGCCGAGCAAGCCGCCCCCGACTCCCCAAGCAGCAATGGAAGAGGAACTTTCACCAGGAGAAGAAGCGATGATCGAACAACGACTGAACACACTTCGCAACTTGCTGGCGGTGGCGCTGGTGCTGATCCTGGCCCTGGGGGCCGTGATTCTCTACCAGGCCCAGCAGATCAATCGCAACCACGACGCCATCCAGGAGATGCGAAGTGAGGCCCGAACGGCGGTGGGGCAGTTTATGCCGGACCTGGAGAAGCGCCTGAGCACCTTCGAGACCAGCATGGGCGAGATGCAGACGGCCATGGAGGGGATGGACGAGAAAATCAAGCAGGCCGAAGATCGCATGGTGCGGCGTCTGGAACGGGAGATGCCGCGCATCCTCGACGCCTACCTCGAGAAGAAAATGGAAGAGATGCGCCAGGAAGCCACTCGGCGACCAGGGCGCTAGCTGGCGGGCGCAAACGCTGCGGAACGTTGAAGTACCAGGGCGGCGATGAAGCATTGTCCCATCTGCCTGGGGGCAGGAGTTAGTTAGATAGTCGAATAGTTGAAGAGCCAAAGAGCTGAAGGGATGGAAGAGTAGGGAGCGATGAGACGAGTGAGCGCAATTGCGGGGCTGGCTGCGGCGCTGTTGGCGCCGGTGGGGGCGTGGGGGCAGTGCACGACGGTGGATGAGCTGGAAGTGCCGGCGAGCGAGCTGCTGGAAGTGGGGATGGAGAAGGTCGCGGTGAAGAAAGTAACCACCGAGCAGCTCGAATTGACGCTGACGCTGGGCTTGAGGGCGCAGAAAGGGCTCAGGCTGCACCAGGTGGTGTTCGAGAAGCTGCGGGTGAACGAGCTGCCGTTCTACGTGGACCCGGTGCTGGAGGAGGTGAAATTGAAAGAGGGGGAGCCGGCGGAGCTGCCGCTGAAGCTGACGCTCTACTACCGCGACCTGGACTCGCTGCGCCCGCTGCGGCTGCTGCTGAGCGAGAGCCGCATCCGGCTGGAGGGGACGGCCTACCTGGACGTCAAGCTGGGGGCGCTCTACCAGGTGCTGACGCTCTCGCGGCGGGCGCGGGTGCCGGTGACCTTGCGGGAAGAGCTGCCGCTGGAGATTCCCGGGGGGGAGCCGGTGCGGCAGGCGGCCCTGCAAATGTTGAGCAGCGCGGAGGCGGCGCTGGAGACAGCGGGGGAGGCAGTGGAGACGGGGCTGACGTGGACGTCGCGCTGGCGGCGGGAGCTCTGGGAGAACTACGCGCCGCGGGTGCTGCTGGCCTACTTGCAATTCGGGTTGCGGGGTAAGGAGAACCGCGTGGTGCGGTTCGAGTGCTTCGGGGTGGGGTTCCGGATCGGGCCGGACCAGTTCATCCTGCCGAAAGAGCTGGTGCACCCGTGGAAATTCGACGCGGAGATTGCCGGGGTGCTGAAGCGGGAGGGGTTGCGGCTGGAGGCGGAGGGCTATGATTTGTGGGTGTGGCCGGCGAACGCGCGGATGCGCGACGAGGAGGGCGAGCTCGACCCGACCAGCGCTTTTCGCCTGCGCGGGGGGCAGCTCCGGCTGGTGCGCACGCCGGAGGACGACGACATCGAAAGCGTCTGGCTGCCGCAACCGGAGGGGCGGCCACAGAAGATCAAGCTCCACCGGCGGGACTCGCCGGCCAACCTGGCGCTGCTGGAATTCACCGATCCAGCGGCGCACCTGGAGCCGGCGAGCCCGGAGGCGGAGCCGGCGCCGGAGGAGGCCGGCTGGGAGCGGCTGGCGCTGTTTCGGTTTCCCGGCGGCGTAGCGGCGGAGGAGGCGCGGCCCGACCTGGTACTGCTGCCGGCCACGACCGAGGAGAAGAGAATCCGGCTGGGGGCCGGGGTGGACCCCAGCGCCTGGGGGACACCGTTGATTTCGCCGACGGGCATCGTCGGCGTGGTGCAGAATGAGACGAACGGGCTTATCCTAGAGGAAGTCTTGCGCGCTCTGGAACTCGAACAAGAGAATGAGGAGAAGGCGCCGGAGGCGCCGGGGAGGTAACCGTGCGGAGCCGAAACTTGTTGCTGGCAGGGCTGGCGGGAGCGCTGGCGCTGCTGCCGGTGCTGGGGGAAGAACCGCGAGCGTCGCGGGCCATCTACAACATCTTTTCCGACCCGGAAGAGGTGGCCATCGGGCGGAACGCGGCGGTGGAGATCGAGCAGCATTTGCCGATGCTGGAGGACCGGCTGCTGGAAATGTATCTGGAGCGGGTGGGGCAACAGGTGGCGGCGGCGTCGCAGCGGCCGGAGCTGGCGTACCACTTTCGGATCGTGAACACGCCGGAGATCAACGCCTTTGCGGTGCCGGGAGGGTATATCTACGTCTACCGGGGGCTGTTGGACTTCGTGGAGACGGAGAGCCAGTTGGTGGCGGTGCTGGGGCACGAGGTGGGGCACATCGCCGGCTTCCACGGCAGCGACTACCTCTCCCGGCAGGTGATCCTGGAGCGGATCATCCAGGAGGGGCAGCAGTTCGAGGTGCTGAGCGACGAAGAGGTCCAGGGGATGCTGGCGGAGCTGGGCGGGCCGGTGGTGCTGTTCGTGGAGCGAAAGTTCGGCCGGGACGAAGAGCTGGAGGCGGACCTGCTGGGGCTGTACAGCATGGTGCGGGCGGGCTGGCATCCGCAGGGGATGGTGGAGGTGCTGGAGAAGCTGCAGGCGTTTGACGGCGACCCCGGCCTGCTGGAGCAGTTGATGTCCACTCACCCGCTGGCCGCGGAGCGGGTGGAGATGGTCGCGGAGGAGCTCGCGGAGTTCCCCGATACTTCGGAGCTGGCGGGCGACAGCCTGACGTTCCAAGCGGCCAAGGCGCGGCTCAGTATGCTACCGCCCCCGCCCGGCGCCAAAACCCGGGATTAGGAGCGGGACAAGAAATAGAAGCGAGGGTCTCGGGGCGCCGCGCAGGCGGCAGTTTCCCTCCCCCAGGGTGCGGACTTCCCGGCCGGTATCTACCTCCCAGGTCACCCTCGAATACCGCTTCCGCGTCGGGTTGTCATGCTGAGCCCCGAAGCTTCGGGGCGAAGCATCCCGCGGCTGCGGGATTCTTCGCTTCGCCCTTCGGCCTGCCTGCCGGCAGGCCGGGCTCCGCTCAGAATGACAAATGAAGTGTGCCTCGAGCGAAGCCAAAGGATCGGGCGTGCGGGCTTTACTGCTGGACGCGGCGCCAGAGCTTGACCGTGTTGTCCGGGCCCGAGACCGAGGCCATCCTGGGCCCACTTGCCGAAGCCAGCCAGCGGCCGTTGGGACTGAAGGCCACGTCATAGACCCAGCCGGTGTGGCCGCGCAGGGTGCGGACTTCCCGCCCGGTGGCTACCTCCCAGAGCTTGACGGTCTTATCCCAACTGCCCGAGGCCAGCCAGCGCCCGTCGGGGCTGAAGGCCACGGCGCTGATCTGAGCGGCGTGGCCGCGCAGGGTGCGCACTTCTCGTCCGGTGGCCACCTCCCAGAGCCTGACCGTGTGGTCGTAGCTGCCCGAGGCCAGCCAGCGCCCGTCGGGACTGAAGGCCACGGCGTGGACGGTCCAGGTGTGGCCGGTCAGGGTGCGGACTTCCCGCCCGGTGGCCACCTCCCAGAGCTTGATTGTCCTGTCACCCTGCTCGCCAACCGGGACTGGCCCCCCCGCTCCCGAGGCCAGCCAGCGCCCGTCGGGGCTGAAGGCCACGGCGTTGACGGACTGGGTGTGGCCGCGCAGGGTGCGCACCTCCCGCCCGCTGGCCACCTCCCAGAGCTTGACCGTGTTGTCGCCGCTCGCCGAGGCCAGCCAGCGCCCGTCGGGACTGAAGGCCACTTGCCGAACACCGCCGGTGTGGCCGCGCAGGGTGCGCACCTCTCGCCCGGTGGCTACCTCCCAGAGCTTGACCGTGTCGTCGTTGCTTCCTGAGGCCAGCCAGCGCCCGTCGGGACTGAAGGCCACGGCCAGGACGGACTCGGTGTGGCCGGTCAAGGTGTACACTTCCTGCCCGCTGGCCACCTCCCAGAGCTTGACTGTGTTGTCCAAACTCGCCGAGGCCAGCCAGCGCCCGTCGGGACTGAAGGCCACGGCCCAGACCCGGTAGCTGTGGCCGCGCAGGGTGCGCTCCAGCGCGAAGTTGGCCACCACGCGCCTGACCGTAACCCGGATGCTGTCCTCCACTGTGCCTGCCGGCCCCTTGCCCACCAGCCGGTAGGTGGTGTCTTCGGTTGGGCTGACGCTTCTTGTACCTTGCGAGCTGACCGCGCCCAGGCCCGGCTCCAAGGTTAGCTCGGTGGCGTTGGTTGACTCCCAGGACAATGTCGTCGCCTGTCCCGGTTCAATAACCGTCGGCTCGGCCCGGAGGTCAACCGTGGGCGCCGCCGACAGTGGCGTGGGCTCCGGCTCCCCCTGCTCGGCCGACGTAGGTTCGATGTCTTGTTCCCTCTCACTTTGTGAGGTACGAGTTTCCCTGACCCGCTCTATCAGTTGCGGAATCCACTGCCAGGCCAGCACGCCAGCGGCCACCAAGCCGCCACTCAACAATAGGGCGACAATCACGTTGCGCACCGCGAGGCGGCTCAGCTGTGGGACCGGCTCGGCCGCGGGCGGCACCGGCGCCGGACGGACCGAGGGAGGCGCCGGCCTTGGCTCCACGGGCTTCGGCGGTTGGGGTGGGGGAGGAGACGGAGCTGCGCGGGGTGGAGGAGAGGAGGGAGTCGCCCCTCGACTCGTCCCGATTTCATCGGGACTCGCTCTGGACAATCCCGCAGGGCGGGATTGGAGGGTGTGGGCGGCGCGGTCGAGGGTGAGGCGCATTTCGTCGGCGGAGGGGAAGCGGTGGTCGCGGTCTTTTTCCAGGGCTTTCATCACAATGCTGACCACGGCCTGGGGGAGGTCGAGCTCGGGTTTGAGCTCGCGGGGCGAGGGGGGGCGATTGTTGATGTGCTGGAGGAGGATGCCCATGGGGGTGTCGCCGGAGAAGGGGACTTCGCCGGTGAGCATCTCGTAGAGGACGACGCCGAGGGAGTAGAGGTCGGTGCGGAAGTCGAGCTCGCCGCCTTTCTTGCCCAGGGCTTGCTCAGGGGAGGCGTATTCGGGGGTGCCCATGAAGAAGCCGGTCTTGGTGGGGGTGGCCCCGGGGAGGGAGAGGCCGGCTTCCTCCTTGACCTTGGCGATGCCGAAGTCGAGGACTTTGACCAGCTCGGCGCCGTCGGGCTGGGGGGAGAGGAGGAGGTTGTCGGGCTTGATGTCGCGGTGGATGATGCCGCGCTGGTGAGCGACGGCCAGGGCGGCGCAGACCTGGGCGGCGATATGGAGGGCGCGGGGGGGCTGGAGGGGCCCCTGGGAGGCGATGGTCTGGGCGAGGCTTTCCCCGGGGACGTATTCCATCACGGCGAAGGGCTGGCCGTCTTCGGTCTCGTCGGCGTCTTCGACCCGGACAATGTTAGGGTGCTGGAGCTGGCGGGTTACGAGGGCTTCGCTGAGGAAGCGGCGGACGAAGCTTTCGTCGCCGAGGTAGGCGCGGTTGATGACCTTGAGGGCGCGCGGCTCGCGGAAGAGCAGGTGGGTGGCGCGGTAGACGACGCCCATGCCGCCGCGGCCCAGCTCTTCTTCGATGCGGTACTTGCGGCGGATGATGGTGCCGGGCTCGAGCTCCTGGATGGTTACCAGTTGGGTGCCGTCGCGGGGGCAGAAGGAGGCGCTCTCCGGGTAGCTGGTGTGGCACTCGGGGCACTTCTTCATGGTCGCCGCGTGGGGCTAGAGAAAGCGATGCCGGTGAACCCTAGCCGTATGATAACACAGGAAGAGAGGGTTTCCGCGTCGAGGGCGCGCGGAAAGGAGCATTCACCGCAGAGACGCAGAGGGCGCAGAGAGAAGAAGCGCCGAGGGCAGGCCTGCCTGCGGCCGGCGGGCTACGGAGGCCTGAGGGTGAGGAGCGGGTTGCCCTTCGACTCGTCCCGCTCACGCGGGACTCGCTCGGGACAATTTCGCCTGGGGGCGAAATTGGAGGCGCGGGTGTGGGAGGAGTTTATCCCGAGTCCCGAAGCTTCGGGACGAGGGAAACCCACGAATCGGTGTCCTTCGACTCCCCCGCTTTGGCGGGGTCGCTCAGGACAATCCCTGCGGGATTGGAGGCGCGGGGGGGATTCGAACCCCCGAATGGAGGTTTTGCAGACCTCTCCCTTAGGCCACTTGGGTACCGCGCCTGCTGTTTCAGTATAGCCGAATCGGGGCGCAAGGCACACGCGGGGGTGGTGCGTTGGGGGGAGCCTCCGGGAAGGGGTGAAGGGTTGATTCACCGCAGAGACGCGGAGAGCGCAGAGAAGGAAGCGCCGAGGGCAGGCCTGCCTGCGGCCGGCGGCGGGGGATTAACCCCCGCCCTACACAAGAAGCGGGGGGCCGGTGGCGCGGGGTGGCCGGGGGATGACTGCCTGAGGTCGAGGATCGGCCCGGTGGTGTTTAGGCGGGGAGTTGGGTGTCGCGGAGGGCCTGGGCGGAGACCTCGGGGGGAGTGGGGTTGATGTAGAAGCCGGTGCCCCACTCGAAGCCGGCGACCTTGGTGAGCTTGGGCATGAACTCGAGGTGCCAGTGGAAGTAAAGCTCGGTGTCCTCGCGCATGGGGGTGGTGTGGAGAACGAAGTTGTAGGCGGGGCGGTCGAGGACAGAGTCGACACGCTGGAGGAGCGTCTTCAAAGCCGCGGCCAAGCGCTCGAACTGCGGCACAGACGCTTCTTCGAAGGCAGCGCTGTGCTGCTTGGGAAGAATCCAGGCTTCGAAGGGGAAGCGGGGGGCGTAGGGAGCCAGGGTGAGGAAGACGTCGTCCTCGGCGATGACGCGCACGGCGGACTGGCGCTCTTGCCGGATGATGTCGCAGAAGATGCAGCGCTCCTTCATCTGGTAGTACTGCTTGGAGCTGTCGACTTCCTCGCGCACGCGTTTGGGGACGATGGGGAGGGCGATGAGCTGGGTGTGGCTGTGCTCGAGGGAAGCGCCGGCGGCGGCGCCGTGGTTCTTGAAGATGAGGACGTAGCGGAAGCGCGGGTCTTTCTTGAGGTCGACGATGCGGTCGCGGTAGGACCAGAGAACGTCCTCGACCCGTTTCTCGGAGAGCTGGGCCAAGGTGGCATCGTGGTCGGGCGACTCGATGATGACTTCGTGGGCGCCGATGCCACTGATGCGGTCGAACATGCCCTCGCCGGCGCGCTCCAGCTCCCCCTCGATGCCCAGGGCGGGGAACTTGTTGGGCACCACCCGCAGGTTCCAGCCGGGGGTGTTGGGCGGGGTGCCGTTGGAGCGGTAGGCCATGATCTCGGGTGGGGTCTTCTCTTCATTGCCGTAGCAGAAGGGACAGAACTTTCCGCCCTCGATGACCACCGGCTCCTTGGCGTAGTCGGTGGGGCGCTTGGCGCGCTCGGTGGCGATGATCACCCAGCGGCCGGTGATGGGGTCTTTGCGCAATTCAGGCACTGCTCATTCCTCCCTTCCGGGTTCCGGCGCCCGCGCTTGCCTCTCCATGCCTATTATTAGCAATTTCCCTACCGTTTCAAGTTTCATTCTGCCCCGAACGCCCCTTTGTGCAAGCGAATTACAGGGAGGGCGCCCGGGCGGGCTTCCAGCGCCAGCACGTCGAAGCGGCAGGGAACTTCGCCCGGCCGCCGCCGGGCCAGGTAGTCGCGGGCCATGGCGCGCAACTCCTCTTGCTTGGCGGCGTCCACGGTTCGTTCCGGCGGGCCGCCGGTGTCCGTGGTGCGGGTCTTGACCTCGATGAAGACCAGCACGCCGCCGTCCCAGCCGATCAGGTCGATCTCGCCCCGGCGACGCGGGGTGCGGTAGTTCCGGCGCACGAGGGTGTAGCCCTGCCGGCGCAGGTACCAGTAAGCAAGAGTCTCCCCGCGGACGCCGGTGCGGCGCCGCCGGCGTCCCGCCTCGGCGGCATCGGCCGGCGTTTCGGTTTCTTCCGGCAGCAAGCCCCCGCGGGCAGCCAGGCGGTTCACTAGCCCGAACACGGCGCGGGCAAACAGCGGCACGGCTACTTGACCACCTCCAGGTCGAAGGTGATGTACTTTCCGCGCACAAAGAAGCAGAGGTAGTGTTCCCAGAAACGCCGGCAGGCACGAAAGCGATTGACCAAAAACTCAAATCCCAGCCAACGCCAAAGGCGCAGCAGCCGCACCTCCACCCGGCGCTCGCGGAAGCGGGCGGGAGCATAGTAGTCGTACTCGCGCGGCTTGTCGCTGAAAAACCAGAAAGAAAAGCTGGAGAGATGCCAGCGGTGGGTGGGGCTGCAGTAGGAGCTGTGGTCGCTGTAGTGCGGCGTCACAATCACCACCCGCGCCCCCGGCCGGGCCACCCGGTGGGTTTCGGCCAGGGCGGCCATGATGTCCGGCACTTCTTCAATCACGTGAATCAAGCGCACCTCGTCAAACTGGCTCTCGGCAAACGGATACCCCCGCGCCCAATCGCAGATCACGTCGGCCTCGGTAGCTAGGCTGCAGTCGATGCCGATGGCGCCGGGAAATTTCCCGCGTCCACAGCCAACGTCCAGGATGCGTCGCCGCGCGGGCTGGCTCATGCGGGGTCAGCGCTTTCGCCCACAGACGGTATCGTCCATTCCCTTGAGGACTTCAAATTCGAACTCCATCACCTTGCCCCGGATGACAAAAGATAAATAGTGCTCCCAAAATCGCCGGAACCACCGCAGATGGTTGACCAAAAATTCCACCCCCAACAGCTTCCAGAGCTTGAGCAGGTGGACGCGCAGCCGGCGCGGCCGCAGTCGAACCCGGGTATACCACATGTCTTCGCCGTGCATCCCCCCGGGATAGAAATAGAGGAAGGACTCGGTGTTCAGGTGCCAGCGGTGGGTGGGATCGCGGAAGGAACTGAAGTCGGTGTAGTGGGGCGTGACCACGTAGATGGTGCCGCCGGCGCGGGTGACCCGGTGCAATTCTTCCATGGCCTGGATGACATTGTCCAGGTGTTCGATGACGTGGACGGCGCGCACCCCATCGAAGGTGTTTTCGGCAAAGGGAAGCGGCCGGTTCAAATCGGCGATAACGTCGGCGGCGGTGGCATCCCGATTGGAGTCCACCCCGATGGCCCCAGGGGCTTTGACGCACCCGCAACCCACGTCCAGGATGCGCTTTGGCATGCGGTCGGGATTCACCGGTTTTCGATTTCGGCCAGGGCTTCCTCCAGCAGGGCCAGGGCGCAGTCGGCTTGCTCAGCGTCGATCACCAACGGGGGCACCAGGCGGACAGTGCTGGCCCCGCAGGTGAGCAGGAGCAAGCCGCGGTGAAAAGCGCCCTCGACCAAAGCTTTGGCCTCTTCCCGGGCCGGCTCTTTGGTCTTTTTGTCGCGGACCAGCTCGAGGCCGATCATCAAGCCGCGCCCGCGGACTTCCCCCACCAGCCGGTGGCGCCGGGGCCAGTCGGCCAGCTTGCCCAGAATGGTGTCGCCCAGGCGCCGCGCGTTCTCCATCAGGCCGTCTTCAATCAACCGGATGGTGGTGAGCGCGGCCGCCACCGAGACCGGGTTGCCCCCGAAAGTAGAAGCATGCGCGCCGGGCGGCCAGCTCATCAGGTCGGCGCGGGCCACGCAGGCGCCCAGCGGCAGCCCGGAGGCGATGCCCTTGGCGATGCAGAGAATGTCGGGGGTGACGCCGGGGTGCTGGCAGGCCCACCAGCGGCCCGTGCGTCCCATACCGGTTTGCACCTCGTCCATCACCAGAAGCATACCGTGCCGGCGGCACAACCGCTCCAACCCTTGCAGGAACTCGTCGGGGGGAACCACGTAGCCACCCTCGCCCTGGATGGGCTCGACGATGATGGCAGCCACCTCTTCGGGCGCGCTCACGGTTTTCAGTAGGACGTTTTCCAGGAAATTCAAGCAGGCCTGGGCGCACTTTTCGGGGGGAGCGCCTACGGGGCAGCGGTACGGGTAGGCATAGGGCGCGTGCAGCACGCCGGAGAGGAACGGCCCGAACCGCTCCCGCTGCACGCTCTTCGAGGCGGTGAGCGAGAGCGCCCCGTAGGTGCGGCCGTGGAAGCAGCCCTGGAAGGCGATGAAGTTCTTGCGCCCGGTGGCGTAGCGGGCCAGCTTCAACGCGCACTCGATGGCCTCGGCCCCCGAGTTGCCGTAGAAGACCCGCTTGGGGAAGTCGCCCGGGGTGATGGCTTCGAGCTTTTGCGCCAGCGTGATCATGTTCTCGTAGTAGAAGTCGGTGCCCGACATGTGCAGCAGCTCGGCGGCCTGCTGCTGGACGGCCTGGACGACCTCGGGATGGCAGTGCCCAGTGGCCACCACGGCGATGCCGGCGGAAAAATCCAGGAACAGGTTCCCGTCCACGTCCTCGACCACCGCGCCGCGGCCCCGCCGGGCCACCAGCGGGTAGGGGCGAGTGTAGGAGGGCGAGATGTAGCGTTCGTCGAGTTTGACGATGCGCCGGGCCTCAGGGCCGGGCAGCGGGGTCTTGAGCTGCGGGAGTTTTGCTTCCAGCGCCGGTACCGCCTTTGTCATCGGGGGTCTCCTTTCCAGAATAAGAATAAGCGGAGCGGACGGACAGACAGCAATGTCTGTCCTACGGGAAAGGGAGTTTAGTCGGCGCCGAAAAGGTTAGGCCGGGCGGAGGCGGGTAAACAAAGGCGCAAGGAACGAACCGAGGCTGGGCCGTTTCCTGTCATGCTGAGCGAAGCGAAGCATCTCAACGCAGAAATTCTTCGCTCCGCCTTTCGACTCGAAGCCAAGCAGCTCCAGGAGCGGCAAAGGCTCCGCTCAGAATGACAAGCACAAACCATCACTTGCGCTTCCAGCGCACACCATTCTTCGTGTCCTCCACAATGATACCACGCTCCAGCAATTCCTGGCGAATCTGGTCGGCGCGGGCGAAGTCGCGCCGGGCGCGCGCCTGGCGGCGCTCGGCCAGGCGGCGCTCGACTTCTTCCTCGCTGAGCGCCGCCGCTCCCCCGGAGTCGGGCACGGGGACTTCCAGCTTGTCCTTCAGCGCCGCGAGCTTGGCGTGGTCGTCCTCAGCGATGACGGCGAAGATGCGGTCGAACCGCGCCAGGGCGTCGCCGGTCGGGCCGACGTTTCCCCGGGGAAACTCGGCGCGGTCCATGGCCGTATTGGCGTCGCGCACCAGGTTGAAGAGGGCCGCCAGGGCTTCGGCGGTGTTGAGGTCGTCGTCGAGGGCCTGGTCGAACTCCTGGACGGCCCGGGCGATGCGCGCGGCTAACTTGTCGGAAGTCCCCGGGGGAAACTTCTCCGTCTGGAGGCGGAGGCGGAAGTTGCGGAGGCGCTCGACCGACTGGGCCGCCTGGTGCAGCCCGTCGAAGGTGAAGTTCAACTGCTTGCCGTGAGGCACCGAGGCCAAAAGATACCGGATAGCCGAGGGCTTGTGGCCCTGGGCCAGGAGGTCGCGCAGGGTGTAGAAGTTCCCTTTCGACTTGGCCATGCGCTCGCCCTCGACCAGCAGGTGCTCGCTGTGAATCCAGGTGCGCACGAAGGGCTTGCCGGTGGCGGCCTCGCTCTGGGCGATCTCGTTCTCGTGGTGGGGGAAGGTGAGGTCGATGCCCCCGGTGTGGATGTCGAAGCTCTCCCCCAGGTACTTCATCGACATGGCGGAGCACTCGATGTGCCAGCCGGGGCGCCCGGGCCCCAGCGGCGTCTCCCAGGAAGGTTCGCCGGGCTTGGGAGCCTTCCAGAGGGCGAAGTCGCGGGGGTCGGACTTTTCGTACTCCTGGACGTCGACCCGAGCGCCGGCCCGGATGCCGCTCAAGTCAATCTTCGAGAGCCGGCCGTAGGGGGGGAACTTCTGGATGCGAAAATAGTAGGAGCCTCCCGGGCCTTCGGGAGCCTGGTAGGCGACGCCCTTCTCCAGCAGGCGCTGGATCAGCGCCACCATGTCCTCGATGTGCTCGGTGGCGCGGACGATTTTTTCCGGCTTCTCCAGGCTGAGCAACTCCATATCCTGGAGAAAGGCCCGGACGTACTTCTCAGTGTACTCCTGCAGGGTTACGCCGGCCCGGAGCGAGTTCTCGATGGTGCGGTCGTCCACGTCGGTGATGTTCATCACCTGCAGGAGCTGGTAGCCGCGGGCCTTCAGCAGCCGCCGCAGGATGTCCTGAAAAACGAAGGTGCGGAAGTTGCCGATGTGGGCGAAATCGTAGACCGTGGGCCCGCAGGTGTACATCCGCACCCGGCCGGCTTCCAGCGGCCGGAACTCTTCGACCTTCCCCGTCAGCGTGTTGTAAAAGCGCAGCATCTAGTCGCTCTCCCGCGCTACCGCCAAACGAATCATTCTAGTGGCCGCTGGATTCGACGGTCAAGGAACCGCCGGCGTTGATAGTGGCCTGATTGAAGGCAGAGGGGGTAGCGGCGACGAAGCCCGCCCAGGAGGGCGCTGCCTTCCTCGCCGCTACCTGGCCCGCCGGGCCCGAGAAGAATTTTTCGCTTGGCCCTTTACAAGGCGGGCTTTTCCGTGCTAGCTTGTCAGCCCGCAACCCGCAGCGCCTCGGGCTGCGCCTGACAAGTGCTAGACCCGCCGAACGTTCTTGGCAGTACTCCTCCCGGTTCTCGGTCAAGACCCGTACGGGTAGAGGAGGCGCGTGTGCTGCGCTTGCGCAAGGTGGAGATGTTCGGCTTCAAGTCGTTCGCCGAACGCACCCGGATTGTCTTCAACGGCACCGGCATCGCCGCCGTGGTGGGGCCGAACGGCTGCGGCAAGTCGAACATCGCCGACGCCATCCTCTGGGTGCTGGGCGAGCAGAGCGCCAAGACCCTGCGCAGCAGCCGCATGGCCGACTGCATCTTCAACGGCACCGCCAGCCGACCGCCCACCAACCTGGCCGAGGTCACCCTCACCCTGGTGAACCCGGAGGCGGAAAAGAGCGTTCCGGCCGAAGAAAAGCCCGCCGCAGGCGACCCGGCGGCCGAGGAAGGTGCTGGCCCCGCCAAGAAGCGGAGCAAGAACCGCCTGAACCTGAAAATCCTGCCGGGCGAGGTGGTCGTCACCCGGCGGCTCTACCGCGACGGCACCAGCGAGTATTACCTGAACGGGGAGCTCTGCCGCTTGCGCGACATCCAGCAGCTTTTCCTAGGCACGGGGCTGGGGCCGGAGTCTTACGCCATCATCGAGCAGGGCCGCGTGGGCCAGATTCTTTCCTCGCGCCCCGCGGACCGCCGGGCGCTAATCGAAGAAGCCGCCGGCGTCAGCAAGTACAAGACCAAGCGCCGCCTGGCCGAACACAAGCTCGAGGCCGCCCGGCAGAACCTCCTGCGGGTGAACGACATCCTCGAGGAGCTCACCCGGCAACTCAATTCCCTGAAGCGCCAGGCCAGCCGCGCCCGCCGCTACCAGGAACTGAAAACCGAAGGCACCGACCTGCGCCGGCACCTGTTGGCCACCCAGCTCGAGCGCTTCCGCGCCGCCGAGGCCGCCCTGGCCGCCCAGCTCGAAGAGAACGGCGGCGAGCTGGGCGAGCTCTCCGCCGCTCTGGCCGCCCTGGAGCAAGAGCAGGCCGCTGGCCACAGCCGCCAGTACGAGCTCGAGGCCAGCCTCCGCCAGGAACAGAACCGTGCCGGGCAGGTGCTGGTCGAGTTCGAGCGCGCGCAGGCCCGCGTGGCCGACGCCCGCCGCCAGCAGCAGGAGCTCGCCGAGCGGCTAACCGCCCTGGCCGCGCAGCGCCAGCCGCTGGCCGAGGAAGAGGCCGGCACGGCCGCCGCCGCAGAGAACCAGCAGCTGGTCGCCCGCTTGGAAGCCGACCTCTCCGCCACGGTCCAGGAGCTGGACAAGCTGGCCGCGGAGACCGGCCGCCGGTGGCAGGAGATGGTGGCGGCGCCCGAACAATTCATCTTGGAGAATTTGGAGCCGCTGGAGCGCGCCCGTGCTTTGCGCGCCCGGGCGCAGCAGATTGTCGCTCACGCCGAGCGCGCCCTGGCGTTCGCCCGTCAGGAAACGCAAGCCGAGCAGCGCCGCAGGGACGAGCTCCGCCAGTCGCTCACCGCCGCCCGGGCGCAGGAAAAGGCTCTCGACGACTTGCTCGCCCACCGCGCCGCGTTTGCCGAGCCGGTGCAGAAGCTGCTGCTCGGAGCCGGCGGCGTCTCTGGCAGCCGGGAGTTCCGCGCCGTGGGCGTGGTGGCCGACTTTGCCGAATTCGAACCTGAGTACGCCCCGCTGCTGGAAGACTACCTCCACGACGAGATGGAGTACGTGGTGGTCGAGACCTACGACGCCGCCCGCACCGGCGTCTCGCTCCTGCGCCAGCAGGTGGCCGGCCGCGCCACCTTCTTGGTGGACTCCTTCGGGCGCTTCCCGCCCAAGCTCAAGGAAGAACTCGAGAACGCTCCCCAGGGGGCAGACATCCTCGGCCGCGTTTCCGACTTTGTCCGCTTGAACGGGGCGCTGGGCGGCGAGGCCAAGCGCGTCCTGCCCAAGCTCGGGCGTACCTTCCTGGTCGAGGCGCCCCGGGCCGCGGAAGAGCTGGCGCGCGACTACCCGCAGTTCTTCTTCCTTTCGACCGATGGGACCTGCTACCACGGCCGGCTCGTCAGCGGGGGCACCCGCAACGGCGACGGGGCCCATTCGTTGCGGCGCGAGCGCGAACAGGCGGAGCGGCGGCGGGGGGAAATCGAACCGGTGGCCGGCTCGGCCGAATCCGCCCTGCGCGAGCTGGAAGCCCGCCAGCGCGGGCTCCAGGCCACTCTCGAGGCCGCCCGCCACGCCCTGCTCGGGCACGAGAAGAACCTGGTGCAGCTCGAACAGCAGCAGGAAGCCCTGACGCTGGCCCGGCAGGAGCAAGCGCGGCTGGAAGAGTTCGCTGCCCGCGAGCGCCGCGCCCGCGGCCAGCTCGAGTCGGAAGAAGCCGAACTCCGCGCCCGGCTGGAGCGGCTGGCCCAGGATTTGGTCGGCTTCGAGCAGGACGTCCAGCGCCGCCAGCAGGACAAGAAGGACCAGGAGGCCCGCTGCCAGCAGCTCGATGACCAGCAGGCCGCGCTCCGCCAGCGCCTGGTCGAGCTTGACGCCGCCCTGCGCCAGCAGCGCGCCCGGCTCGACTCGCTCCGCGAGCGCCGCCACGCCCTCGAGGTCGACCGCGCCCGGCAGGAAACCGACCGCCAGCACGCCGAGCTGGCCGCCCAGAGCGAGTTCGGGCTCACGGCCGACCAGCTCTGCTCACAGGTCGCCGAGCGGCTCGAAGCCGACGCCCTCACCCAGGCCGAAATCCGTTACCGGGAAATCAAGCAGCGGTTGGACAACATCGGCCCCGTCAACATGATGGCGCTGGAGGAATTCCAAGAGTGCGACGAGCGCTACCAATTCCTCAATAAACAGCGCCAAGACTTGCTCGCCTCCATCGCCGATACCACCAATACCATTCAGGAAATTGACGCCATCTCACGGCAACAGTTCGAGCAGGCCTTCGCCGTCATCAACCAGAACTTCACCCAGACCTTCAAGACCCTGTTCGGCGGCGGCACCGCCACCCTGCGGCTCAGCGAAGGTGAGGCCGCGAACGAGCCCGGCATCGACCTCATCTGCCAGCCCCCCGGCAAGCGCTTGCAGAACGTGCTCCTGCTCTCGGGCGGCGAGAAGGCCCTGGCCGCCCTGGCCCTGCTCATCGCCGTCTTCCGCTACCAGCCCTCGCCCTTCTGCATCCTCGACGAAGTCGACGCCCCCCTCGACGACACCAATATCGGCCGCTTCACCCACCTCATCCAGGAGATGGCCCCCTCGACCCAGTTCATCATCGTCACCCACAACAAGAAAACTATGGAAGTCGCCCCCGTCCTCTACGGCGTCACCATGCAGGCCGCCGTCTCCCAAATCGTCTCCGTCCGCTTC
>JALLOH010000004.1 GCA_027717655.1 Acidobacteriia bacterium AH_259_A11_L15
GCGGGAGGCGTGCAACGAGTACTAGCAACAAAGGCCTCTTGACAAGCATCCAATGATCACGGATAATCTGATTGTCGGAAAGTCAGAGTTTCGGGTGAAGCCGCGATGCCGGGAACGAAGAAAACAAAGAAAATAACGGCGAAGGTAAGGATTCGCATCGGCGCCAAGCGTCAAATTACACTCCCGGCAGACGCGGCCTCTAAGTTTGGGCTTAGTACCGGAGACGAATTGGAAGCACGGATTTTTGGTGACAGGATTGAGTTGGTTCCGATGGTGGCGGTTCCGAAGGATCAGGCGTGGTTTTGGACTCCCGAGTGGCAGGCAAGGGAGCGCGAAGCCGAGAAGGCGCGCGCTGCCGGGGAGTACACTGAGTTCGGTGATGTCAATGGCTTGATTTCTGCTCTCAAGAAGTGAAACTTCGCGTTCTTAGAACGTTTGCAACGGACTACAAGAAGCTACCCCAGGATATTCAGAAAAGGACGGACAAGGCGCTTAGGCTTTTCGCCAACAATCCACGGCATCCCTCGCTACGCACCAAAAAAATAAAAGGAACAGCCGGAATCTGGGAAGGTACTATTACTATGTCCCACCGTTTTACCTTCCACTGGGAGTCGGACACGGCAGTGCTGAGGCGACTAGGAACCCACGACATACTCCGGAAAGAAGGATAAAGACTTCATTGTCATCAGCATCATGGTCAACATGAGGAGCCCGGAACAAACCGAGCGCGAACGACTGGAAGCCGACGTGGTGATTGTGGGGGCGGGGCCGGCGGGCCTGGCCTGCGCCATCCGGTTGGCCGAGCTCATCAAGCAGCACCGGGAGAAGAGCGGCAACCCGGAGCTGAGCGAGGAGAACATCTACGTCATCGAGAAGGCCGACGAGCTGGGCATGCACAGCCTCTCGGGGGCCATTCTCGACCCCAAGGGGCTGCGCGAGCTCGTGCCCGATTTCGAAAAAGAGGGCGCGCCCCTCGATACCCCGGTGCAGAAGGACGCCGCCTACTTCTTCACCAAAAATTCCGCCATCCGCTTCCCCCTCACCCCGCCACCCCTGCGCAACCACGGCAACTACGTCGTCTCGCTGGCCCGCCTGGTGCAGTGGCTGGGCCAGCGGGCGGAGAAAGCGGGCGTCAACGTCTTCACCGGCTTTGCCGGCTCTGCCTTGCTCACCGAGAACGGCCGCGTGGTGGGCATCCAGACCGACGACAAAGGAATCGACAAGCGCGGCAACCGCAAGGCGAACTTCCAGCCCGGCTATGAGCTGCGCGCCAAGGCGACCGTCCTGGCCGAAGGGCCTCGGGGCTCGCTGACCAAGGAGCTGGTCCGCCAGTTCAACCTCGATGACGGCCGCAACCCGCAGGTCTACGCCATCGGCGTGAAAGAAATCTGGGAAGTCCCCGCCGGAAGAATCCAGCCCGGCACCGTCTGGCACACAATGGGCTACCCGCTCGGCGCGGAGATTTACGGCGGCGGCTGGATCTACGGGATGCAGAACAATCGGGTCTCGCTCGGCTTGGTCTCCGGGCTGCATTATGCCGACCCGCGCTTCGACCCCCACGTCGCGTTTCAGAAGTACAAGCTCCATCCGTTCGTCCGCCGGATTCTGGAGGGCGGCAAGCTGGTCCGCTACGGGGCCAAGGCCATCCCCGAGGGCGGCTATTGGGCCATCCCGAAGACCTACGTGGACGGGGCGCTGATCGTGGGCGACAGCGCCGGCTTCCTGGACTCGCAGCGCCTGAAGGGCATCCACATGGCGCTGAAGACCGGGAGGTTGGCCGCCGAGACCCTCTTCGAGGCCCTGCGCACGGGCGACTCCTCCGAGAGGACGCTCCAGCAGTTCGCTGCTAAGGTCGAGCGGAGTTGGGTGAAGAGCGAGCTCTGGAAGGTGCGCAACTTCCACCAGGGGTTCGAGCACGGCTTGTGGTGGGGGCTGGTGCACGCCGCGCTGCAGTTCCTCACCGGCGGCCGCGGCCTCCGCAACCGCTACCGGAGCAGGCCCGGGCATGAGCACTACAAGCAGCTCAAGGAATTGCGCGGCTCGCAGCCGCCTCCCTTCCAGCCCGACGGAAAGCTCACGGTCGACAAGGTAACCGATGTCTACCACTCCGGCACCCGCCATGAGGAGGACCAGCCGGTCCACCTGCTGGTGCACGACACCAACATCTGCTCGGACCGCTGTACCCTCGAGTACGGCAACCCCTGCCAGTACTTTTGCCCGGCGGCCGTCTACGAAATCGTCACCGAGGGGGGCAAGAACCGGCTCAAGCTGAACCCCTCGAACTGCGTGCACTGTAAGACTTGCGATATTATGGACCCATACGAAATAATCACCTGGGTGCCCCCGGAGGGCGGCGGCGGCCCGCACTACGAGGGAATGTAGGAGACGCCGGGCTCGGCGGCGGCATCCAAGCTACTGGGGGGAAGCAAATGAAAAGGCAACGAGCACTTCTAAGCGGCTTCTTGGCGGCCACCCTGCTGGGGGCCACCGGCTGGGCGGTCCTCGCGCCCGTCTACGCGCAGGAAAATAATCAGGAATCCGAGAAAAAGGAAGACAAGGAAAAGAAGAAATCCAAAGGGCGCGAGCCGCGGCGGACGCGGACCGACCGCGAGGTCCTGAGCCGGGTGCTGCGGAACTTCGTGGACGGCTTCGAAGGGCTGAGCCCGTCCTCCCTGCGCGACTGGGTGGAGCGTGACAAGTTCTACGACTACCCGCGCTTTGAGGAAGGCGTCACCGACTTCTTGCGCTCGGTGAGCGAAATGCGCGTGTTCACCCGCGAGGTGAACGTGCAGGTGGAAGGAGCCCGGGCGGAGATGATTGTGGAGGCGGAGATGGTCTATGCCCCCCGCGAAGACTCCGGCCGCACCGTGCGCCGCCGACAGCGCATCACCCTGGACTTCCAGCGCACCTCCGAGGGCTGGCTGATCGTCGAGATTAATCCCCGCTCGTTCTTTCTTCCCTGAGCGGCCAGGCGGAGATGGTTTTGCGGGGCGCGGGCCGCTCGGCCAGCACGATTTCCACCGTGCGTCTCTCCCCGTCCCGGTAGAAAGTTACCTCCACCCGTTCGCCGGGGCGCTTGCGATAGAGGACGCGGGTGATGTCCAGGCGGGACTTCACCTCGTGGCCGTTGACGGCCACGATGATGTCGCCGCCCACCCGGAAACGGTAGCGCCCTACGATCACGATGCGGTCGCCCCCGCGCAGGCCGGCGCGGTCCGCCGGGCCGCCCGGGACCGCCTCCACCACCAGCACCCCCTGCGTGACCGGGAGGCGCAGCCGCCGGGCCACTGCCGGCACCAACTCGAGCCCGCTAATCCCCAGCCAGGGGCGCCGCACCCGGCCGAAGCGGATCAAATCGTTCAGGATGGGCTCCAGGGTGCTTACGGGGATGGCGAAGCCGATGCCGATGTTGCCGCCCGTGGGGCTGATGATGATGGTGTTGACCCCGATCACCCGTCCCTGGGAGTCCAGCAGCGGGCCGCCCGAGTTGCCCCGGTTGATGGCGGCATCGGTCTGGATGGCTTCGTCCAGCAGGACCCCGCTCTCGGTGCGGATGCTCCGCTCCAAAGCGCTGATGACTCCGGTGGTGAGCGTTCCCTGGAAACCAAAGGGGTTGCCGATGGCCAGGACCTTCTGGCCCACCCGCAGATTTTCCGAGTTGCCCAGCGGCAGGGTGGGAAGCGTTCCTTCCTCGGATTCGATCTTGAGCACCGCCAGGTCAGTCAGGGGGTCGGCCCCCACGATCTTGGCGTCGAAGCTGCGGCCGTCGGCCAGGGTGACTTGCACCTGGCGGGCATCGGCCACCACGTGGAAGTTGGTGACGATGTGCCCTTCCTGGTTGACGATGAACCCCGACCCCGACCCCTCCACCGGCACCGGCCCGTAGAACCGGCTCCATTCCACTGTGCGGGTGGTGACGTTCACTACCGCCGACGCCGCCCGCTCATACACTTCCACCGTGTTGCGCTCGTCCTCGCTCAGTCCCGGGGGCATCGGCGGCACCGGGGTGGCCGGGTCGGCGTTGGCCGGCTGGCTCGTCAGCGAGGGAGCGGGCAGCGGCGGAACATTGGGGCGCGAGCCGGCCCAGTAGCCGCCCAGCACCCCGACGCCCAACAGCAGAATCAACAAAACCCAAATACGGGAACGCATACCTTTCCTCCGACCCACGGACTGGGACAATCCCTTTGTCGCCTAGGAATCTCTTGCGTTGGAACCCCCCTCGGCCAGCCGCCGCAGCTCGCCGCAGACCTTTTCCACCTGTTGCTCGGTGGCGGCCAGCGAGCCGGAGCAGTCGATGAGGTAGTCGGCCAGCCGGCGCTTCTCTTCCGGGGGCAGTTGCGCCGCCAGGCGTTGCTCGGCCTGCGGGCGCGTCAGACCCGCGGTTTCCATCAGGCGCTTGAGCTGTTGCTCGCGGGGGCACCAGGTCACCAGCAGTTTGTCCAGCCGGCGGTGGTAGCCGGCCTCGACCAGCAGCGCCGCCTCCACCACCGCGACGCCCTTGGGGTCGGCGGTGGCCAGGCGAGCGAATTCTTTCTCCGTTTCCGCAATCACCCGCGGGTGGACGATGCGGTTCAGTTGCTCCCGCCGGGCCGCGTCCGCGAAGATGATTTCGCCCAGACGGCCCCGGTGGAGGGCGCCGCTCGAGTCGAGGACCTCTCTCCCGAAGGCCTGCACGATCTCTCCGTAGGCGGGACCGCCCGGGGCCATCAATGTATGCGCAATGCGGTCGGCGTAGAGGAGGTGACAACCCTGCTGGGCCAACATCTGCGCCACGGTCGTCTTCCCAGAGGCGATGCCGCCGGTGAGGCCGACTTTCAGCATAGGAACGGGAACTAGTGGCGTTCCAACTTCCGAGCCACGGCGCCGCACTTTCGACAAGCAGTCACGGCAAGTTGGACCGGCACTAGCGCGCGGCGGCCATCTGGCCCGAGCGCGAAGGAACCGATTGCCCGCGTCGCCGCCGGGCTGCCTCTACCGTGTTCACCATCAGCATGGCGATGGTCAAGGGGCCGACCCCGCCGGGCACGGGCGTCAACGCCCCGGCCACTTCCACCACGTCCGGGTGAACGTCGCCCACCAGCGCTGAGCCCTTCCGGCGAAACGCTTCCAGCCGCTGCGGGTGGCGGGCGAAGAGTTTCTCCGCCACGCCCGGGTCTTCGATGCGGTTGATGCCCACGTCGATCACGGTCGCCCCCGGACGGATGAACTCCGGGGTGACAAAGGCCGCTCGGCCCATCGCCGCCACCAGGATGTCGGCTGAGCGCGCCACGCCGGGCAAATCCTGCGTGTGGCTGTGGCAGATGGTGACGGTGGCGTGGGCGTGCAGGAGCAGCAGCGCCAGGGGTTTGCCCACGATGTCGCTCCGGCCGATGACCACCGCGCGCCGGCCCTTGATTTCAATTTCGTGCCGCCGAAGCAGCTCCATGATCCCCGCCGGCGTGCACGGCCGTAGTGCCGGGCGGTTCGCCACCAGCGCGCCCACGTTCACGGGATGGAAGCCGTCGACGTCCTTGGCCGGGTCCACCGCCATCAGCACCCGCGGCGCGTCCACCGGCGACGGCAGGGGCAACTGCACCAGGATGGCGTCAATCTCCGGCCGGCGGTTCAGTTGGCCGATCTGCTCGAGGAGCTCCTCGGTCCGGATGCTGGCGGGCGGCGTGATGCGCTCGCTGTAGAGCTCCAGTTCCTCGCAAGCGCGAATCTTATTGCGCACGTAAATCTGCGAGGCCGGGTTGTCGCCCACCAGGACAGCCGCCAGGCCGGGTGTGACGCCCGCCCGCTTCAGCTCCTGGATTTCCTGGCGCAATTCTTCCCGGATTTGTTTGCCGGTTTCCGTGCCGCTCAGGATGCGCGCCGCCACAGAGTTCCCTCGCCCCTGGATTCTGCGCCATCTTAGCACAAGCCGGCGCAGAGAGTGGGGCGGCGCATTGCCAAATTCTTCCTCGGATGCTAGAGTGCGCGGAGTCGCTGTAGGAAGGGGAAGCCCGTGGCTCTCGACCGCGAACTGCTGGAAATCCTGGTTTGCCCGGAGTGCAAGACGCCGGTGGCGCTGACGCCCGACCAGAAGGGCCTGCGCTGCGCCACCTGTCGCCGGGTCTATCCCATCAAGGACGACATTCCCATCATGCTGGTGGATGAAGCCCGCCGGGAATCCTAGCCCCCTATGTCGTCGAATCGTTGCCCCTCTTTCCTCTCGGAGTTGCCTCCGGGCGCGAACCTGCTGGTCATCCGCCTGCGCTCGCTGGGCGATGCGCTTTTGATGACGCCGGCGCTGCGCGCCCTGAAGCAGTGGCGGCCCGACCTGCGCCTCGCGGTCCTTCTCTACCGGCGCTTTGCGCCCATCCTGGCCGGCAACCCGGACGTGGAAGAAGTGATTGAGCTGGACCCGAAGGCCCCGCTGGGGGTGGTGCGGCTGGCGACCGGGCTGCGCGGGCGGCGGTTCGCCGCCTGCTTCAACCTGCACGGGGGCACGCTCAGCGCGGCGTTCACCCGCCTGAGCGGCGCCGCCCGCCGGGTGGGTTTCCGACGCTTCCGCTTCGGCGGCCTCTACACGCATCGGGTCGACCCGGCGTCGCTCTTCGGGCGCGAACGGCTGCACGCGGCTGAGAATATGATCGCACCCTTTTACGCCGCGGGGCTCCCCCAGGGGGAGATTCCGCTGTTGCAGCTCTTCCCCCGGGAGGAGGCGCGGTCGGCCGTGCGGCAAAAGCTGGCCGCGCGCGGGGTGCCCGCGGGCACCCGCTATGTGCTGGTGCAGCCGGTGGCCCGGCAGGTGACTCAGGAGTGGCCCTTCGAGCGCTACGGCCGCCTGGCGCGGGTCCTGGAGGAGCAGCACGGGCTGGTTCCCGTGTTGCACGGCGGGCCGGGCGAGGAGGCCAAGCTGGACGCGGTGGCCCGCGCCTACGGCAAGGCGGTGGTGCGCATGGAGGGCTTGTCGGTGCCGGAACTGGTGGCCCTGGTGGAGGGGGCGGCGCTCTTCGTGGGCAACGACAGCGGGCCGGCGCACATCGCGGCCGCGTTGAACCGGCCGCTGGTGGTGCTGTTCGGGTCGATGGACTCGGCGGCCTGGCACCCTTGGCGGGCCCCGTACGCGCTGGTGCAGAACTACTATCCCTGCAACCCGTGCCGGGGCGACCGCTGCTACGCCTTCTCGGAGCCGGAGTGCATCCTCTCCATCACCCAGGAGCAGGTGCAGGCGGCGGTGGAGCGGATGCTCTCGCCCCTATTGCTCGCGGTGAAGTAATGGCCTCACGGTCATCCTCTCGACTCCCGATTCTGGTGCGCCGGTTTCGCGGCCGGCGCCTCGGGGTGGTGGGCGACTTGATGCTCGACCACTTCATCCGCGGCAGCGTCACCCGGACCTCGCCGGAAGCCCCGGTGCCCGTGGTGCGGGTAGATCAGCCCGAGACCTTCCACCTGGGCGGAGCGGGCAACGTGGCCGCCAACCTGGCGGCGCTGGGCGCGCGGCCGGCGGTCTTTGCCGTGGTGGGCCAAGACCCGGCGGGGGACATCCTGCGGCGGGCGTTGAAAGAACTGGGCGCGGGGCGAAACGGGGTGGTGCGCCTGCCGGGCCGACCGACCACCGTCAAGACCCGCATCATTGCCGACCACCAGCACGTGGTGCGGGCCGACTGGGAGGAAAGCTCGCCCCTGCCGCCGAGCGTCGAGCGCCGGCTGCTCGGCGCCTTCCAGCGGCAAGCCGGGCGGCTGGAAGGCGTGGTGCTGTCGGACTACGACAAGGGCGTAATCACCGAAAACTTCCTGGGCGAGTTGCTGCGGGTGTGCGCCGCCCGCGAACTGCCGGTGTTCCTGGACCTGAAGAAACCGCGGCGGCTGAAGGGGGAGCTGGCGCTGCTGCTGGTGAACCAGCGCCGGGCCGAGGAGGTCGCGGGACTGGGCCTTGGGAATGACAAGAGCCTGCAGTTGGCCGGGCGCCACCTGATGGCGCGGTTCCCGTGCCGGACGCTGATCATCACCCGCGGGCCGCAAGGGATGGTGGTGTTCGAGAAGGGCGACACGCAGAGCTTCGCCTCGGTGCGCACCCGGCCGTGGGAGGTCTTTGACGTCACCGGGGCGGGCGACACGGTGATGGCCGCCCTCACCCTGGCGCTGGTCAGCGGAGCCACGCCGCGGGAGGCGGCCACGCTGGCCAATTATGCTGCTGGGGTGGTGGTCGGGAAGCTGGGCACCGCCGTCTGCACGCCCGCGGAGCTGTGGGCTAATCTGAAGGTGGGACGAACCGGGAAAGGAGATTAGCTCTGCGCCGCCTGGTCCCTGGGCTGGTGGAAGTCGGGTTCGTTCTTTTCCCGGCGTCGCTGTTCGCGGCGCTCACGCTTCAGGCGGGCCTTTTCTTGTCTGGCTCTTTCCTTCTGGCGTTTCTGAAAAGTCTCGTAACTCTTCGCCACTGGCACCCCCGAAAAAAAGGTGGAGCCGGGCCAGGCGGCCCGGCTCCTGCGAATTACAGTTGGACTACGTTTTCGGCCTGGAGCCCTTTGGGTCCCTGGCGCACATTGAATTCCACCGCCGCCCCTTCCTGGAGGTCGCGATAGCCCTCTCCCTGGATGGCGGAGAAGTGGACGAAAACGTCCTCGCCCGACTGGCGCTGGATGAACCCATAGCCCTTCGAAGCGTTGAACCACTTGACTGTACCTTGTTCTTTTCCGTTGTTAGTCACTTCGGTGTTTCTCCTTGTTCTTGGTGCTATTTGCTTGTCTCGGACGCCTCGGAGCAGAAAACACAACAAGGCTGCGATTTGCATCTCGCAGCCTTTGAGTCCAACTCGAAAGCAGTTACAAGAGCCGCAAACGCAAGGCCATCCTAGCACGGATCGAGCCGTTAGCCTAGAACTTTTTTCCCCTCAATCCCGGGAGAAGAGGAAGCTCAGAATAAGGCGCTTATCCACGGGCGCGGGCAAGAGTGTCTGCGTCACCTCTAGGACCTATTGGAGATGGAGCCGGACAGACAGGAATGTCTGTCCTACTGACTCGGGAGCCGGGAAGAGTTTAGAAGGGTGGGAAGGAGAGGCTCTGGTCGTCCTTTTCCACCCAGATGCGCACCTCTTCCGCGTCGTTGATAAGCACGCGGACGATCACCCCGGTGGCCTCCCCGCTGACTTCGACGGTGCGCCCTGGCCCGCCCTGGCCGGGCAAGACCAGCAGGTCGGGGGTGCTGCTTTCGATGCCGAGGAGCTGGTAGGAGCGGACGCGGCCAAAGGGGGTGGTGTCGCCCCAGTCCTCGAGAAAATCGGAGTAGGCATAGGCGGGGGTGGGCTGCCAGATTTCATAGGCTTGGCGGTAGTCGCCCGCCTTCAGCGCCTCCATGAAGCGCTCGACGGTCTTCTTTTCCTCGTAGTAGCGGAACTGCCACCAGAGCACGCTGCCCACAGCGGCCAGGAGCAGCGCCGCGGCCACGAGGCGCTTTGGCCAGGGGCTGGGCGGGGGCGGCGCTTCGGCGTCCAGCAGGACCATACTCATAGCCTAGCAAAACGGGCACGGGCAGGGAAGCCAGCCGCGGGTTATTCCTTCAGCACGCCGCCGCGCTTCTGGGGGAGCTCGATGGAGAAGCGGGTGCGGGCTTTTTCGCGGTGGCGTTCCAGGGCGAGTTCGATCAAGCGGTCGAGCAGCTCCGGGTAGGAGAGGCCGCTGGCTTCCCAGAGCTTGGGGTACATGCTGATGGCGGTGAAGCCGGGGATGGTGTTGATCTCGTTGACGAAGATTTTTCCGGTGCGCCGCTCGAGCAGGAAGTCCACCCGAGCCATTCCCGCGCCCTCGATGGCGCGGAAGGCGGCCACCGCCAGTTCCTGGAAGCGGCGCACCTGGCGGGGCTGGAGGCGGGCGGGGACCAGGAAGCGGGTGGTGTCTTCCAGGTACTTGGCCGCGTAGTCGTAGAACTCGCGGGCCGGAACGACCTCGCCGGGAAGCGAGGCCACCGGGGCTTCGTTGCCCAGCACGGAGACCTCGATTTCGCGGGCGGTGATGGCCTGCTCGACCAGAACCTTCCGGTCGAACTCGGCCGCGTGGTCGAGGGCGGCGGGAAGCGCCTTGGCGGCGCGCACCTTGGTGATACCCACCGAGGAGCCCAGGTTCGCCGGCTTGACGAACACCGGCGGACGCAGCCGGCGGCGCACCACCCGCAGCACCTCCGCCCGGCAGCGCTCCCACTCGTGGCGTCGGACGCAGGCGAACCGGGGGATGGGCAGGCCGGCCTGGCGGAACAGCCGCTTTTGCACTTCCTTGTCCATCCCCACCGCTGACCCCAGCACCCCGGCGCCCACGTAGGGGAGGCCGGCCAGCTCCAGCAGCCCTTGCACCGTGCCGTCCTCGCCGAAGGTGCCGTGCAGGACGGGAAAGACGACGTCGAGGGCAAGTGAGAAGGCGGGGTCGGACTCGCCCGACTTCATCGGTTGCAGGGCGGTCTCCGAAGGCTCGGCGGGCAGGACGACGCTGCGGCCGATGGCGAGGGCGCGGCGAAGATCGGCGTGGCTGAGGGAAGCTTCCAGCAAGGCGCGCCCGGGCAGCACCCAGCGGCCTTCCTTGGTGATGGCGAGGGGGATGACTTCGTATTTCTCTCGGTTCAAGCCCCGCAACACCGAGGCCGCCGAGACCAGCGAGATTTCGTGCTCGCCCGAGCGCCCGCCAAAGAGCACGCCCACGCGAAGTTTCTTGCTACTCACCGGCCTTCTCCGGAGCCAAAGGGCTGGTTGCAGCTGATTCCCTCGGTCGTTGGCCTCTCAGGGTGACGCGCGCACCTCTTGGCACAGCGAGGTGATTTCGCCGGCTTGGGTTTGGGGGAAGATGATGGTGACGCGGCGGTTCTGCTCGTTGCGGCCCTGCTCGGGGACGACCGGCTCCCGCATGCCCTTGCCCATGACGGTGCTGCCCAGGGGGGTGAGCAGTTCCCGGCGCTGCTCGAGGTTGCGGCGGGTCTGGTTGTAGGTCATAGCCAGCAACTGCTCGATGTTCTGGAGCTGCTCTTCCAGGTAAGTGCGGGCGGCCTCGTCCTCGGTGCGGGCCAGCCGGTTCTGGAGGAAGTAGCGGTAGACGGCCAAGGCCCGCTGCTCCGACAGCCACTGGTTGTAGTCCTCGTCGCCCACCAGGTCGGTGTGGCCTTCGTAGCGGACCGGGGCGTCGCGGAAGAGCAACTGCCGCACCACGCCCAGCTTGGCCAGGTTTTCCCGGGCCTCCGGGCGGAGGTCGTACTTGTTGAAGTCGAACAGGATGTCGGAGGCGAGCGTCAGCACCAATTCACCGCCGCGCTGTTGGAGCTGGCCGATGGAGCTGAGCTGGCGGCGGAGCTCGCCGCAGATTTGGTCGCGCTCGTTGGCCAGGCGGGTGTTTTCCCGCTCGGCCCGTTCCACGCGGTCTTCCAGGAGGCTGATGCGCTCGCGCAGGGCGAGCAGTTGGGTTTCAAGGTTTTTGCTGCGGGTGCGCTCTTCGTCCAGGGAGGCTTCGAGCTGGGCATAGCGGTCCTGGAGGCGGCGGAGCTCTTCGGCCTGGGCGTCGTAGCGGGCGCGGAGCCGGTCGAGGTCGCGCTCCAGTTGGCGCACGTAGATGCCGCCGACGGCGCCGCGGGAGAGGGCGCGGGCATTCTCCGCGATCTGGGCGGCGGTGCGAGCGAACTGGACGGTCTCCTGGCGGCGGCCGCCTTCGGCGAAGGCGATCTCGGCCTCGGCCAGAAAGCTGCGGGCGAGATTCAGGGTCTGGCGGGTGCGGAGCTCGTCGGGCAGGAGGTCTTCTTCGGTCGGCGTGGGGTGGGCCAGGATGCCGGAGCTTTCGGCCAGCTCCACCGCCTTGCGGGCCTGGAGCAGTTCCTGGGGGACGCCGGGCGGCGGGGGCTCCGGGCGGGGCGAGGTGTCGTAGTCGGTGTAGTTCGTGTAGTAGACGAGCCGGCCGGGCACGGCCAGCGCCCGGTTGCCGGTTGCTCCTTGCGCCTGGCTGACCAGGACGACCACGGGGCTGGGGTCGTTCACGGCGAAGTCAGGCTCGGCGGTGACCATCATCCAGAAGGTCTGATAGGGGGTGGTGACGTTGATGCTGATGGGCTTGGCGTCATCGAAGGTGATTTCGCCTACGTTCATGGCGGCGCCATCCACCGAGACCGTCCAGAGCACGTAGGTGAGGAAATCGCGCCCGAGCGTGTACGCGGGCTGCAGGTTTTTGATGGCGCCGCGGTTGATGTCGATTTCGACGAAGCCCGGCCGGCTCTCCACCTTCAATTCGACCGTGGCCTCGGGCATGCGCTCGGTGCCGCGCATCTCGACGGTGGTGGTGCCGCGGGGCCGGAAGCTCAGGATGGCGTCCCCGGGCGAGGGGACCTCGACCACCTGCACGCCGGAACGAACCGGGGGGGGCTCTTGCTGCGCCTGCAGCGCCACGCCCGCCACCAGCAGCAGCGCCGCCATCGCAGAAATTTTCTTCCTCATCGGAGTGTGCCTCCGCTAGAGAATTTTTTTGCCCAGGGCGGAGAGTACCAGCTCGACGCCGAACTGGGCGGTCCGGTTGTGCTCGTCAATGACCGGGTTGATTTCGACTACTTCCAGCGAAACCATTTTGCCCGAATCGGCGATCATTTCCATCGCCAAATGCGCTTCCCGGTAGGTGACCCCGCCGCGCACGGGGGTGCCCACGCCGGGGGCCACCGAGGGGTCGGCGAAGTCCAAGTCGAGGCTGGCGGCGAAGCCGGCGGTGTCGCGGGTGGCCAGGGCCAGGGCTTCTTCCATCACCGCGCGCATGCCGCGCTCGTCAATCTCCCGCATGGTGAAGACGCGCAGGCCGGATTCGCGGATGAGCTTCTTCTCGCCCCGGTCCAGGTTGCGCGCGCCCACCAGGGCACAGTTCTCCGGGGCCACCTTGGGGGCGGAGCCGCTGATTTTGGTGAGCTCGGGCGGGCCGTGGCCGAGCGAGCAGGCCAGGGGCATGCCGTGGACGTTGCCGCTGGGGGTGGTTGCGGGCGTGTTCAAATCGCCGTGGGCGTCGAGCCAGAGGTAGCCCACTTTCTGCTTGCGCTTGCGGAAGTAGGCGGCGACGCCGGCA
The DNA here is from genome assembly GCA_027717655.1 of Acidobacteriia bacterium AH_259_A11_L15. Lineage (GTDB taxonomy): Bacteria > Acidobacteriota > Terriglobia > Acidiferrales > 2-02-FULL-67-57 > 2-02-FULL-67-57. The sequence continues at coordinate 13,032 of JALLOH010000004.1, forward strand.
AACGAGCCGATGGCCAGCGAGTGGTCGCCGCCGAGGAGCAAGGGCAGGTAGCCTTCCTCCAGCGTGCGGTTGACCACCCGGGCGATCTCCTTGCTGGTTTCGGCGATGGCGGGCAGGTACTTGGCGCGCCTTTCGCCCACCTGCATCTCTTCGGGGACACGAACCAAGATATTGCCGAAGTCCTCCACCGTGTAACTTAGAGCGCGGACGCGGGCGTTCAGGTTGGCGACGCGCAGCGCGGACGGTCCCATGTCGACCCCGCGACGGTCCTGCCCCAGGTCCATGGGCACGCCGATGATGCGAACTTTCCCGGGCATACCCACTACCTCCTCGTGCCCATTCTAGCCTCGACCTGGCTTTGTTCCAACCAATACCCTTCTTCTCTGTTGTCATGCTGAGCCCCGAAGGTTCGGGGCGAAGCATCTCGGCGGAGATTCTTCGCTTCGCCCTTGCGGGCTCGCTCAGGATGACAAGGCTGGCGTGAATCACGGATAGATGCGGTAGAGCATGCGGGGGAAGGGGATGGTTTCGCGGATGTGGGGGATGCCGGCGATCCAGGCGGTGGTGCGCTCGACGCCGAGGCCGAAGCCGCCGTGGGGGACGCTGCCGAACTTGCGCAGGTCGAGGTACCAGCGGAAGGCCTCTTCGGGAAGATTATTTTCGCGGAGGCGCTGGAGCAGCAGGTTGTAGTCGGCGAGGCGCTGGCTGCCGCCGATGATTTCCCCGTAGCCTTCCGGGGCGAGCATGTCCATGCAGAGGGCCAGGTCGGGACGCTCGGGGTCGGGCTCCATGTAAAAGGCTTTGGCCTGGGCCGGGTAGCGGTGGACGATGACGGGCCGGTCGTACTCTTCCGAGAGCCGGGTCTCGTCGGCGCCGCCCAGGTCCTCGCCCCAGGGGGTGTGGCTGCCCTTGCGGTGGAGGATCTTGATGGCTTCGTCGTAGCTGAGGCGGGGGAAGGGCGGTTGGATGTGTTCGAGCTTGCGGGTGTCGCGCTCCAAAGTTTCCAGCTCCGGCCGGCGGCGCTGGAGCGCCTTCTGCACGATGTAGGTCACCAGGTCTTCACCCAGCTTCATCAGGTCGTCGAGGGTGGCAAAGGCCACTTCCGGCTCGACCATCCAGAACTCGGTCAGGTGCCGCCGGGTCTTTGACTTCTCGGCCCGGAACGTGGGCCCGAAGCAGTAGACCTTGCCCAGGGCGGCGGCGGTGGCCTCGACGTAGAGCTGGCCGGACTGGGTCAGGTAGGCCTTCCCCAGGTCGAAGTAGTCGAGCTCGAAGAGCGTGGTGGTGCCCTCGCAGGCGGCCGGGGTGAGGATGGGGGAGTCGGTGAGGATGAAGCCGTGCTGGTCGAAGAACTCGTGGATGGAGCGAATGACTTCGTGGCGCAGGCGGAGCAAAGCGGACTGGCGAGGGGAACGAATCCAGAGGTGGCGGTGGCTCAAAAGAAAATCGGGGCCGTGCTCCTTGCGGGCGATGGGGTAAGGGGTGTCTTCGGGGACGCGGTGAAGCACCTCGAGGTCGCGCAGCACCAGCTCGTAGCCGCCGGGGGCGCGAGGCTCGCGGCGGACGGCGCCGCGGGCGATGAGGCTCGATTCTTGGGTCAGGTCGCTGACCCGCTGCCAGACTTCCTGGCTGACGTCTTTCTTGGAGACCACGGCCTGCATCACGCCGCTGCCATCGCGGAAGAGGGGGAAGAGAATCTTGCCCGATTCGCGCAGGTTGTAGAGCCAACCGTAGAGGGCGACGTCCCGGCCTTCGAACTCGGCGGCACGGGCGATGGTGAAGTCAGTTGACATCGGCGTCCCTCGGCTTCGCTTCCCTCGACTGCGCTCGGGACAGGCGGGACAAGCGGGCGATGGTGAACTCGGCCAGGGGCATTCTACGGCTTGGGGGCGAGGGCCAGCTCTTCCAAGCGGCGGAAGGTTTCCAGGGCTTTCTCCAGGGGCTGGGGGAAGTCGCCGTGGTCGCGGAGCTCGAGTTGTACGGGAACCGAGTCGTTGGCCGTGGCGAGGGCGCGCATGGCCGGCTCCCACAAGATGGTGCCCTGGAAGGGGAAGAGGTGGTCATCCTGCTGGCCGCGGTTGTCGTGGACGTGAGTGGAGACAACCAGCGGGCGCAAGGCCTCGAAGTCCGCCTCTACGCCCCCGGCCAGGTGGGCGTGGCCGGTATCGAAGCAGATGCCCAGCTCCTTCATCCGGGTGTATTGGAGGAACTGGAGCAGTCGTTGGGGGGTGGAGAGGTCGTTGGGGATGTTTTCGAGCAGGATTTGCACGCCGCGCTGCTTGGCAAAGAGGTGCAGGGTCTCGAGGCTGGCATAGGCGGCGTCGAACTTCTTTTCCTCGAACTCCTCCCGGGGGACGCCCAGGTGCTGGACGAGATAGGAGAAGGGGAGCTGTTCGGCGACTTCCAGGCAGCGTTTGACTTCGTCGACCGACTCCAGGCGGCGGACGCGCTCGGGCTCGGCCAGGTTGACGGCGGCGCCGCCGCGGGAGCGGCCCCACTCGTAGTCCTTGTACAGCGGGCTGTGGAGGGAGCGGAGCTGGAGGTTGTGGTCGGCGAACCAGGCGGCGACGTCGCTGACCTGGCCGGTGTCGGTGTAGTCGAAGTGCTGCTTGGCAGAGAAGATTTCCACGGCGGGGATGCCGGCGGCCTCAATCTTGGCCAGCCAGTCCAGCGTCAAGCGGTGGTTGACGAACAGGTGGGTGGAGAGGGCGCGCAGCATTCGCTCACCGCCCCCGGGCGGCGCCGCCGCGCCGGGCGTCCGCCACGCCGTAGAGCTCGCCGGTCGAGGGGTCGCGCTCGATGGCGTTTATCTGCCCCACGGTTTCGCGGAAGTCCACTTGGTGGCCCAGGGCGCGCAGGGCTGCGATTTGCTCTCCGGTGTAGAGGCCCTCTTCCAGGAACAGGGTGTCGGGCAGCCACTGGTGGTGGAAGCGGGGGCGGGCGATAGCCAGGGCGAGGTCGTCGCTGAAAAGCAGCCGGTGGAGCAGCACTTCGAGGAGGGCGGAGATGATGCGGGGGCCGCCGGGGCTGCCCAGGACCAAGAAGGTCTCGCCGTCGCGGACTACGATGGTGGGAGTCATCGAGGAGAGCGGGCGCTTGCCGGGCTCGATCTGGTTGGCGTCGGACTGCACCAGGCCGAAGAGCCGGTTGGGCTCGCCGGGCTTGGTGGTGAAGTCGTCCATCTCGTTGTTGAGCAGGAAGCCCAGGCCGTCGACGGTGATGCCGGAGCCGTAGGAGTTGTTGATGGTGTAGGTGTTGGCGACGGCGTTGCCCTCGGCGTCCACGACGGAGAAGTGGGTGGTGTTTTCGCTTTCGTGGAGGGCCGCGGCGCCGGCCGGCTCGGAGGGCGAGTGAGAGAAGTCGAGCGGGTTGGGGAGCTTGAGCTCGGTGCTGACCGAAGCGTGCGCGGGGTCGATGTTCCGGCGGCAGGCGGCGGCGTAGCCTTTGTCCACCAAGGCGGCGACGGGGATTTCGGCGAAGTCGGGGTCGGCCAGGTAGCGGGCGCGGTCGGCGAAGGCGCGGCGCAGGGCTTCGGTGACCAGGTGGAGGGTCTGCGGCTCCGAGGGGAGGTCTTCCGGGGCGAGCAGGGGCTCGAGCATGTTCAGGGTTTCGAGCAGAGCCACGCCGCCGGAGCTCGGCGGCGGCGCCGTGATGACCTGGTAGCCGTGGAAGGTGCCGCGCAAGGGCTGGCGCACCACAGCGCGGTAGTTGCGGAAGTCTGCCAGGGTGAAGAGCCCGCCGCCTTTCTTGGAGGCTTCGACGAACTCGCGGGTGATCGAGCCCTGGTAGAACTCGCGGGCGCCCTTCTGGGCGATGCGGCGCAGGGTGCGGGCCAGGTGCTTCTGCTTCAGAAGTTCGCCGGGCTCGTAGAAGAGGCCGTCGTGGAGGAAGATGCTCTCGCTTTCCGGGTCGCGGCGGAGGGTCTCGGCGTTTTCCTGCAAGGAGCGGGCCAGGCGGTCACTGACGGGGAAGCCGTCGTCGGCCAGGCGGATGGCGGGCTCCAGGACTTGGTTCAGGGTCATGGTGCCGTACTCGCGGAGAGCGAGGTCGAGTCCGGCCAGCGTGCCGGGGACGCCGGCGGCCAGCCAGCCTTGAGTGCTGCGTTCGGGGACCAGGTTGCCCTCCTGGTCCAGGAACATATCCCAGCGGGCGGCGGCGGGGGCGGTCTCGCGGTAGTCGATCATCACGGCGCGGCCGTCGGCCAGGCGGATGAGCATGAAGCCGCCGCCGCCCAGGTTGCCGGCGGCCGGATGGGTGACCGCCAGGGCGAAGGCCACCGCCACGGCGGCGTCCACGGCATTGCCGCCCTGGCGCAGGATTTCGATGCCCGCCTCGGCGGCGAACAATTCGTCGGCCACCACCATGCCTTGTTGCGCCCGGGCGGTCTCCGGCGCCTGCGCGGCGGTGGGCACCGGCACGAGCAGGGAGAAGCTCAACAGAAAGGCGAAGAGGCGGCGCATAGAAATTCTTGGCTCAACGGGCCAAGCAATTCACTTTATGCGAAAGGCCGAAGAGGGTCAAGGCAGGGGCACGGAGCCTAGCCACTGCGGCGGTGGAAAATAAAATGTGGCGGGGGACGCGGCTGACTGCCCCCAATGGCAGGGGCCACTGGGTTGGACTTGAGCTAACTAGCTGGGGGAAACCTGGGAACGGCCTTCCTTCGCCGCTTCGGCCCTTCGACCAGCTCCCTTCGACCCCGAATCCCGAAGGTTCGGGATCGGGGCTCAGGGTCTGCGCTTCGCTCCGGCAGGGCAGGCAGGGTGGAGGCGCCGCAGCTTCTATTGCGCACGCGCAGCTTTTGCGGCTTCCACCCTTCGACTACGCTCAGGGTCGAGGCGCCGTGGGCGCAAGCTGGGAGCGTGCTCCTTTAGCCGCCTCGACGATGACGCGAAGCTTGCCCAGGGCTTCGTCCACGGTGCGGGTCTTGAGGCCGCAATCAGGGTCGAGCCAGACGGCCTCCTTGGGCAGGACTTGCAGCGCCTGCTGCAGGCGCTGGCTGACGGTGGGGAGGTCTTCGACCACGTGGGAGTGGGAGTCGACGACGCCGAAGCTGAGGTCCTTGGTGAAGGGGTTCTGGCGGAAGAGCGCCAGCATGTCGAGGCCGCTGTTCGACATCTCCAGGTCGAAGTTGTCCACCGGGGCTTCGAGCATCTTGGGGTAGATGTTCTCGAAGGCGCCGTAGCAGGCGTGGGTGATGAAGTAGGCAGGCAGGCCGTCCATGACCACGTGCAGGGCTTCCAGGGCGACCGGAAGTTCCTCGGGGCGGACCGAGAGGGCGGGTTCGTCCACCTGGATAATCTTGCAGCTGGCCTTGATCAGCGCCTCGACCTCCTGGCGCACCATCTGGGCCAGGGCCAGGCAGGTGGCCTGGCGGTCGGGGTAGTGCTCGTTGAACGACCAGTCCATCACGGTGTAGGGGCCGGTGAGCATGCCCTTGACCGGCTTCGCGGTTTTTCCCTGGGCGAAGCGCCACCAGTCGACCGTAATGGGCTTCTCCCACTTGACTTCGCCCACGATGATGGGCTTGCGGTAGTAGCGGTTGCCGTAGCTGCGCACCAGGCCGCCGGTTTGGAAGCCGGGGAGCTTTTCAGCGAAGTAGGCCACCATGTCGCCCCGGTACTGTTCGCCGTCCACCAGGACGTCCACGCCCAGCTCTTCCTGCTTTTTGATCCAGAAGGTGGTGGCTTTTTCTTCCAGTTTCCGCAGCTCTTCGGCGGTGATCTTTCCTTTCTGGAAGTCGCGGCGGGCCGCGGTGAGGTAGTCAGGCTTGGGGAAGCTGCCCACCGAGGTCACGGGGAACAGCGGCAGCTCGAGGCAGAGCTGTTTGAGCTTTTCGCGGCTCATTGCGGCTGAGAATGTCCCCTTTGCGGAGAAAGAGCAAGCAATTCTCGCTTCTCCTCGCCTTTCTGGGTTCTGGATGTCACATCATCGTGACGTCTGAGCCGATTCTCGTAGGGCGCGCTTCAGGACTTCCCGGATCAGTTCCGCCATTGGCTTCCGGCTCTTGTAGGCCAGCCGACGCAATGCCTCGTGTTGGGATTCCTCCAAGACGGTGGTCACGTAAACAGGCTTCTTCAACTTCTTCGGTGCGGCCATGAGATCAATCCTCCTTGGGTCGACTTCATAGGAGAGTCAGCCTTTTCTTGGTGATGTAAATCTCGCGCTGCTTGAACCGCTGCTTCAGAACGACTTTGTAGCGTCGAAACCATCTGTCGTTGGCAGGGGAGTCGTAAGTGTGGACTGACATCAGATGCATTGTCTCTTTGCGCGAGTAGGTCACTTGTCCGTGAACGTTTTTCTTGAGGGTGTAACCGCCATAGCGACCTATGATCTCCCGAAAGGTAGTGTCGAATTTGGCTTGTGAAATTTTCCTCCCGTTGTTGTATCGCAAGGGAAGATGGATTTCGTAGTCTGCCAGCAGCGGGCGGGCCATCCGGTCTCCCCTGCCTTGCCAAAGAACAATATCTATTCAAATAATACATATGTATTTATATTTGTCAAGCGGGAGGAGCGCTTATTTGGCGCCCGCCTTGGTGCGCGTGCGGATTTCAGCCAGGAGCTTCAGTTTAGCCTGAGCGCGGTCGCGGGGCAAATACTCCAGGCCGCAGGAGGGGTTCAGGTAGCAGAACTCGCCCTTGACCCGCAGGAGGATGCGGTTGATCTGGTGGGCGACGGCCGCGGGGTCCTCCAAACGGGTGTTGCGGGCGTCGACCAGGCCCAGGCCGAGCGGCTTCTGGCTTCCCGCCGAGACGACCCGCTCGATGAACTTGGGGTTATAGGTGAAGTCGAGCCCCAGGATGTCGACCGGCAACTGCTGCAAGCGCTCGTAGAGCGGCTGCGGGTCGCCGAAGTAGAGGTAGAGGGCGAGCTTGGCCTTGCCTCTGTGCTTGCTGAGCAGGAGCAGGGCGCGCTGGAGGATGGAGAAGTCGCGCGGGTTCTTGAGCAGGGCGGGCTCGTCGAGTTGGATGACTTCGGCGCCGGCCTTGGCCAAGGCGTCGATCTCGGGGGCCAGCGCTTGGGCGTAGGCGCGCACCAGCGGCTCGAGCTGCTTGTAGGGGGCGTGCTCGACGATGGTGTGCCGGGCGAGCGTGAGCGGGCCGGTCAAGACCGGCTTGACCGGCTTGGTGGCGTGGGTGCGGGCGAATTCGTGCTCGGAGAGCACCAGGGGGCCGTCCTGCCGCTTGATGTCGGCCTTGGCTACCGGCTGGCGGAAGTAGAAGTTGGTGTCGAAGTAGCGCAGCAGGCCGTTGATCTCGATGCCGGCGAGTTTGCCGGCCAGATGGGAGATGGGGTCGGGCCAGCGGATTTGGCCGTCGGTCACGAGGTCGAGCCCGGCTTCCTCCTGGTCTTTCAAGGCGGCCTTGGTCAGGACGCCTTCGACGGCGTGGAGCGACTCCGGGGTGGCCTCCCCGCGGTCGTGGGCGGCGATGGTCCGCCGCAGCAGTTGCAGCTCGGGCGAGTCCCCGATCCGGGGATAGCTCCCGGTGTTTGCCAGCAGCAGTTTCATGGCGGCGCTATTGTACAGGAAGGAAGCAGGGAGGCAAGGAAGCAGGGAGGCAAGGAAGCAGGGAGGCAGGGGGGCGAGGAATCTCGATGCTGAGAATCCTTCGCTACGTCCCGCCGTCGCGGGACTATGCTCCCTTCGACTTCGCTCAGGGCAGGCAGGATGACAGACACTTCGACTGCGCTCCCTTCGACTTCGCTCAGGGTCTGCGCTGCGCTCCGACAGTGCAAGCAAGAATGTCTGTCCCAGCGACATAGCTGTTGTTGTCATTCCGAGCGGAGCGAGGAATCTGCTTTTTTAGGACAGACCCTTCGAAAGGCTCAGGGTAAGCAGGAATGTCTGTCCTACCAAGAAACAAATCAGGGGGGTAAGAGTTCGACGGGGACGCGGGCGGGGATGAGCTGGGCGTCGAAGGCGCGGTCGAGGAGGAGTTGAATGGCGCGCTGGCCGTCGGGGCCGGCGTCCAGCGTCCAGCGGTTGACGTACATTCCGACGAAGCGGTCGGCGAGCTCCGGCGAGAGGCCGCGGCCGAACCCGAGGGCGTAGGCCAAGGCCTGAGGGCGGTGGTCGAGGGCGTATTGGATGCTGCGGCGGAGGACGGTGGCGATGCGGGCGACCAGGTCAGCCGAGAGGTCGCGCCGGACGGCGTTGCCGCCCAAGGGCACGGGCAGGCCGGTCTGCTGCTTCCACCAGGCGCCGAGGTCGAGGACTTTTTCCAGGCCGGAGGCGGCAAAGGTGAGTTGGCCCTCGTGGATGAGCACCCCGGCGTCCACCCGCTTCTCCGCCACCGCCGCCGGGATTTGGTCGAACGGGATGGAGAGGGTCTGCACGCCAGGCGAGTGAAGCTGGAGCAGGAGGGCGGCGGTAGTGAGCGGCCCGGGGACAGCCATCCGAGCGCGGCCGAGTGCGCTTGCCTTCAAGCCCGCACCCTTCCGCGCCACAATCAGCGGTCCGTAGCCGTCGCCGAAACTCGACCCGCAACGGAGCAGGGCATAGCGCGGGTGCAGGTAGGCGTAAGCGTGGAAGCTGATGGCGGTGATGTCGTAGGCGGACTGGCGGGCGCGCTGGTTCAGGGTTTCGATGTCGGCCAGCACCTGCTGGAAGCGCAGGCCGTCGGTAGGGATGCGCTCCTGGGACAGGGCATAAAACATGAAGGCGTCGTCGGGGTCGGGACTGTGGGCCAGGGTGAGCTTCGGGGCCATGGCGAAACCGGAACGCTAGCACAGCAAGCCAGAGTGGGCAACAAACGCTATCGTGCGGAAGCGGCTTGTCATTCTGAGCGAAGCGAAGAATCTCAGCTGAGGTCCTTCGCTCCGGCCGTACGGCCTCCGCTCGGGATGAAAGAAGCAGTCGGCTACTGGATGGTTTCTTCGTCGTCGCGGGGAAGAGGGGAGGCGTGGTGGTGGGCCGGGAGAGCGCTAGGCTGGGTCTAGGGGCCTGGCGAAAGTTTGGCCAAATCCAAAGGGAAAACCAGTCCGTTGTCCGGACAAAGGGGGCACTTGATTTTCAAGGTGTCGACGCCCTCCTGAGCAAGTTCTTGGGGCTTGTCGAACATAACTATGACGGTGTCCTTCTCTCCGGGCGTCGTGCAGAACAACAAGATCAGGCCGGCGTGTCCTCCTCCTTTGCGGCTGAGGGCCACGGGCTCGTTATCGACGCAACCCCCGATAGCAATCCCCCCGGGCGTCTCCACGGTCCGATATCCGAAGTCACTTCCTTCTCGTTTTATAGCGATGGGAACGATTTCTTTGTTGTTGCGCCCAATCAAGACCACTTGGGACGCCTGCGCCTCCATTGTCACTTCGAGGTGGGTTTTGATGGGCTCTGGACCGGTATTCTCAAAGGTGAGATTTACTTCCAAGCCCCGCTCGATGGTACGTCGATTGGCGTCGGCCGGCACAGTGCCTTCTTCAGGCTTCTTCACGACAACGGTTGGCTTCATTCCCTCTTCTAAAGGAACCCCCTCCGCCAGCGTTAGGTCTCCCGGCGGCACTTGCGGGCCGCTCGGTTCGGACTGGCGGCAGGCAAACGAGCTAGCTGCCAGGGAGATAACAATCAACGAGAAAAGTGTTGAACAACGGATGGGAAGAACCTGCATCACACCCCCCACCGGCTGGAAAACGACCAGATGTTAATGCAGTCTGGGAAGCAGTGTCAATCGTCGGCGGCGTGCGGCATCCGGGGGACCGCTACTGGATGGTTTCTTCGTCGTCACGGGGGAGAGGGGAGGCGTGGTGGTGGACGAGGCGCCAGTCGCCGTTCTGCTCGACGTAGATGTTGGTGGCCTGCACCCAGGCGGTGGAGAAGCCGGTCTCGAAGCTGGAGGTGACCTGCTCGATGCAGTTCACCCAGGCGGTGGAACCGAGCAGCCGCACCGAGAGGTTGGTTACCGCCACCTTCATTCGCCGGGTGTTGGTGAAGATGCGCTGCCAGCTCTCGCGAATCTCTTCCCAGCTTTCCAGCAGTTCCCAGCCTGGATGCACGCAGGCGACCCAGTCTTCGTGCAGCCAGACGGCGTCCATCAAGTCGAGGTCGAGAGTTTCGAGGGCCTGGTAGAAGCGCTGGTTGGCGGCGAGGACCTTCTCTTCGACTTTCACGGGCGTGCGCGAGGCAGCGCGCTTAGCGGCGCGGCTTTCGGGTCTCCACAGCCCACCAGGAAGCGGGCAGGCAAATGGTCAGCAGGGCCACCTTGGCCAGCTCGCCGGGCAGGAAGGGCAGCAGGCCCTGCACCGTTGCCGCGGACCAACTGGCCTGCGTCAGAATTTTCAGCCAGGCCATTCCCGCGGCGAAGATTACGACTTCCGCCGCCAGCACGCCCGCCAGCAGCCCCAGCCAGCGGCGAGCCCGGGTGGAAACTTCGGAACGGGCGACGATCCAGCCCAGCAGGAACGCGGCCAGGGGGTACGCCCACAAGTAGCCCGCCGTCGGGCCCAGCAAGCGCGCCGCGCCGGGCAGCCCCATCGGGGCAAAGACGGGCAGGCCGGCGGCCCCTTCGGCCAGATAGAGCAGGAGGGCCGCCGCGCTGCGACGCGCCCCGAAAGTGGCACCGAGCAAGAGCACGGCGAACGTCTGCCCGGTGACCGGGACGGGGCTGAAGGGCAGGGGCAGGGCTATGTGGGCGCAGAGCGCCACCAGCACGCTGCCGGAGATGACGAGAAGGATATTTTGCGCCAGCGACAGGCGTGGCAGGAGAGCGTCCACGAGAACGGCAGAGCTGCGCGGGGCCACCATCGGCTACTGGGTCTTTTCGTGGTAGCTGTCGATCTCTTCGATGATGCCCGACGCGGTGCCCGTCAGCCCTTCCTGCGAGTCGGCCAGGTAGCGCTTGGCGCGGAAGTAGAGCAGCACGGTGGCGACGGCCACCAGCACCAACAGGCCCCCCAGGGCGTAGAGAAGGATTTGCATAGGGCTTCTCCCGATGAATCCGGCTTCATTCTACAACAACGCCTCGCCTCCGCTAGGGAAAATTTCCGCCGCGCCCTTGCCCCGTCGTGTTCCTGTCTGCCTGCCCGCCTCCGGCGAGGCTTTGTTTCCCCGATGGAGTAGGCAGCCTGACAGTCGCCGGGGGGAGACGCACCAGCCGAGGGTTGATTAAGGAGGGACTGGCCCCGCGGGGTGGCGGAGAATCTCGGCGAGGTTGGCGGAGAACTTCGAGCGCGGCAGCACCTGGTCGGCGCCCGCCTGCTGCGCGGCTCGCTGCAAGTCCACCTGCACGTGGGAGAGGAAGGCCACCACCGGGACCGCCTTCCAGTCGTCGTCGCCCTTCATCTGCCGGATCAACTCCACCACGTCGGCCGATGGCGCGTTCAGGTCGAAGATGACCAGCGCTGGCTTGTCGGCCTTGAAGCTCTCCAGGTGGAAGTCGGCCGCTCGCACCAGGCGCAGCTCCGCCCCCACCTGCTTGGCGGTCTGCTGCATCTTGGCAACGAAGAACAAGTCGTCAGCTACGGCAATGATGCCAGCCATATTCACTGTGCCTGTCATTCTGAGCGAAGCGAAGAATCTCCCCCGAGACGTTTCACTTCGTTCAGCAGGACATTGGACGTTGCTTAGGCGGAATCGGGAGCCTGCTCGGCGGCGGGCTCCGTCTTCGGCTTCTCCTCCATCGCCTCGCGCCAGCCGCGGCGGAAGGCGTCGGCGAGCGGCTTGGAGAAGTCGGCCACGTCCTTGACAATCGTCCCGGAGGCCTTGCCGGCGAACTCGGCGATTTCCATCAGCGGATCGCTCATCTGCTTCCTTTGCCTCCTTCACCCCGAGCGAAGTCGAGGGGTTTCCTTCCTCTGCCTTTTTTAGGCGACACTAGATTGATACGAATCCTGCGCCGCCCCGGTTCCCCTGCCAGGTGGCGCGCCAGCGGCGCCAGCGTCCCCTTTGACGCCCACCGCCGCGCAGTAGGGAATCGCCAGCACCGCCCCAAGGCTGGAAACGGCGATCACGCCCCCCGCCCCTTCACCCGGTCGTACGCAGTGATCTCGCTGGTGGAGCCGATGGATTCGTTGTAGAAGCTGGGCACACCGAGCCGGCTCCTCAGTTCCTCGCTGAACCGGTGCAGCGCCCTGAGCTGCTCGGCCAGGGCGGGCCGGCGCGGCTCCTGGAAGGGCTCGTCGGTCGGCGGCCCCAGCAGCCAGAACTTCTGGTAGCCGGCGTCCCACAGCCGCCCGATCTCGCCGCGGATCACGCAGCCCGGTGGCTGCGCCAGGCGCAGGCTGCCCTCCGCTTGCCGCTCGAACAGCGCCGCGCAACCCTGCTTCATCACCCGGATCCGCTCCGGATTGCTGGAGATGGAAGTACACTCGAAGCCTGCCCCCCGCAGCCACTCCAGTATTTCGGGAGAAAAGCTCCGCGTGCTGAGTGGTTTTGGGGTTTCCTTCGGTGCGGCCATCGCCACCAGTCTAGCCAAAAACCGAAACTTGAGGCAAGCCGCACCCATTCAGTGGGCGCAGCCGCCATTGAATGCGCTTCTCAAGCGGCTGGGCGGGACCTTCGTTGACACCCGGGGAAGCGGTTCCTAGAATGGACTCTTGGTTCGGGCGTGGGGCGAACACAAGTGGCACCTACGGAAAAGCCTGGAGTGGCGCAGGCGGTCCCGCCGAGCGGGATCTCGGTGGCCGACCGCGTGGGCAACACCCCGCTCCTCCGTCTGGCCCGCATCGGAGGCGAGTTCCGTCACATCGAGTTCTACGCCAAGGCGGAGTGGTTCAACCCCGGCGGCTCGGTAAAAGACCGCGCCGGGCTCAATATGATTCTCGACGGGGAGCGCTCCGGCAAGCTCAAGCCCGGCAAGATCATCCTCGACGCCACTTCGGGCAACACCGGCATCGCCTACGCTATGATCGGCGCCGCCCGCGGCTATAAGGTGCGCTTGTGCCTGCCGGCCAACGCCTCCCTCGAGCGCAAGCGGATTCTGGCCGCCTACGGCGCCGAGCTCATCCTGACCGACCCGGCCGAGGGCTCCGACGGCGCCATCCGCAAGGCCCGCGAGCTGGTGGCCAGCGACCCCGACCTCTACTTCTACCCCGACCAGTACTCGAACCCCGCCAACTGGCAGGCCCACTACCACGGCACCGCCGTCGAAATCTGGGAGCAGAGCGGTGGGCGGCTTACCCATTTCGTCGCCGGGCTGGGCACCAGCGGCACCTTTGTCGGCGCCACCCGCCGGCTCAAGGAGTTCAACCCCGCCATTCGCTGCATCTCCCTCCAGCCCGACGGCCCCTTCCACGGCCTCGAAGGCTGGAAGCATATGGCGACCGCCATCGTCCCCGGCATCTACGACGCTTCGCTCGCCGACGAGAATCTGCCCGTGCGTACCGAGGACGGCTATCGCCTGGCCAAGCGCCTGGCGAAGGAAGAGGGGTTGCTCGCCAGTCCCTCGGCTGGCGGTGCTCTGGCGGGCGCGATGCAAGTGGCCCGCCGCTTGCCGAAGAACCAGCAAGCCGTTTTTGTGGTCATCTTCCCCGACGGCGGCGACAAGTATTTGAGCGAACGCTTCTGGGACGAGGAGGTTTAGCCGGCCTGCATACTTGTCATCCTGAGCGAAGCGAAGGATCTCAGCCTAGCAGAGGGCACCGCTGAGATTCTTCGTCGCCCGTTGGGCTCCTCAGAATGACAAGAAGGGAAAGGGGACAAGCACCTGAACGCTTCTGGGACGAGGAAGTCTGAGGCCGGGGGTACCCCCCCCCCCCCCCCCCGCGGGGGAGCATGCGTTCTGCGTTCAGAACGCATCCGAACGCATGAGACGGCCTATCCAGGAACGGGCATAGACCGGCTATGGCACTAAGAATCACTGAGGCGCTGCTCGACGAAATCCGCCGGCACGGGGCCCGCGCCTACCCGAACGAGTGCTGCGGGGCCATGCTCGGGGTGGTGAACGGCGATACCAAGGAAGTCCGCGAACTGCTCTCCCTCGACAACCGCCGTGAGGGCGAAGCCGCCCGCACGCGCTTCCTCATCACGGCCGACGACTATCGCCTGGCGGAGAAGACCGCGCGCGAGAAGGAGCTCGAAATCCTGGGCTTCTATCATTCCCACCCCGACCATCCCGCCCGGCCCTCCGAGTTCGACCGCGAGCACGCCTGGCCGTGGTATTCTTATATCGTGGTCCGCGTGGCCCGCCGAAAGGACGGGCAGGCCGGGGGCGAACCCCAGGAAGCCACCAACTGGGTTCTGGCCGAAGACCGCAGCCGCTTCCTCCCCGAGGAGATGCGGGGCTCGGCTGCCACCCCCTGACCCGCCGGGACTCCATTCTGGACGGGGCGGAGCAGGTTTTGTAGGGCGGGGGTTCATCCCCCGCCGTAAGATGGGTTATCAAGTGCAGGCCACGGGCTTGCCCTGCCTGCCCTGAGCTGAGCCGAAGGGAGCGCAGTCGAAGGGTTAGTCGTGCCGAAGACGGCATAATAAATACTTGGGGCTTTTCGAAGCGAGGCGGAAGCCGAGCGGAGATCCCGCCTTGGCGGGAAGCCCCTGAGGGAAGGACGCATGGCCAAGGTCATCATTCCCACGCCGCTGCGGGCATACGCCGGCAAGCAGGAAGCGATTGAGGTGAAGGCCGCCACCGTGGGCGAGCTGCTCCACCAGCTCGTCACCCAGTACGGCGACCTGAAGCGCCACCTCTACACCGACGACGGCAAGCTGCGCAGCTTCGTCAACGTCTACCTGAACGACGAGGACATCCGCTACCTGGAGAAGGAAAACACTCCGGTGAAGGAGAGCGACGTCATCAGCATCGTCCCCTCCATCGCCGGGGGGATGTGGGTTTGGGAAGGGCACGGCTTTAGCCGTGCCGAACACGAGCAGAAAAAACAAGGGGGCTTTAGCCCCTGAGGAGGCCCTCAGCGGCTAAAGCCGGGAGTTTGTTTTGGACTTTTTCGGCGGGGTTGAAACCCCGCCCTACTGGACGAGACAATGAGCAAACAAGGTGCCGTCAAGAATAATCAGACGGCCGAGGCGACGCAACCGACTCTCTCCCAGCAGGAGATTCTCCGCTACAGCCGCCACCTGATCATGCCCGAGGTGGGCATGGACGGGCAGTTGAGGCTGAAGGCGGCAAAAGTCCTGCTCATCGGCGCCGGCGGCTTGGGCGCCCCCCTGGGGCTCTACCTGGCGGCGGCGGGCGTAGGCCGCCTCGGCTTGGTAGACTTCGACGTGGTCGACTTCACCAACTTGCAGCGACAGGTCACCTTCGGCTCCAAGGACGTCGGCCGGCGCAAGCTGGAAGCCGCTAAGGAGCGCCTGCAAGACCTGAACCCGGAGATTGAGATCGTCACCCACGAAGCCAAGCTCTCGAGCGAGAACGCGCTCGACCTCCTGCGCGACTACGACATCATCGTCGACGGCACCGACAACTTCCCCACCCGCTACCTGGTGAACGACGCCTGCGTCCTGCTCGGCAAGCCCAACGTCTATGGCTCCATCTTCCGCTTCGAGGGCCAGGCCACCGTCTTCGCGCTCAAGGACGGCCCCTGCTACCGCTGCCTCTACCCGGAGCCGCCCCCGCCCGGGCTGGTGCCGAGCTGCGCCGAAGGCGGCGTGCTGGGCGTGCTGCCGGGCATCGTCGGCTCCATCCAGGCGAACGAGACCATCAAGCTCATCATCGGCCAGGGCGACGTGCTCAAGGGGCGTCTGCTGGTCTTTGACGCTTTGAAGATGAAGTTCCGCGAGCTGCGCCTGCGTCAGAACCCCGACTGCCCCCTCTGCGGCGACCGCCCCACGGTCACGAAGCTCATCGATTACCAGGAGTTCTGCGGCCTGCGCGGCCAGGAGGCCCCGCCGGAGACTGCCGCGGTGCCGGAGATGACCCCCGCCGAGCTCAAGGCCAAGCTCGACGCCGGCGAGGACGTTTTCATCCTCGACGTCCGCGAGCCGCACGAGTACCAGATTTGCCACCTCGGCGGTTATCTGATTCCCCCCGCCGAACTCCCGCGCCGCGTCCACGAGCTCGACTCGGCCCGGCCCATCGTCGCCCACTGCCGCTCCGGGCAGCGTTCGGCCAAGGCGGTGGACTTCCTGCAAAAGGCCGGCTTCCGCAAGGTGTGGAACCTGAAAGGGGGCATCCTGGCCTGGTCCGACCAGGTCGACCCCTCCGTCCCCAAGTACTAGCAGCCTTGCTCTTCTCAGCCCAGCCCTTCTTGCTGCTGGGCGAGTGTCGCTTGGGAGCAGAGCATGAAGCCTGAGCTTGCGCGGCAGATTGCGGAGGCCATGGAAACCACGCCGGAGCTCCTGCCTTTTCTCCCCGAACTGTTGGCGGATCTGGAGGAATTGGGCGCCTCTCGGCGTGTCATTCTCGACTTGGTGCGCCCGCTGAATCTGCCGGCTGGGTCGCGCGTGCTCGACCTCGGCTGCGGCAAAGGCGTGGTCCTGCTGAAGCTGGCCGAGGAGCTCGGCTACCACGGCGTCGGGGTGGACGCGTTCCCCCCTTTTGTGGAAGCGGCCCAGCGCAGGGCCAAGACCCACGGTTTGTCTGCAAAATGCGAGTTCCGCTGCGCCGATATGCTCCAGGTGGCCTCCGAGTACCGCGGCTTCGACGTGGCGATGATGCTGGCGGTGGGCGCCGCCGTCGGCGACCCGGCCCGGATCGTCGGCTTGCTGCGGCCGTGCATCCGCCCGGGTGGCTACATGGTGATTGACGACGCTTTCCTGGCTTCGCCCGCGCAAGCGCCCATCCCCGAATACGCCGGCTATTCGGACCACGAGACCGCTCTCCGCAAGCTCGCCTCCTGGGGCGACCAACTCGTCAAAGAATATGTTCCTTCCCCGGAGGAAGTGCTCAAAGAGATTCGCGCCCAGACAAAGCTGATTCGTCGCCGGGCGGAAGAACTCTCGCGCAAGCATCCCCAGGCGAAGGAATTTCTTCAAGCCTATGTCCGCCGGCAGGGACGGGAAGCCGAACTCGTCCGGGAGAGCGTGCGCTGGGTAGTCTGGTTGTTGCAGCGCCGCGACTGAACTCAGGCGCGGCAGCCGCTGCCCCTTCGGCTGCGTCTGCCTGCGGCAGACTTCGCTCCCCTCGACTACGCTCGGGGCAGGCAGGGCGAGGCCAGCAGGCGAGCCGGCAGCAGCAGAAGCGCGTGCAGAAACTTTAGTACCCCGTCCACCGCGATGCCGATCAGCCGGAAGGGCAGGAGCAGCAGCCACACCAACGGGTAGAGGACCAGCGCCAGCAGCGCCACCGGCCAGCTCAGCACGAGCAGCAGGCACCAGAGCAGAAACTTGGTCACCGTTCCCCTCCTTGACCTCTATCGTGTTCCTACGCGGGCACCGGCGGGAAAGTTCCCCTCGCCAGAAGCGCATTGACCCCAAAGCCGTTCCCGCCTAGTATGATCTTTTCTGGGGAATTTGACCGGCCCTCAAGAGGCGATTCGCCCGAGGACACGTCGCATGGCCAAAGAGAACAAGAAAAACACCCTCACCCTCACCGACCATCGCACCGGTAAGACCTACGACGTCGAGATTGGGGAAGGCAGCACCCTCCGGGCGATGGACCTGCGCCAGATCAAGGTGAACGCGGACGAGTTTGGCATGATGGGCTACGACCCCGCCTTCACCAATACCGCCTCCTGTCGCAGCACCGTCACCATGATCGACGGGGAGCGAGGCATCCTCTGGTACCGCGGCTATCCCATCGAGCAGCTCGCCGAGCAATCGAACTTCCTTGAGGTCACTCACCTGCTCATCCGCGGCGAGCTCCCCACCCGGGAGGAGCTCGAGTACTGGACCTATGAGATCACGCACCACACCTTCCTGCACGAGAACGTGAAAAAGTTGTTGGAGGGTTTCCGCTACGACGCCCACCCCATGGGAATGCTGGTGAGCGTGCTGGCGGCGCTCTCCACCTTCTATCCGGAAGCCAGGGACGTCCGCGACCCCGAGTGTCGCCGGAAGCAAATCTACCGCCTGATCGGCAAGACTCCCACCATCGCCGCCTTTGCCTATCGCCACAGCCGCGGGCTGCCGCTCGTCTATCCGGACAACGACCTGAGCTACACGGGGAACTTCCTGAACATGCTCTGGAAGATGAGCGAGGTGAAGTACGAGCCCAACCCGGTGCTGGAGAAGGCCCTCGACGTTCTCTTCCTCCTGCACGGCGACCACGAGCAGAACTGCAGCGCCAACGCCATGCGCAGCGTGGGCAGTTCCGAAGTGGATCCCTACTGCGCGGCGGCCGCCGCCGCCGCCGCCCTCTACGGGCCCCTGCACGGCGGGGCCAATGAGGCCGTCCTGCGCATGCTGAACGAGATCGGCCACCGCAAGAACGTCGCCGCCTACATCGAGCGGGTGAAGCAGGGCGAGGTGCTCCTGATGGGGTTCGGCCACCGGGTCTACAAGAACTATGACCCGCGCGCCCGCATCATCAAGCGCATCGCCGACGAGGTCTTCGAGGTCACCGGACGCAACCCGCTGATCGACATCGCCAAGGAACTGGAAAAAATTGCTCTCGAGGACGACTACTTCGTCTCCCGCCGCCTCTACCCCAACGTGGACTTCTACAGCGGGAGCATCTACCAGGCCATGGGCTTCCCGGTGGAGATGTATCCTGTGCTCTTTGCCATCGGGCGCATGCCGGGCTGGCTGGCGCAGTGGGAGGAGATGCTCACCGACAAGGAGCAGAAGATCGCCCGGCCCCGCCAGGTCTACGTCGGCTCCCCCCAGCGCGACTACGTGCCCCTGGAAAAGCGCGGCAAGTCCCCCGCCAAAGCCGCCAGCTGACAGGCGAGTATCTCGCCTGTCATTCTGAGCGGAGCCTGCCTGCGGCAGGCAGGCGAAGAATCTCAATTTGAGTTGAGTCGCTCCGTTGAGATTCTTCGCCTGCCCTGTCGAAGACCCCGAGCATGGCCGAGGGGAGCGCAGCCGAAGGGTCGCCCCGCCCCGGAGTCCGTCGTTGTCATTCCCAGCCCCGAAGCTTCGGGGCGAGGAATCTGCTTTTTCGGAGGAAAGGCTGTCTACTGCCGCAGGTGGGAGAGGGCCGCTTCCAGACTCACCAGCGTGTTGAAGATGGCCAGAACCTGGGTGCGGTAGCGGAGCATGTGTTCCCAGCGGCGCTGGACAAGCGGCTCCTGCCACCACAGCCGCTGCCAGCGGCAGACCACTTCGCGGGAGACGCCGATGTCCCGCCGCAATTCCTCCAGCGAGTGCCCGCGCAGGAACAGTCCGTAGAAGAACGCCGCCTCCTGCTGCGGCGCCGCCAGGTTCTCCGGGCCGTCTCCGTTGTCTCTCGCGTTCGTCATGGTAGCCGCCCGACGAGAAACCGGACTTATAGCCCAATCCTGCGGGCGGCGCAAGTCCGTTGTGCTGCGGCCATCCTTTACGGTAGGATAGGGGCAGTCCTGCAGTCAATTCGTTACCCAGCAGAGGGAGGGGGCTATGCCCATCGTCCAACAAGTCGCTGTTACCATCGCCAACCGCCCCGGGGCGCTGGCTCGCGTGGCGGAAACTCTGGCCGCTGGCCGGATCAACATTACGGGCTTCGGTTCCTCGGGCCCAAATCGCCTTATCCGGCTGGTGGTCAACAGCCCGGCCAAAGCTCTGCGGGCCCTCAAGAAGGCGAAAGTGCGCGCGCGGCTGGAACCCGCGGTGGCGGTCACCCTGCGGGACCGCCCGGGCTCGCTGGCCCGTGCGGCCCGCAAGCTGGCCCAGCGCAAGATCAACATCAACTATGGCTACGCCACCGCCGCCCGCGGCGCCGGGCGGGCTACTATCGTCTTCGGGGTATCGAACCCGCGGCGGGCCGCGCGGATAATCGGCTAGCGGGCTGAGCCGAGCCGGCTGACGCGCAGGAAACTGCGCGGCCTGTTCATTTTTCCGCTCCCGGCGCCGCCCCGGGCGGCCCCAGGAGACTCCGAACCGAAAGTACCCGTAGAACCACGTAAGCCTCGGACTGTCGCCGCGGCGGCTCGGTCCCCGTTGAAGACGAACGCTTTTTCGGCTGCGTTGACAGTGCCGTTCCTCCTCCTCCATGAGGCCATAGCCATCCCCAGGCCAGAGCGAATTTCCCTTGACAACAGCAATTAACATCAGTTAACTTTTGTGATTCACTGCAGTTAATATTTCAGAGGGAGAATACCTGTGTGGTTTCGCTTCTCGGTAGCAGCCGCGGCTATGGGCCTGATGGTGTTGTGGTTCGGGCAGAGGGAGGGCGGCGCGGTGCCCTATTTTGCCCGCCAGTACAAAACGCATTGCACCACTTGCCACGTGATTCCTCCCAAACTCAATCAGTTCGGCGAGGATTTTCTGGCTCGGGGCTACCGTTTCCCGGGCGAGCCCTCCAGGGAGAAGACCTGGCCCTTTGCGGTCTGGGCCACGTGGCGGGGTGTGAGGCAGGCTAACCAAGACCGCGGTCGGGGCCTGCCGAACCGGGTGGAAATTATATCCGGTGGTCCGGTGGGGCGTACACGCGCCTTCTACTTTCTTGAGTGGCTGCCCGTCAGCCAGCAGGTCGGCAGTGACGGCCGCCGCGTGGAGCGGCACGGCCGGTTCGAGGATATTTTTGTGTCGTTGCCGGTGGGGAGCACCTATCTAACCGTGGGCCAATTCCGGCCTCTTGCCCAAGTGGACGTCTCCCGGCGGCTCTCGATTTCCACCCCGCTGGCGTTTTCTGCCGGCTTGGCGGGCAAACCAGCGCTCAGCTCGCGCCTGACCGGCTTGCGCAGTTTTTCTCTGGCCGGGCGCTCCCCCGCCGTACGGCTCAGCCACCAGTGGACCCGGGGCCGGCGGCGGGCCGACGGCTGGTACAACTCCGTTACTATGCCGTTCGCGGGTGAGTTGGTGATTCCGCTCACCCGCCGCGTGAACCGGGAACGCGGGTTTGAATTCGAGTTGCGCCCCAAGGGCGCGTTGATCGAGAGTTACTACCGGCATGGGTTGAGTTCCTTCGGTGGGCACGCCTTCCTGGGGGCGGAGCGCCGATTGTTCGGTTTGGTGGGCAGCTACAATCGCGGCCCTTTCTTCTCCACCGCCGCCGTTGGCTTTGGTCGCGAACGGACGGGGCAAAAGGACACGCGGATTAGTTGGGAAACGGAGTTCATTCCGAGGCCATGGTTGGCCCTGGGTTTGCGGGTGGACGATCGCACCGGGAGCGATCGCCCGCCGGCGCTCATTCCCCATGTCAACCTCGAGTATCCCTTAACATCCTACATCGTGCGCATCACCGCCGAGCACCGTCAGCAACGCGGCAACCGGCAATGGCTTTTGGAGCTGGGTGTCGTCTTTTGAGCGCAGCAGGAGGGGGGGCCGCCTCGGCTCTTGACGGGGGCTGGTTTAAGGGGTATTAATACTGGAAGTTAACCTTGATTAATATTCGGGCGGGGGCCCAAGCGAGGAAGCCATGAAGAACAGGACACGGATGTTGCTGGCGACAGTGTTGGTTTTGGCGATGGCGGCGGGATTGTTGCTGTGGCCGCCCGGCCGGGAGGCCGCTGACCAGGCTGACTCGAGCCCGCAGGCCCGGGCAGTGGCGGCGAGCCACGGCCGGCATCTGCCGCCCACCAAGGGCAGCGGGATGTTCCAGTACGCGACCCCCACCGGCCGGCGGTTCGAGGCCAGCCAGGTTTACGACCCCAGCCCGCCGCCGTCCGAGCCAGCTCCCAACGGCGTGCGCGAGTACACTCTGGTGATTGAGGAGGACGTGCCCCACGAAGTCGCTCCCGGCGTGCTCGTCCCCGCCTGGACGTTCAACCGCACCGTGCCCGGCCCGGTGCTGCGAGTTACCGAGGGCGAGACCCTGCGGGTGACCCTGATCAACAAGGGCAAGCTCCCCCACACCATCCACTTCCACGGCATCCATCCCGCCTCGATGGACGGCGTCTTCGAGCTGGTGCCGCCCGGCGGGGAGTTCACCTACGAGTTCGTGGCCCGGCCCTACGGGGTGATGCCGTATCACTGCCACTCCATGCCCACCTCGCAGCACATCCACAATGGCCTGTACGGGATGGTCATCGTTGACCCCAAGGAGGGCCGCCCGCCCATGCGCGAGTTGGCCATGGTGATGAGCGCCTTCGACCTTGACCGGGACGGCGAGGCGGAGTTCTACGCTTGGAACGGCCGCGCCTTCCAGTATGCTGACAACCCGGTCGAGCTGGCCGCCGGCGAGCCGGTGCGGATGTACGTGATGAACATCTTCGAGGAGGCGATGGTGCCCCACCTGCATGGCAACCTCTACCAGCTCTATCCCTCCGGGACTACGCTCACCCCGACCGAGTTCACGGACGTCAAGACGCTGAGCATCGCCGAGCGGGCCATCCTGGAGTTCACCTACGACTACCCGGGACACTATATGTTCCAGTGCCACGTCACCGAGCACATGGAGCAGGGATTGATGGGTTGGTTCCGCGTGGTGGAAGACGAAACCGTGGCACGGCGCACCCAAAAGTAAGCACCCGGTACTTGGTACTCCCTACGGTGTATGGCTGAACCGAAAACTTCCTCGCGCGCGCTGGTGGTTCTCAGCGCCCTGATGCCCGTGCTGCTGCTGGGGGGCGTCCTCTACTTGCTCTTCGCCCGCGGCACCGGCTTGCGGCTGGAGGCGCCGGCGCCCATCGAGAAGCTAGACTTCGAGCGGGTGGTGCTCGAGCCCGGCGAAATTCGCGCCCACGTCCTCAACACCGGCCCCGAGCCGCTGACCATCGTCCAGGTGCAGGTGGGCTGGATCAGCCGCGCCAGTTGGGAGTTCGAGATCAAGCCTGACCCGACTCTCCCCCGTCTCGGACGCGCCGTTGTCCGCATCCCCTATCCGTGGACGCCGGGCGAGCCCTACGAAATTGTCCTGATCACCGCCAACAACCTGATCTTCACCCACGAAATCGAAATGGCGCAGGAGACGCCCACGCCCGGCCCCGAGATGCTGGGCGCTTTCGCCCTGTTGGGCGTCTACGTGGGCGTCATCCCGGTCTTTCTAGGGATCCTCTGGCTGCCCTTCCTGCGCAGCCTCTCGCGGCAGTGGTACTTCTTCCTGCTCAGCCTGACGGCGGGGCTGCTGGTGTTCCTCGGCGTGGACGCCTTGCACGATGCGCTTGAGAACGCCGAGCGCGTCCCCGACCCCTACCAGGGCGTCGCCCTCATCCTCATCGGCTTGAGCCTGAGTTTGCTGGGACTCTACGCGGTCTCCGGCTGGCTCAAGCAGCGCCGGCAGTCGCGAAGCTCCGGAACAGCGGAAGTCACCACGCCGCTGTTGCTGGCCTACACGGTGGCCTTCGGCATCGGAGTACACAACCTGGGCGAAGGCTTGGCCATCGGCGGGGCGTACGCCCTGGGGGAGTTCGCCACCACCTTTCTTTTGGTCGTCGGCTTCATGGTGCACAACCTCACCGAAGGCGTAGCCGTGGTGGCCCCGGTGGTGCGCACCGAGTTCCGCTGGCGGCACTTGATTTGGCTGGGGTTGTTGGCGGGCGCGCCGACCATTGCCGGCACCCTGATGGGGGCCTTCACCTACACGGCTGTCTGGGCAGTGCTCTTTCTGGCCATCGGCGCCGGAGCTGTTTTTCAGGTGGTGATTGAAATCACCCGCCACCAGATGCGCCAGGCGGGCGCGGCCTCGCTCGCCAGCGGCGCCAGCCTAGCTGGCTTCGCCCTGGGCCTCGCGGTGATGTGGGTCACCGGCCTGTTCGTTACCGTCTAGCACGCTCGCTCCCGCGGCCGCGCCCGGAAGCGGAAACACTAAGCGCAGGAGAATCGGGGAACCGAAAACGCGGACTTTTCTGTCTCGCTGGCGCCGGCGCTTGCGGGCCCTGCCCCGCCGTGAGGTGTGGTACTACTTCGGGCCCGCCTTTGTCGCCAGCGTCGCCTACATCGACCCGGGCAACTTTGCCACCAACATCGCTGCCGGCTCCGCCTTCGGCTACCGCCTCCTCTGGGTGCTGCTGTGGTCGAACGCCATGGCCATCCTCATCCAGTACCTTTCGGCCAAGCTGGGGATCGCCACCGGACGCACGTTGCCGCAGAACTGCCGCGCCTGTTTCTCCCCCTCCATGAATCTCTTTCTTTGGGTGGCAGCGGAGATGGCGGCGCTGGCCACCGACCTGGCCGAGTTCCTGGGCGCCGCCCTGG
This sequence comes from Acidobacteriia bacterium AH_259_A11_L15, assembly GCA_027717655.1. Taxonomy (GTDB): domain Bacteria; phylum Acidobacteriota; class Terriglobia; order Acidiferrales; family 2-02-FULL-67-57; genus 2-02-FULL-67-57. The sequence continues at coordinate 37,066 of JALLOH010000004.1, forward strand.
GGTTCTACTTGTTGTTCGGCCTGCCGCTGCTGCCCGCCGCGCTGCTGACCGGCGTCCTGGTGTTTCTCATCCTGGCGGTGGAGCGGATGGGCTTTCGCCGGCTGGAGTACGTGATTATGGCTTTCGTCGGGGTCATCGGGGTGGCCTACGCGCTGGAAGTGCTCTTGGCCCGGCCCGACTGGGGCGGCATCACCCGCGGCGTGGTCGTTCCCTGGGTGGATTCCAACAGCATCTACCTGGCGGTGGGGATGCTCGGGGCCACGGTGATGCCCCACGTGGTCTATCTGCATTCCGCCCTGGTGCTGCCCCGCCGGGCGCAGAACGACGCCGCCCACAACCATCATCATCGCCGCCTGGAGTTGGCCGACGTGCTGCTGGCTATGAACGGAGCCTGGCTGATCAATTCCGCCATGGTGGTGATGGCGGCGGCGGTGTTTTTCCACTACGGATTGGCGGTTCACTCCATCGAGCAGGCCCACCACACCCTGCTGCCCCTGCTGGGCGGGGGCGCGGCCGTGGCCTTCGCCATCGCTTTGCTCTGCTCGGGGCTGTCGTCCTCCACGGTGGGGACGATGGCGGGGCAGGTGATCATCGAAGGCTTCCTGAACATCCGCTTCAGCATCTTCCTGCGCCGGCTGCTGACCATGGTGCCGGCCCTGCTGGTGATTGCCTGGGGGCTGGACCCCTTGAAGATTTTGATCCTGAGCCAGGTGGCCCTGAGCTTCTGCCTGCCCTTTGCCCTGGTGCCCCTGATCCTGTTCACCCGCCGGCGCGACCTGATGGGCGCCTTGGTGAACCGCCCCCTCACCACCGCCGCCGCCTGGGTCACCGCGGCCATCGTGCTGGGGCTCAACGCCCTGCTCCTCTACCAGACCTTCGGCGGCAGCTTCTAGCCTGGCAGGCTCCGGGGGTCTACTGCCTACCCCAAAAATCCAGAAGCTCAACCGAGCTTTTTCAGTTCGCTGAGGATTTCTTGATTGGCGCGCTGTTGGGGGATGTCGTAGACCTTGAGGTAGCGGACGACACCGTCCTGGTCGAGGATTACGGTAGCGCGGTTGGTGATGCCCTTGTCTTCGAGATAGAGCCCGAACTTCTTGGCTACCTCGCCTTTGGGGTGGAAGTCGGCCAGCAAGGGATAGCTGATCTTCATCTTATCCGCGTAGGCCTTGTGGGCGTAGAAGCTGTCGACGCTGATGCCGAGCACCCTGGCGTTCAGCCCCTCGAATTGCTTCAGGTCGTCGACGAAGCAGGCGTGCTCCTTGGTGCAGACGGGGCTGAAGTCGAGCGGATAGAAAGCCAGCAGCACGTTCTGGCCGCGCAGGTCGCTGAGCTTGACGTCCTGCCCGTTCTGGTCTTTGAGGGTGAAGTCGGGGGCTTTCTCTCCCACAGCCATCGGCGGCATCAGGGTCTCCTCCTTGGTATTGAAAACGGGCCGGGTAGAGGTCATGCGCCCGCCCCGTCGTAGGGAATGCAGAAAGACAGTATAGTCAATTTTTTCGGCCCGCACAAACGGGGCGACGCCTTCGGCGAGTCGAGGCGAGAGCTTGGTTCGCCCGGGTTCGGAGGGAGAGAGGAAGAGCGCGTGATAGAATGCCAGCGAGCAAACTATGAGCCAAAAACTTGACCCAGCCGCTGACTATCCGAGCTTGGCGCTGCGGCCGTTGCCGCCTTGGTGGCGACGACTGTTTAGGAAGGCGCAGCCGGCCTGCGTGCACGCCGGCTCCTCATCGAAGATCGAGTTGCAGCCGGACTCCGTGCGACTGCGCAACGGAGCGCAGGCCACAGTGCGCCAGCCGCCGCGGCGCCCCCTCACCGTCTGTCCCGGCTGCTTGGTGGCGCTTCTGGAAGCGGAGTTGAAGAATGCTACCCGGCGGGTGATCGCTTTCGAGCCCAGCAAGGCAGGCCTGGCAGCCTACTCGTTCATCGAGCAGCAGCACCTGGGCGATTCCGGACTGCGGCCCGAGGACGTCATCCACTGCCAGTCGCTGGTGGCCGAGCCGCTGCGGGGCTGCCAGAAGTGCGGCGGGGCGGCGCTGCTGCTCGTGGTCAAGCGGGGCTTGACCACCGAGAGCGGGAAGCTGGCCAGCTTTCGCGGCGGCAAGGAGTCCTACTGTTTGAGCCACGGCAGCGAGCGCCTGGGGGAGCTGCTGCGGGAGCGATTGCCGAGACGTCCGGTGGACTTCTTCAATTTCCCTTATGGGGAGCGCGGCGTCTACGTCCCCAGCGACTAGGTGCGGCCCGATGACCCTGCGCGCGCTGGTGGCCCGCTACCGGGAGGTGGCCGGCGGCTACGGCCGGCCGGTGCTCCTTTCCGAGTTCGGGCTGTCGAAAGAGGAGACAGAGCGGGAGTTCTCCGCCTATGAGCAGGACTACCAGATCAGCCGCTACTTCCAGCTCTCGCGGGTGCCCGACGCCGCGAGCCAACCGCGCCCGGGCGGCGCGCCGCTCTACACCATCAACGGTTTCCAGTACTCCCACATCGCGATCCCGGCCGAGATCGAAGAGATTCTCTAGCCGGCGCTAGTCTTCGAGCAGGCCGGCTTCCCGCAGGGACTGCTGGCGGACGGCGCGGAACTCGGCGTTCTGGTACCACTCGAAGTCGCGCTTCCAGTTGCCGATCTTCCAGCCGATTTCGAACAAGAAGCGGGCCATTTGCTCGGCGCCGGCCCAGTCCCAGTCGGGTTTGATCTCGTCGCTGGGCTGGTGGTAGTCGTTCTCCCGGTATTCCTGCTCCTTCTGCTCGCCCCAACCTTCCGGCTTCTCCTTCACCTGCAAGCCGGAGTCAAAATAGAGAGCGGGGACGCCCACCTTGGCCAGGCTGAACTGGTCGCTGCGGTAGAAGTAGCCCTGCTCGGGGTGGGGGTCGACGCGGATGCGCAGGCCGCGGTCACGGGAGACCATGCGGGCCACGTCGTCCAACTCGGAGGTGCCGCTGCCGATGATGAGGATGTCCTCGGTCGGCCCCCAGGTGTTCAACCCGTCGATGTTGACGCAGGCCACGGTGCGGGCCAGGGGCAGGGTGGGGTTGCGGGCGTAGTAGGCCGAACCCAGCAGCCCGGACTCCTCCGCGGTGACCGCCAGGAAGAGTTGCGAGCGCACGGTCGCCTTCTTCCCGCTGAGGTACCGCTCCATGAGGCCTTCTTCGCCGGCCGCCATCTGGGTCATGGCCTCGGCGATGGCCAGCAGGGCCGCGACGCCGACGGCGTTGTCGGCCGCCCCGTTGTAGATGGCGTCGCCGCTCTCGTCCGGCTGGCCCACGCCCAGGTGGTCGTAGTGGGCGGTGTAAAGGACGTACTCTTGGGCGTACTTTTTTTCGCCGCCGGGCAGCAGCCCGAGAACGTTCGGCGACTGCAGGCGGCGCACCGTTTGCCTCAGGGTCGAGGAGACGCGCAGGCCCAACTCCACCGGGCGGAAGCCCCGCTGGGCGGCCGCCTGCTGCAGCGCTTCCAGGTCTTGCCCGGCCAGAGCTAGGATTTTTTCCGCCACCTGGTGGCTGATCCACGCTTTCACTTCCAGCGGCGGCAGGTCGCCCGGCTGGCGCGGGAGCTCGAACTGCTCGCCCGTCCAGGAGCTCTGCACCACCTGCCAGGGATAGCCGGCCGACTGGTTGGTGTGGATGAGGATGGCGCCCAGGGCGCCCTGGCGGGCGGCCTCCTCGAACTTGTAGGTCCAGCGGCCATAGTAGGTCAGGGCGCGGGCGCCGAAGAGCCGGGGCTCGGCCTGGGTGGCCGGCGGGTCGTTCACCAGCAGCACCAGGATCTTTCCCTTCACATCGACGTCCCGGAAGTCGTTCCAGTCGTACTCGGGCGCCACGATGCCGTAGCCGGCGAAGACCATCTCGCCCGAGGCTTCGACCCGAGGATCGGTCAGGTCGGTGAACAAGACGAAGTCGTCGAAGTAGGTGAAGTTCTGGACTTCGCCGGCGCGCTCGACCCGCAGCGCAGCCGAGTCGGGCTCGACCGTTTTCCCCAGCATGGGCACGTACTGGAAATAGGTGCCGTTCTCCCCGGCCGGCCGCAGGCCCATGCGGGCGAACTGGGCGGCGATGTAGTGCGCCGCCAGGTCGCCGCCGCGGGTGCCCGGGGCGCGGCCCTCGAGCAGGTCGTGCGCGAGGAACTCGGTGTGGCCGCGCAGCAGTCGGGCGTTGATGACGGCTTGGGCCCGCTGCATGGCTTTGGTAGGGGGGGGCACGCTCTGTGCCCAGGCGACCGCAATCACCAGCACAACAATCAAGGCTCCGGCCAACGCTGCTTTCAGCTTCATGGGTAGATTCTCTCCTGGTCGGTTGTCCTTTGCTTCGATGGCGTGGTTCGGGGAATCGGCTGCTCTGCTATTCCTTCCCCGGCTTACCGACTTTCTCTTCCAGCGATTGGATGGCGGCGGTGAGCCGCCCGGTGCGCTCTTCGTACTAGGCCTTCCTTTCGCCGGCCTGGATTATAGCAACCGAGCGGAATCCTTGCCGGGGGCAAAGCGTCCTCAAGCAGCTTTCCCCTGCCGGGAGGCACTGCTTGGGTTTACTGGGAAATAGAGGCGGCGCGGCGGCCGAGCAAGTTCAACTTGTAGGTGCGGATCATCTCGGGCGCCAGGCGTTGGCCCGCCGGGGTGACGAAGGCCAGCGCGTCCTCGGGGCACTGCACCACGCAGGCGCCGCACTGCACGCAGGCGTCCGGCTCGGCGATCACCGCCTTGTGCCGGGCGGTGTCGATCACATAGCAGTTCTTGGGGCAGACCTCCCAGCACATGGCGCGCCCCCGGCAGGCTTCCTGGTTCAACTCGATATGCAGGAGCCGGTCTTCGTGCAATCCGCTTTTGTAGAGGGGGGTGCTGCCGGCCAAGTCCATGCTGAGGAGCAGGACGACGAAGAGCGAAGCCAGGGACCAGCCGATCAAACTCTTGAGGTTCCAGGTGCCGCTCCCATAGGCGTAGCCCCACAGGCCCAGGACCCACACCAGCCAAACGATGAGATTGCGGCGCATGGTGGGGTCGAAGAAGACCAGGTAGCGGGTCCAGCCCGGCGGCGGCCGGCTGGCGCGTTCCACCGGGCCGGGAAGCCAGGGGAAGAAGAGGTAAAGAGCGAAGGTCACGGCCCAGACCATAGCCAGAAAAGGCAGCAGCAGGTGGCGCCAGCCGATAGCGAGAACCAGGCCGCCCACGACCGAGACGGGAAAAGCCCAGGCCAGGGCCATCTCCAGGCGCTCGAGAAGGGGAAAACGAACCTGGCGCATGGCTTCGGTCTTGCGGCCCTCGGCCAGATAAGCCGGGAGGTCGCGGGCATAGACGGGGCCGAAGACCACGTGCCAGCCGGTGCGCTGCTCGACCAGTTTGCGCTCCACTCCGGTGGCGCTCAACTGGGGCAGGATCAAGCGGCGGTGGTCCACCAGCTCGCTGATGCCGCTGGTGCGGAGGATGGAGATGACCTGGTGCGCGGTCAGCAGCCCGCCGGCGGCGCTGCACCAGACATTGATGCCGCGGGTGGGAGCCACCAGCAAATAAGCATCCTGCCCCCGCAAGGCTCGCACGACCCGCCGCACGGTCAGGTCATAGTTGCCCGTGAGCAGCAGCGGCGCCTCGCGTCCGGGATGGCCCACCCGGATGAGGCGCGGCTCGGTGGGCCAGGGGAGAACGCGCAGGCAGGTCTGAAGGAGGTCGAGCAGGAGGTCACGCGGCCACCGCATCGGGCACCTCCTGCTTCTGCGCTTCCAGCAGGATAAAGTCGCCCAGGCGATTGCCTTCCCGGCTGAGGGGGGCGAAGTGGGCGGCGGCCAGTTTGGCTTCCAGGTCTCGGACGGGCCGGGTGCTGGTCTGGGTGAGAAGGTAGGTAACCGCCGCCAAAGGCAGCCGCACCAGGTGGTGCAGGGCGCGGCGCGCCAGGGTGGGGGGGCGCACTTCGTCGGCCACGAGCAACTGCCCGTCGGCTCGCAGCAGGCGGTGGCACTGGCGCAGGGTCTCCGCCTGCTCGGCCTCGCTCAGCTCGCTGAACAGCAAGACGCTGGTGATGGTGTCGAAGGAGTCGGCGGGGAAGTGGTCGATCAATTCCAGCGCGCTGGCGTGTAGCCAACGGATGGGGGCGCCGGGCGGGGTCTTCTGCCGGGCGCGGTCGAGCATTTCGGGGGAGAGGTCAACCCCGGTGACGCGCAAGCCGCGGCGGGCGAGCCGCAGGGCGACGTTGCCGGTGCCACAGCCCAGGTCGAGCACTTCGGGGCCGCGCGCGCGTTGCGCCACCCGGTCGTAAACGCCCTCGATGTGGCCCAGGGAAAGCAGCCGGATGCCGAAGTCGTAGCGCTGGGAGGCGGACTCGAGCACGCGCATCCAAACGTAAGTGCTCACACTATGATTCTAGCACTCCGCCGCCCATGAATCAGGTGACTCGGAGGAAGCGGAGGATGGCGTCGCCCGGGCGCAGCGCGCGTGCGTCCGCCACGAGCCAGGCAGGCGGGCGTGCCCACGAGGGCCTCGAACGCCCCTGGTTCCGCTGCAAAGCTGGCGACGGCTGGTGAGCCGGAGCCCTTTACCAGGTAAAGCGGAAACCGCCGATTATGCCGCCGCCGTGACCCACGCCCAGCATCAATTGTGGGTACCACCAGCGAAGGAACGTGCTTTCCCCGACTTCTTCCTTCTTCTTCAGCCGGTAGGCGAGATAGGAAAAGCCGGCGGCGGTTCCCAGGCCGATGGCGTAGGCGCGCGGGCGGGAGCCAGTGAGCAGGGGATTGCCTTCGCGGCAACGGTGTTTATGGAGACAGTGTTGCGTCAGCTCGATGTCCGCGATGGTCAACGCCACTGTAGCGCCCGTCCATAGCGCGAAGTTCCGATCTACTGTCGGCTTCTCGGGACGTTCGAGTAGCCCGGTGATTGGACTCCCGGGGTTTTCTAGCGTCTCGGTTGGTGGATTTACTGGCGGCTCGCTTGCCGCCTGGCCTGCCAGACTAGTGGGCAAGAGGAGCAGGAAACCAGCCAGCAGGCTTGGCAGCACGAGCGCAGCTATCCATCCACGGCCGGCTGAACTGTTCTGTTTTGGTACTCGCTCGACCTCACGACTACTCGTCCGACGAAACTTCGCCTTCGTTCTTCCCATTTTGACCCCCATCGTTGCGCTAGAACTCGCACCGCCCCACAAAAATGGCCCCTTTGCGGACACTCATCCTCGTGCAGGCGGACGAAACCGTTGGGTTGAGACTCAACCCGCGGTTCCAGCTTTTTGTGCGTTTGACCTACACGGGGCTGGTGGTCCCGGTGGCGGGACGATGCTTATGGCACAGTGCGGGTCGGGCCGATTCCATTTTGAAACGAGCGTGAGCAGCAGGAGGACTAGGCCGGGGCAACCCGCCGGTCAGGTCTCGAAATGGGAAAGATGGAGACGAAAGTGTGTGAGGGCTTGAGCCGTGAGAAAGAGGAGGCGGTGGCCCGCTCCCTTGCATCCCAACCCCAAGTAGTTCCAACCCGCGCGGACTCTACAATATCTTGAGAAGCAATGTCAAGGCGAGGGAAAAGCGGCAACCGAAAAAATTTTTGCTCGGAGTTGTCTGATCAACTCGGCCGGTAGAAGCTCAGCACGGCGTCGCCGAGGCGGAGCGGGAAAGAGCGGAGTTGTTATTCGGTGGCGCCCGCCTTCTTCGGCAACTCCACCACCTCGGTGTGGCCGTTGGCGGCGGCCAGGCTCAGGGCCGTGTTGCCCTCCTCATCTTTCACATTCACGTCGGCACCCGCGTCCAGCAGGACTTGCACGGCATCGGTGTGGCCGCTGACTGCCGCCCAAATCAAGGCTGTCCCGCCGAAGTTGTTTTTCGCATGGACGTCGGCGCTGGCCTCCACCAAGGCTTGCACTACAGAGGTGTGGCCTTCCCCTGCCGCAAACATCAAGGCTGTCGAGTCGTCGTTGTCTTTCGCCTCGACGTCGGCGCCGGCAGTCAGCAAGGCTTCCACGACAGCGGTGTGGTCTCCCTCTGCCGCCACCATCAGGGCTGTCCAGCCGCGGTCGTTTTGCGCCTCGACGTCGGCGCCGGCGGTCAGCAAGGCTTCCACGACAGCGACGTGGCCTCCCTCTGCCGCCACTATCAAGACTGTCCAGCCGTCGTTGTCTTTTGCATGGATGTCCGCACCGCCGGCCAGCAAGGCTTCCACGACATCCGTGTGGCCGCGGAATGCTGCCCACATCAGGGCCGTGCCGCCGCGCTCGTCTTGGGCATTGACGTCAGCGCCGGCGGCGAGTAGGGCTTGGATGGTGGCGGTGTCGCCCTGCTTGGCGGCTTCAAGCAAGTCTTGGTCGACATCGCCAGCATTCACCAGGAGCGGAATCAAAAGAGCGATGAGCAAGGCTGCGATTCGGTTGCGTGTCATCGTCGCCTCCGTATAGGCGGCTCAGGATTGGCTAGATTGTACACCAGCGGCCAGCCAAGACGGAACAATCGAGTAGCGGCGAGGAAGGCGCTTTCGCCCCGCCGTCGTGGGGCCGCATTCCTCGTCGGTTTTTCTGGACGCTTCGGCAAGCTCGGGGCAAGCAGGCCGACGACGAATACCGCCTGGCGGGATTAGTCGCCGCTACCTAGCGCCAACTAGCGGGGGCGGAAGAAGCCCAAGACGGCGTCGCCCTGGGGGAGGGTACGGGTGCGGTGGAGGGCGCCGTAGTCGTCGGCCAGGGTGCTTTTGCGGTGGTGCTCGGCGATGACCCAGGCGTCGGGGGCGAGCAAGGTGGATTCGCCCAGCCAGCCGAGGCTGCGCTCGTATTCCTGCGGGGCTTTATAGGGCGGGTCGAGAAAAACGATGTCGAGGCGCACCGGGCGTTGCTGGAGGTTACGCAGGCCGGCGACGATGTCGAATGGAAGCACTTCGACGTTGCTCTCGATGCCGAGGCGGCTGAGGTTTTCGCGGATGACGCGCACGGCGGGGCGATGGTTCTCCAGAAGATAGACCCACTCGGCGCCGCGGCTGAGGGCTTCGAGGCCCACGGCGCCCGAGCCGGCGTAGCAGTCGGCGAAGACCGCCCCGGCCACCGCCCCGCCCAGGACGTTGAACAGGGTCTCGCGCAGGCGGTCGCTGGTGGGGCGGGTATGCAGGCCCTTCAGGGTCTTCAACTGCCGCCGCTTGTAATGCCCGGCGATGACACGCATAAGGGAATCCTGAACCTCCCGCTTGTCATTCTGAGCGAAGCGAAGAATCTCTACCTTGGATAATGATGCGACGTTGAGATTTTTCGTCGTCCCGCAGAGCGGGGCTCCTCAGCATGACAAGCAAAAGCATAAGCCTGGCTAGGCGACTTCGCCCAGGCGGTAGCGCTGCTGCCAGAGTTGGCGGACGTAGTCGACGGTGGGGGCGAAGTCGGGCGGCTGCTCCTCGACATAGGCGAAGGCGTCCTGCTTGGCGCGGCTCAAGAGCTCGTGGTCGCGGAGCAGGTTGGCGATGCGGAAGTTCAGGAAGCCGTGCTGGCGAGTGCCGAGGAACTCGCCGGGGCCGCGCAGTTGCAAATCGAGCTCGGCGATCTGGAAGCCGTCCTGCGTCCGGGTGAGGGTTTGCAGGCGCTCGCGGGCCACCTCGCCCACTTCGCCGGGGGTCATCAGGAAGCAGGCGGAAGGGTGGGGGCCGCGGCCGATGCGCCCGCGGAGCTGGTGGAGCTGGGAGAGACCGAAGCGCTCGGCGTGCTCGATGACCATCACGCTGGCGTTGGGGACGTCCACGCCGACTTCGACCACGCTGGTCGAGACCAGCACCTGGAGCTGGCCGCGGTGGAAGGCCTGCATGACGCGTTCTTTTTCCTCGCCGCTCAGGCGCCCGTGGAGCAGGCCGACGCGCAGCTTCTTGAATTCGTTCTGCGACAGCCGTTCGTATTCGCGGGTGGCGGCTTTCAGTTCCTGTTTCGATTCCTCGATGACGGGATAGACGATGTACGCCTGGCGGCCGGCCCTGACTTGCTTGCGGATGAACTCCCAGACGCCGGCGGCGGCGTCTTCTTGCACCCAGCGGGTCTCGATGGGGGCGCGCCCGGGGGGCATCTCATCGAGGATGGACATTTCCAGATCGGTGTAGAGGGTGAGGGCCAGGGTGCGGGGAATGGGGGTGGCGGTCATCACCAGCACGTGCGGGTGCTGCTGGGCGAGGCCCTTGCGAATTAACTCCAGCCGCTGGAGGACGCCGAAGCGGTGCTGCTCGTCAACGATGACGAAGCCGAGCCGGGCGAACCGGACGCCTTTTTCCAGCAGGGCGTGGGTGCCGACGAGGAAGTCGAGGTCGCCGGCGGCCAGGTCCTCGCGGGTCTGCTTTTTCTCCCCGGCCGGCAGGGCGCTGACCAGCAGCCCCAGCCGGTAGCGGGTGGGGGCGAAGCGGCGGCAGGCGTAGAGGAAGTGCTGCGCGGCCAGGATTTCCGTGGGGGCCATCAGGGCCACCTGGTAGCCGTTCTCGATGGCGAGGATGGCGGCTTCGAAGGCGACGATGGTCTTGCCCGAGCCCACGTCGCCTTGCAGGAGGCGATTCATGGGCGCGGGTTTCTGCATATCGTCGGCGATCTCCTTGAGTACGCGCTTTTGGGCGGCGGTGGGGTGGAAGGGAAGGATTTTTTTGATGGCCTCGCGGATGGCGTCGTTGAGCTGGAAAGGGATGCCGGGGAGTTGGCGGGCGCGACGCCGCTTGAGGGCGAGGCCGAGCTGGAGGAAGAAGAATTCTTCGTAGATCAACCGCTGCTGGGCCGGGGTGCGAAAGGCCTCCAGTGCCGCCAGCTCGGTTTCCCGGCCGGGGAAGTGCGCTTGCGCCAGGGCGGCGCGGCGGTCGGGGAAGCCGTAGCGGGCGAAGAGGGAAGCGGGCAGCGGGTCGGGGAGGGTGGCCGGGAGGCGCTCCAGCGCGGCGTAGATCAAGCGGCGGAAGATGCGCGAGCTGATGGGCCCGGCGGCCTCGTAGATGGGGACGATACGGCCAGACTCGGTCGAATCGGCCGGTTCGCGGTCGCCGGAGAGGACTTCGTACTGCGGCTGGAGTATCTGCAACTGCCCGGGGCGGTAGGAGTCGTGCTCCACTTTGCCGTAGAGGACGACGCGGCGGCCGCGCCGGAGAGTGCGGGTCAGGTAGTCGATGAAGAAGCGCTTGCGGTAGCCGGTGAACCACTTGGCGTAGAGGATGCCGGTCTGGTCGGAGGCGGCCAGATTGAAGGCCTGCTGGCGGCGCAGGCGCAGGGGCCCGGCGGTTAGAACTTCCACCTGGACACAGGCCACTTGGCCGGGGCGGAGCTCAGCGATGGGGGTGAAGCGGATGCGGTTTTCGTAGCGGAAGGGGAAGTAGTAGAGCAAATCTTCAAGGGTTTCGATGCCCTTTTGTCGGAGGTGGCGGGCGCGCTCGGAGGCGACGCCGGGCAGGGCGGTGACGGGCGAAGCGAGCGAGAGCGCCATCGGCGCGACTATAGCACGAGGGCCGTTCTTCTCTCATTACCGGGTAGCGCAGGCCGCGAAGACCGCAGGGACCCGCTACCTGCGGGTTTCAAACCGCGGGTACTCTTCGGGAACCCGCGCACCCGCTCGAGGGTGTCCGCCCAGAAGGGGTGGTAGGGCGGCTGGGGGGAGCAAGTGGGTCAGGCGGGTTCGGCGAAGACGGGGGCGATCTTGTTCAGGGTGGTGGCCAAGCGCAGGGAAGTTTGCAGGAGGGGGCCGAACCAGGCGGCTTCGCCCGCGGGGGCGTGCTCGTGCACCAGGCCGCGGATGGACTTGAGGAGGTCGACGGCGCGGATAACGGCGTAGCTGAGGAGGTCGAAGTGGGTTTTCCACAGGTAGCGGTCGTCGCGGGTGCGTTTGTAGCGGGCCAGCTCTTCTTCCATCCAAGCGATCACGCCCAGAGCAGTCTGGATGGCGCGCACACTCTCGGGAGCGGTGCCGGCGGCGGCGGGGCGGAAGGCCTCTCGCTCCCAGGGGGCCAGCTCAATCTTGGTTTCCCGCAGGAGAAAGACAACCTTCTCGGCCTTGGCCTGCTGGGGAGGCAACTTCTCCAAGAAGCGGCCCAGGCGGGTGATGATGCCGCGCAATTCGTTTTCCTTCTGGGGCTCCTGGCCGCGTCGGAGCAAGCGGTCGATGGGCAGGCGCTCGTGGATGGCCTCCAGGGGGCGCCCGACGGGGGCGTCGAAGGCCTCCTCGAACTGTCCCTCGCTCGCCGCCAGGCCGGCGCGCTGGGTTTCCGGCAAGGCAACTTTCTCGGAGGCGGCCTCGATGGCGCGGGTGAGGGCCCAGGCTTCTTCGATTTGCTGGCGGATGCCCTGGCGGACAATCTTGAGCTGCTCGTGGAAGAGTTTCTCGAACCGCTGGCGGAAGGCGACGTTGAAGTGGATGACAGTGGGGAGGATGCGGGGGTGGTAGAAGTCCTCGCCCAGGTTGATCTTGAGGGCGCGGGCGCGCTCGACCATGCGGGCGTGGACCATCTGGTCGAAGTCGGTGAAGTCCTCGACGCGCGCAATGAGTGACGTCAACTCGTGCAGCATGATTTCGGTCGCCGGGTTCAGCTCGCGCGGCGGCAGGTCGGCGAAGAGCTCTTGCACGGCGGCGGGGAGTTGTTCCGAGGGGAAGGCGGGCTCGTCGCGGGGGGCGAAGTAGGCAGCCAGCAGGTAGTCGAGTTTGTCGCGGTCGTTTTCGGCGTGGGGCTGCTTGCGGAAGAAGTAGCGGATCAGAGTCTGTTGCCGTTCCCGGTCGGGTTGGTTCTTTTCCAGGTAGTTGCGGAGGAAGAAGGGGCTGATGCCCAGGTCAGCCACGGCCAGCCATTGCCGCAGGGCGTGCAGGGCTTCTTCCGCCTGGCGGGCCAGTTGCTCGGAGGTCTCCCGTTCGTTGTGCTTCAGGAGGTCGCTGGCCGAGCGCAGAGAGTGGCGCACCTGCTCCAGCTCGGCCGGGGGCGGGCTGGACTTCATCAGCTGGGCGAGAACCGCCTCCGTCAGGCGGGCTACTCGCTCGATTTGGTCGGCCTCTTGCTCCAACTGGCGAATTCGCTGTTCGAGAGTCACGCCTGAAGTTCTCCCGGTGGAAGAGCGGGCTGCCCCGGACCCGGCAGGAAACGGATTGTAGCCCCCTCCTCCCGGGATGACAATGGTCTGGCTGAGATTCGCCGGGGGAGGTAGATGGGCTGGGAGCGCGGGCCAAAATTGTGGGATGCCGTGGTGGCGGTGCTGGGCGGGAACGCTCTCTATTTCCTTGTCCTCTTCGAGCACCTGCCCGAGTCCTGGCAACACCAGCCGTTGGCGCTGGATCGCGGGCTGGGGCTGGATTTTGTTCTTTGTCTCGGGGTTCTGCTGGTGCTGCGCTGGGGGCGGTTGCGGTTTGACGCTGGCGAAGCGGAACGGTAGGATTCGGGCCGATGGCAGCGAGCCGCGAACACGCGCCCCGGACGGTGCTGGCGGTGGTGGCGGCGCTGCTGCTGGGCGCCTGCGGGGCGGGTGAGCAGCGCAGGTCAGAATCGCTTCTTGGCCGGGCCCAGGAGCAGATCGCCAGTGGGCGGTTCACCCCCGCGCTGGACACGCTGGCGCGAGCCGCTCGGGAGGCGCCCGAGAGCGAAAGCGGGCAGCGCGCCCGGGTGCTGCACGTGGCCCTGCTGGGCGGGATGGCCCGGGGCTACCGGGCGATGGCCGAAAGTTACCTGGAGGGCTGGCGGGCGGCCGGGGAAGCGCCGCAGGCTTCCCGGATGCGCGCCGCCGCGATGGACTACTTCGGGCGCGCCCGCACCAGCTCGCTGGATATGGTGGATGCCACCCAGGTGCTATTGAAGGCGCCACCCGCGGAGCCGGTGCGACTGGATTTTTCTCTGCCCGAGAACCCGCCGGGTGAAAGCGAGACCCTGGGCCGGATTCGCCAGGGGCAGCCGGTGCCTGACCGGGAGCGCCTGGAGGCGGAGAAGAGGGAGATTCTCGCTGGCTTGGCGCGGACGCTCTCGACACTGGCCGGCACCCGGGGCGAGCCGGAGCGGGTGGCGCGGGCCGACTTCTATTTGGGGGCGGGCCGGGAATTGATTGAGTTGAGCAGCATCTATGGCCCGGAGGCCCTGCGCAACCGGCGCATGACACGCCTGTATTACCGGCGGGCGCTGGCGCTGGCGGAGCGGGCGGGGGAGCTGGCCGCGCAGGCGGGCAACAACCGCCAGGCAGCCGAGAGCGAGGAGTTGCAGGAGTACTGCCAGGAGGCCTTGCAGGGGTCCTGAGCCGCCCCCGGGGGGCCGCTAAACAACTTCTTGCCTGTGGCTCACTTTTTGTCACTGCGTACGTCTAAGGCAGATGGAGAAGCGGATTGACGCGTGTTATGGATGGCGCCTGTTTGGAGCTGAGCCAGCCAATACCGGGAGCTAGCCGGCAGGTCGATGCCCTCGAAGAACGAGCCCTGATTCGCCGGGCGCAGCGCGGCGACCGGGCCGCTTTCGAGCAGCTCGTCCGACTCTACGAGGGGAGTGTCTTGCGGCTGGCCCTGCAAGTGGTGCGCTCGGAAGAAGAAGCCCGCGATCTTTACCAGGAGGCTTTCTTGAAGATTTACCGCTCGTTGGGGCGCTTCCGGTTCGAGTCGCGCTTTTCCACGTGGGTCTACCGGGTAGTGATGAACGTCTGCCTGGACTACTTGCGGCGGGCCAGCACCCGCCGGGAGGTGCAGGCGCCGGAAGCCGAGCCCGGGCAAGTGGAATTCTTCCACGCCGTGCCGGACAAGCGCGCGGCCCAGAACCCCGAGAAGGCTTTCCAGGGCAAGCAGATCGCCGAGCGCCTCCGGGCGGCCCTGGCCCGGCTGAGCCCGCGGGAGCGGCTGGTGTTCGAGTTGAAACACTACCAGGGATTGAAGCTGAGAACCATCGGGGAGTACTGCGGCACCAGCGAGCAGACCGCCAAGAATTGCCTGTTTCGGGCCACGCAGAAATTGCGAGGGGAATTACGCGAGTTTGTATAGGCGAGAGGGAGAGACCATGAATTGCCGGATGACCGAAGAAAAACTGACCCTGTACCTCTACGATGAGCTGCCGCCGGAAGAGCGCGCCGGCGTCGCGGCCCACTTGGAAGAGTGTGCGCAGTGTGCCCAGGCTTCGCGGGAGTTGGGGCGCCTGCGGGCGGCGTTGGACCGGCGGGCGGTGCCGGAGCCTTCGCCCGAGCTGCTGGTGCACTGCCGGCAGGCCCTGGAGGAAGCGCTCGACCGGGAGGAGCAGAGCTGGCGGGCGCTCATCCGGAGTTGGTTCGTGGTGCCCCCGGGGGTTTCCCTGCTGCGGGCCACCAGCGCCCTGGCGATTCTCGTGGTGGGGCTGTCGGTGGGCTGGACAGTGCGGCCCCGGCTGGCTTCCTCGGGCACGCCGGCCCCGCCGGCGGCGGCCAACCCCTGGATGGGGGCCGACCTGAGCGGCCTGCGCATCCGGGGCATTAGCCAGGTAACGCCTGACCCGCAGACCGGGCAAGTGCGCATCACCCTGGAGGCGCAGCGGCAGTTGACCCTGGAGGGCTCGTTCGACGACCCCCGCATTCGAGAGGTCTTGCTCTACGCCCTTCGGGATTACGACAACGCCGGCATCCGCCGCGACACGCTGGAGGCGCTGCGGGGCCGGGGCGACAACCCTACCGTGCGGCGGGCCTTGCTGTACGCGCTGCGGCACGACCCCAACCCGGGGGTGCGCTTGGAAGCCATCGAGGCGGTGCAGGGGATGAATTGGGGGCCGGAGTTGCGGCAGGCCTTGCTGGGAGCCCTGCAGCAGGACACCAACCCCGGGGTACGAGTGGCGGCCATCGGGGTGCTGGTCGAGCACGCGGATGAGCAGGTGCTGCTGGTGCTGGAAGAGTTGGCGGGGAAGGACCGCAACCCGTACGTGCGCCTGCAGTGTGCGCAAGCGGCGCGGGAGCGGGCGGTGGCGCCGCCGAACGAGGTAGAGTTCTAGGGGTGTGGAAGGAGAGCTAGAATGCGAATACGAATCTTAGCAGCGATTCTGCTGGCCGCGGCGGTGAGCTTGCCGCTGGGGGCGCAGACCGAGGCGTCTGTCCAGCGAGGCGAGGTGCAGCGCGAGGGCCGCGCCTGGGTGCAAGTGGCCCAGTGCAGCGTTGGGGTCGAGCCCGGCGGCACCCTGACGGTGCGGGCCGACATCGGGGCGGTGCAGGTCCAGACCGGGGCCAACGACCGGATCACCTGCCAGGTGCGCCTGGCCGCCTATACGCGGAGGCGGGAAGACGCCCAGCGTTTGCTGAACAACTTCCACTTGAGCCTCCGCCGGGTGACCGGCGGCAGCGCCTATTTGGGCGGGCAGTTCGGCTCGGGGCAGCGGGAGTCGCGGCTGCAAACCGTAGTGTTTGAGATTCAGGTGCCGCTGGAGTTCAATTTGGATGTGGAGACCGGAGCCGGCAACGTGGAGGTGGAGCGCCTGCAGGGCGAGCTGCGGGTGGCCACCGCGGCCGGGGAAATCCGCACCGGGGAGATACTCGGCCCGGTGCGGGTCGAAACCGCCGGCGGCAACATTGACCTGGGCGACCTCGGCGAGGACCTGGTGGCACGCACGGCGGGCGGCTGTGTGCGCGTGGGCAACGTGCAGGGCACTGCTCTGCTGGAGAGCGGCGGCGGGCACATCATCACCGGGCGCATTGAAGGGGAAGTCCGGGCCGAGACCACGGGCGGCGACATCGTGCTGCGAGGCGCCGGGCACGACGTCATCGTGCAAACGGCCGGCGGGCAAATCCGGGTGGGCGAAATCGGCGGCAGCCTGCGGGCGCAGACCGCCGGGGGCAGCATCCGGCTGGACGCCGCCGGGGGCCCGGTGCGAGTGCAGACCGCCGGGGGCAGCATCAATCTCTACCAGGTGCAGAGCGGCGTCGAGGCGGCCACGGCCGCGGGGAGCATCCTGGCCCAGATTTCGGCCAGCGAAGAGAGCTTCGTCCCCTCGGCGCTGCAGACCGCCGTCGGGGACGTGGAAGTCTACCTGCCGGCGGACTTGCCGCTGACCATCGAGGCCACCATTGATATGGCCACCGGGCACAAGATATCCAGCGACTTCCCGCTGGAAATCGAAGGCAGGCCCGCCAACTTCCAGCCCACGCAAATCCGCGGCCACGGGGTGCTGAACGGCGGCGGCGCGCTGCTGCGCATCCAGACCGTCTCGGGCAACATTCGGATTCACCGGCTGGACGCGGCCAGCCGGGAGCGGCTGCAGCAGCAACAGCAGCTCTACTGGCAGCGCTGGCAGCAACGGGAGGATCGACGCCAGCGCGAGCAGGAGCGCGAGGACCGCTGAGGGAGTGGGAAGGATCGGCCATTCCCGCCCAGGAGGGAGAATGAAGGACGCGAAACAAGGTGCCGTTCTCTTGTTGCTTCTCGGCCTGGCGGCCGTGCCGGCCGTCGGCGCCGAGCAGGAGACCTGGACGGGGCGCTACCCGCTGCCGGCCGGGGGCCTGGTGGAGGTGCTGAACATCCAGGGCTCGATTGAGGTGGAAGGCTGGGACCGCTCGGAAGTGGAGCTGGTGGCCATCAAGACGGCGGAGGAAGAAGGGCAGTCGCTGGCCGACGTGCGGGTGGCTGTGGAGGCGGGGCCCGATTCCCTGCGGGTGCACACGCTCTATCTGCGGAAGAGCGAGGAGCCGGTGCGGGTTGATTATCGCCTGCGGGTTCCCCGGCAAGTGCGCCTGGAGGAGCTGCGCACGGTGAACGGCGACGTCCGGGTGCGGAACGTGGAAGGCACGGTGGAAGCCCACACCCTGAACGGGAACATCCAGCAGATGGGGATCAGCGGCAGCGTGGTGGCCGGGACGCTGAACGGGGACGTGGAGCTCTGGTTGCGGGAGCTGCCCGGCCGGGCGGGCCGGCTGGACTTGGAGGCGGTGAACGGCGACGTGTTCCTGCGCCTGCCCTCGGACTCGCACGCCGACCTGGAGGTGAGCACGGTGGCGGGGCGGATCGAGAGCGAGCTGCTGTTCTCGCTGGCCGGGCGCGCGGGCGAGACTTCGCTGCGCACCCGCCTGGGGCGGGGCGGCGTCCTGATTCGCCTGCGCACCATCCGGGGCAGCATCCGCGTGGTAGGCGGTGAGGATTTGTTGTGAGGCTAGAAAGGATTCGGGAGCGACTTTAGGAAAGTAAGGAGAAAGCCATGAGAAGGCAGCGAATCAGTTGGTGGTTGATTCCCCTCTGCGGGGCGGCGCTCCTGCTGGGGACGAGCCTGGCGGTCTACGGTGGCGGAAACCAGGAACCGCCCCGCCCGCCGGAGCCACCGCAGGCGCCGACACCGCCCGAACCGCAGGTCTTGTTCTTGGACTCTCGGGGCGTGGTGATGAGCGGCGGGGCCTGGCTGGGCGTCCGCCTGAGCGAGGTGACAGCCGAGAAGGCAGCGGAGCTGAACCTGGGGGAGCCGACCGGAGCGTTCGTGGAGGAAGTGGTCGAGGACAGCCCGGCGGCCCAGGCGGGCTTGCAGGCGAACGACGTGATCGTGGGCTTCGCCGGGGAGCGGGTGCGCAGCGCGGCGCAACTGCGGCGGCTGGTGCGGGAGACCCCGGCGGGGCGCAGCGTGCGGGTGGAAGTCAGCCGGGCGGGCCAGCGGCGGGCGTTCGAGGTGCAACTGAAGGAGCGCCATCTCCGATTTTCCCGGCGAATTCGAGTGCCGGAAATCACCCTTCCCCACATCGAGATTCCGAATTTCGACGTGCGCATCTTCCGTCGTCCGGCGCGGCTGGGGATTTCCGGGGATGAGCTCACCTCGCAACTGGCCGAGTACTTCGGCGTGGAGCGGGGCCGAGGGGTGCTGGTGCGGGAAGTGCTGACCGGCAGCCCGGCGGCCAAGGCCGGGGTGAAGGCCGGCGACGTGATTGTGGCCGTGGACAGCGAGCCGGTGGGGAGCCTCGGCGAGCTGCGGCGAGCGCTGGCCCGGAAGCGGGAGGAGAAGCGGGTTACCTTGACCATCGTGCGGGACCACCGCGAGCAGAGCGTCACGGTCGAGCTGGAAGAGCCGCAACACTACTCCCCTCGGCGTTCCGCGGAGGGGGAGGGCTTCGAGCTCCACTTCGACTACGAGGTCGAATCTCTGGAAGAACTCGAAGAACAGCTCCGGGAACTGGAGGAGCGCATCCGGGAGCAGGTGGGGTCGGAGGCCTTCCAGGAGAGCCTGCGGCGGATCGAGGAGCAGGCGCGCGAAGTCGAGAAGCAGATCCGGGAGCGCTTCGACTCTGAGGAGTTTCAGCGGCCGTTCCGGGAGTTGGAGCGCCACCTGCGGGAGTGGGAGCGGCAGGTGGAGGGACTGGCCGAGGACAAGCAGACGATCTAGGGCGGCGTCTCGGCCGGCACCACCTCGACGTTCGCCAGCGGCACCCACAGGCGCAGGAACTGCCCCGACTCGGTCACCCAGAGCATCACCTGATTGTCCGCGGTGGTGATGGCCAGTTGGCGGACGGGTTGCGGCTGGCCGTCCACACTCCGGGTTTCCACCCCCAGCAATTCCACCACCGCCTCCCCGGGCTGCACGGATTGGGGGACGAAGACTTGCACCGTCTGGGGGCCGCCGGCGGCGAAGTCGTAGAACTGGATCAGGAGCAGGAAGTGGTGGAAGACGTTGTTGTCGAGGAGGGCCACGCGGGAGGTGCCGAACTCGAAGACCTGCTGGTCTTCCTCGCCGTTGGGGAGCGGGTAGCGGACGGTGGCGGTCGAGTCCTCGAACTCCATCCGCAGCCAAGCCTCCTTGTCGCCTTCCATCTTCCAATCGTAGCGGCGGGGGCTGAGGTCGGCATCGAGCAGTAGGTTGGTGCGTTGCTGAACCTTTTGGTCGTGGCTTTGGAACTGGGACTCGCTGTGCGCTTGCACTTCAGTGTCGGTGCGGACGATGCGGTAGCGTTCCCAGCCGACGGTCTGGGCGTTTTGGAGGATGGTGAGCCGGCCTTCCTGGGAGGGGAGCGGGGGGGGGGGCGGCGGCCAGAACGGCGCCCGCCGCGGTCGCCAGGCCCAGCAAGACTAGAAGACGCCGCATCGCAAGATCTCCTCCACCACCTGGTTGGGATCGGAGCGGTGGGCGTCCACGCGGAAGTCGGCCTGCCGGTAGTAGGGCAGGCGCTGCTGGTAGAGTTGCTGGAAGCGGGCGGCGTCGCGGAACAGCGGCCGATGGGTCATCCCCCGGCAGCGCCGCCGCAGCTCCTCCAGGGGGCAGTCAAGCCAGAGGGTGATGCCGCCATTGGCGCGGATGAGCTGGAAGTTGGCCGGCTGGGCGAAGGTGCCCCCGCCCAAGGCCACCACGGCGGACCTCTCCTCGGCCTGGTGCACGATCTCCTCCAACAGCCGCCGCTCCACCTGGCGAAAGTAGGGCTCGCCCTGCTCAGCGAAAATCTGGTTGATGGTGCGTCCTTGGCGCTGCTCCAGGGTTTGGTCCAGGTCGATGAAGTGCCAGCCCAGGCGCCCGGCCAGCAGCCGGCCCACGGTGGTCTTGCCGCACCCCATGAAGCCCAGCAAGTAAACACAGCGCTGGATGGGAATGGGCCCCGTGTTCATCGCGGCACGCGCGGGTCCGACCCGGGAGACGGCTTATTGCTTGCGCACGCGGATTGTACCACTGAAGGAGGTGGCCCGGATCATAGCCGCGCCGGTGTGCACAGTGCCCAGCAGGCTGCTGCCGGTGCTGGGCCGGGGCGGGCGGCCATGGCCGCGGGTCTTGAAGGGAAAGTCGTCGGCGACGGTGACTTCGCCTTCGACGGAGCGGGCGTTCAACTCGAAGGAGGCGGTAGCGGGCAGCCGGAGGTCGATCAGGCCTTCGTGGCTGATGAACTCGTAGGAGCCGCCCGGCTGCAGGTCGCCTTCGTAGATGATGTCGCCCGAGGTGGTATGGGCCACGGTGCGACGACTCTGGGCTTGAGAGAAATAGAGGCTGCCGCTGATGGAAGTGGCCTCCAGCCGCCCGGAGCAGCGTTCGGCCACCACGCTCCCGTTCAAGGTTTGTATGGTGGTGTGTCCGCTCAAGTTGCGGAGGCGGACGTCGGCCGCCACCGTCTCGATGGTGACGTCATTGGTGAAGTTTTCCACTAGCAGGGTGCCGGACTCCAAGTAGAGTTGCAGGCGGATGTCGGGGGGCGCCCAGATTTCGTAATCCACCGTGCGGTCGCTGACGGGCGCGGAGGTCTGCAGCACGTGAGTGTGGACGTGGATGCGATTGGCGGTCTGCTCGAAGTGGGTTTCCACGGCCAGCGAGCTGCGGGTGGCTAGGATTCTCACCTGGGCTTGATTCCAAGAGTGCAGGGTAAGTTGGCCGTTCAGGTTGCGGACTTCCAGGGCTGTTCCCGCGGGAGCGGGAAACGTGCGTTCGATCTGCTCCGCCTGCACCGTAGCGGGCAGGAAGAGAAGCAGACCCAGGGAGAGGAGCAAAGCGGGCGAATGCTTCATTGCGTGCTCAATAGCCTGACGCCGCCAGCCAAACAGGGTCGGTCATAGTTTGTAGCACAGAGGCCTTCTGTCGGTAAAGCCGGTGCAGCTCGGCGCGGGCCAGGGTGTCCTCGGGGTATTCATGTAGCCGCTGCCGGGTGCGCTCGATGCAGCGGTCCACGGTGCTGAGCGCCCCCGCGATGCGGTGGCGCAGTTCGGCGTCCACCGGGGAGGAGTCGTCCAGGATTTGTTGCTGGACCTGCTGCAGGTGGATTTGGTAGCGGGCCGCGTAGCTGGCTTCCCGCACCAGTTCGCCCCGGGCTACTTGCTCGGCATCGAAGCCGGGGATTTCCGCCACCGAAAACTCGAAACTCGGGTAGAGTGTCAGCCCGCCGCCCAGCAACAGCGTCAACACCAGCACAGCCGCAAAGGCGGGCCGGGCCGGAAGCCAACTCCAGGTGTCGCGGAGGTCTTCCCACCGGGAGGGTCTTGCCCACAAGCCTTCCCGGCGGGCGGCGGCTTCGATCTTATCCCAAAGCTGGGAACGAGGTTGAAACGGGGGGAGGGTGTGGGCAGCGCGCTGGATGGCGGCCAGGTCGTCGACGAGCTGCCGACATCGAGCACACCCAGCCAGATGGGCACACGCCTCGGGATGGCTTTCGCCCTCCAGGACGGCCCCAGCTACCCCACGGAATTTCTGACAGTCAAACACCGTTTCAGGCTCCGCGATTCTAGTCGTAATCCCCGGCCAGGGCAAGCCCCGGCCACAACTCTATGATGACGAATCCGGCCCGCGCGTTTGCCTGCCCCTGAATTTTCTTCGGCCCCGCTCCTGGAGCAGCTCCCGCAGGCGGAGGCGAGCTTTATGGAGCTGGGACTTGGAGTTGCCGATGGAGCAGCCGAGCATCTCGGCGATTTCGTTGTGCTCGTAGCCCTCGACGTCGTGCAGCACGAAGATGGTGCGGTAGCCCGGGGGGAGCTGCGCGACGGCGTCCTCCAGGGTCACCCGGTCGAGCGAGCCGGCCAGGCGGGGGTCTACTTGGCCCAGCTCCCGCAGCGGCCCGTGGCCGGCTTCGTCGGTTTCCACCGGCTCATCCAGGGACACCTGCGGCAGCACCTTCCGCCGCAGTTGCATCAGCACCACGTTCACCGCCAGCCGGTGCAGCCAGGTGGAAAAGGCCGACTCGCCCCGAAAGGTGTGAATCTTGCGGAAGAGTTGCAGAAAGGCTTCCTGGGTCAGGTCCTCGGCCTCGGCCGGGTTGCCCACCATGCGCAGGCAGACGGAATAGACTCGCCCCTTGTGCAGATGATAGAGGCGCTCGAACGCCTCTGGGTCGCCCTTCTGGGCGCGGCGGATGGCGTCGGCTTCCGGCAGGCTCCCCCGCTCCGGGCGGGGCGCGCTCCCGTCTTGTTTGCGTGGGCTCACGTCCGCTTCGCAGGCCTGCCTGCCGCAGGCAAGTCTTCGCCTGCCGTGTGTGTGACCGTGGACCCGTTCACTCCTTAGACGCGCGGTCTGGCTAGACCGCGGCAAAAGACGCCACGGGTCCACCCCGGATTGTCTTGCGCGGCGCTGCGGGCCTGCTTGCCCGCATTCGGACTTGCCCGTATTCGGGTCCGCCAGCGGCAGGCTGGGTATGCGTTCGTCGAAAAGTCCCGACTTCCGCGACGAACGCGCCCAGTCTAGTGGCTGCTTCCTCTCCGGTCAAGACAAGGAGCGCAGCCACCCTGTCCAAGACCCTGTCGCAGCCAAGCGGAGATCCCGAGCTTGCCGAGGGAAGCGAAGCCGAAGGGAGCGGAGTCGAAGGGTGCATCTGTGGTTACATCTGCGTTAGAATCCGTTCCCGATGCCGGAGCCGCCGATTCTCTTCGAGCCCGAAGACCAATTTCTCATCCGCCAGCAGAAGCTCGAGGAAATCCGCCGCCTCGGCTACGACCCGTACCCCCGCCACTTCGACGCCTCCCACACCGTCCCGGAAATCGTCCAGCAGTTTTCTCCCGCCTCGGCCCAGACCCTGGAGACCGAGAAGCGCCGCGTCCGCGTCGCCGGGCGCATCCGCTCCATCCGCTTCCACGGCAAGACGGGCTTCGCTGACCTGCACGCCGGTCCCGCCCGCCTCCAGGCCTACTTCCGCCGCGACCGCCTGGGCGAGCAGGCCTACCGGCTCTTCGAGCTGCTCGACCTGGGCGACATCATCGGCGCCGAGGGCACCCTGGGGCGCACCAAGACGGGCGAGTTGACCCTCTTCGTCGAGCAGCTCACCCTGCTTGCCAAAGCCTTGCTGCCCCTGCCGGAGAAGTGGCACGGGCTGGCCGGCATCGAGCAGCGCTACCGCCAGCGCTACCTCGACCTCATCGTCAACCAGGGGGTGCGGGAGATTTTCCAGACCCGCGCCCGCCTCATTCGCTTCCTGCGGGACTTCCTGGAGGCTCGTGGCTTCCTGGAGGTCGAGACCCCGATGATGCAGCCCATCGCCGGGGGCGCTGCCGCGCGCCCGTTCCGTACCCACCACAACGCGCTCGATCTCGACCTCTACCTGCGCATCGCCCCCGAGCTCTACCTGAAGCGGCTGGTGGTCGGCGGGCTCGACCGCGTCTATGAAATCAACCGCAACTTCCGCAACGAGGGCCTCTCCGTCCGCAACAACCCCGAGTTCACTATGCTCGAGTTCTACCAGGCCTACGCCGACTACCGGGCGCTGATGGACCTGAGCGAAGAAATGCTCACCGGGCTGGTCGAGACCCTTACCGGCTCCAAGCAGCTCACCTACCAAGACCAGGTGGTTGACTTCAGCCGCTGGCAGCGCCTCTCGCTCCGCGAAGCTGTTTGCGAATACTGGCTGGCAGGCAAAGCCCCCCGGCCGGCCGACCTGGCCCAGGCGGAGAAGGCCCGGCGGCTGGCCGCCGAGCACGACCGCTGGGCGGTCAACCACCCCGACCAGGCCCGCCTGGCCAGCGTGCCCCACAGCGCCAGCGCGGCCGTGGCCAGCCAGCAGTTGTTCGAAGCGGTGGTCGAGCGCCGGCTCTTCCAGCCCACGCTCATCTACGATTTCCCCACCGAAATCTCCCCGTTGGCCAAGAGGCGCGACGACGACCCCGCGCTGGCCGAGCGCTTCGAAATCTTTGCCGGCGGCCTCGAGCTGGGCAACGCCTTCAGTGAGCTCAACGACCCCTTGGAGCAGTACCAGCGCTTCCGCCAGCAGCTCCAGCAGCGCGAGCGCGGCGACGAGGAAGCCCACCAGATGGACCAGGACTACGTGCGCGCGCTCGCCTACGGACTACCTCCCACCGCCGGGGAAGGCATTGGCATCGACCGGCTCACTATGCTGCTCACCAACACTCGCTCCATCCGCGAGGTCATCCTCTTCCCCCTCCTGCGTCCCCTGCGCCCGGAAGGTTCGGGCCCGGCCGAGCCCGGCACGCAATGAGCTTCGAGTGGTTGGTGGCACGGCGGTACCTGCAAGGCGGCGGCGGGGCCCCGAAACTTCGGGGGCGCGACCGCTTCCTCTCGGTCATCACCCTCATCGCCATCCTGGCGGTGGCCGCCGGCGTCACCGCCTTGGTCCTGGCGCTGGCCATCAACGCCGGCTTCCGGGAAGAGTTCGAAGAGCGGCTGCTGGGCGCCACTGCCCACATCAACCTGACCCGGGCCGACGCCGCCGGCATCGGCAACTATGAGGAGCTGGCCGCCAGGCTGCGGCAACTGGAAGGGGTCACCTCGGTCAGCCCGGTGCTGTATGAAACCGTGCTCATCTCCCGCGGTTCCCGCGCCCGCGGCATCGTGCTCAAGGGCATCCAGCCGGAGGCGGCGCCGGAGCAGAGGAAACTTTTTACGACGCTGCGCGAGGGGAGCGCAGAGTTGCCTCCGCCCGGAGAAGGCGAGGCGCCCCCGCTCTTGATCGGCTACGAGTTGGCCAAGGAGCTGGGCGTCACCGCGGGCGAGCCGGTGCTCATCACCAGCCCGCAGGGGCGGCTGACGCCTTTCGGCTTGGTGCCCCGCTACCACCACTTCCGCGTGGTGGGCGTCTTCAAGTCCGGTTTTTGGGACTTCGACGCCCGCTGGGCCTTCACCCGCCTGGAGGTGACCCAGCAACTCTTCCGGCTGGGCGACACGGTTTCGGTGCTGGAGCTGCGGCTCGATGATGTCTACGCCGCCGAGCAAACCAGCCAGAGAGCCGAAGAGCTCGCGGAAGAAGACCTTCCTGTCGGCCAGGCCGGCTTCGTCGCCACTCCCTGGATGGAGACCCACCGGAGTTTGTTCCGCGCCCTGCGCTTGGAGAAGCTGGTGACCGCGCTCTTCATCGGCGGGATCGTGTTCGTGGCCGGGTTGAACATCCTCCTCCTGCTGGTGATGCTGGTGCTGGAGAAACGCCGGGACATTGCCGTCCTGCTCTCCCTGGGGGCGCGCGCGGCCCAGGTTCAGCGCATCTTCATCCTGCACGGCGTGACCATCGGGGCGCTGGGGACGGTGATCGGTTTGGCGCTCGGCTTTGGCGTGGTGGGGTTGGGTGCGACCTATAAGGAGCGGCTGTTTCCGCTCGACCCGCAGGTCTACGGCATCAGCTACGTTCCTTTCCGCGCTTCGCCGCTGGACGCGGTGGTGATTGCGGCGGTGGCCCTGCTGATTAGCCTGGCGGCCACCATCTATCCGGCCCGCCGCGCCAGTCGCGTGGTGCCCGTGGAGGTGCTCCGCTACGAATGAGGCCGGAGGGTTTTTTGGCGGGGACTAGTACTAAAGTAACACAGCCCCATCGGGCGAAGCGGCATCTATGAACAAGGAAGGCACGGTACTGGCGGCGAGGAACCTGCGGAAGGTATTCTCGACCGCCGGGGGAGAGTTGGTGGTGCTGGACGGCGTGGAACTGGAAGCGCAGCGCGGCGAAATGATCGCCGTGGTCGGGCCCTCAGGCTCGGGCAAGACCACCCTGCTCTATCTCCTGGCGGGGCTGGACCGGCCCACGGCGGGCGAGGTGGAGTTCGACGGGCGGCGCCTGAGCGAACTCAGCCCCGAGGAACTGGCCGCCCACCGCAACACCCGCATCGGCTTCGTCTGGCAGCTCTCGAACCTGCTGCCGGACTTTACCGCGCAGGAAAACGTGGAGATGCCCCTGCTGGTCCGCGGTGAGAGTCGTGAGCGAGCCGCGGACGAGGCGCGGCGTTGGTTGGCCGAAGTCGGCCTGGCCGAGCGCGCCCACCACCTGGCCGGGGAACTCTCGGGCGGCGAGCAGCAGCGGGCGGCCCTGGCGCGGGCGCTGGTGAGCGGGCCGGCGGTGCTGTTTGCCGATGAGCCCACGGGAAACCTGGACGAGGCCAACCGGGAAAGAATCCTCTCCCTGTTAATTGCCTTGCACCGAACGCACGGCTTGACTTCCTTTTTGGCAACGCATAATCTGGAATCGGCAGGGCGTTGCGACCGGGTGCTGCGCTTGGACCACGGGCGCTTGATTCCCACCCGCGGGTCGCAACCGGGTGAGAGCTAAATGTTCGAGCGTTACACGGAGAAGGCCCGGCGGGTGATCTTCTTCGCCCGCTACGAGGCCAGCCAGTACGGCAGCCCCTACATCGAGAGCGAGCACCTGCTGCTGGGGCTGCTGCGGGAAGACAAAGCGCTCAGCAACCGCTTCCTCCGCACCCACGGCTCCCTGGAATCCATCCGCAAGCACATCGAGTCTCGGACCACCATCCGCGAGCGGGTGTCGACCTCCGTCGAGCTGCCCTTCAGCGAGGAGGTCAAACAGGTCTTGCGTCATGCCATGGAGCAGGCCGAGCGCATGGCGCATAAACACATCGGCACCGAGCATCTTCTCTTGGGGATTCTCTGCCAGGAGAAGTGTTTCGCCGCCGAAATCCTGCAGGAGCGCGGTCTGCGCCTCTCCACCGTGCGCGAGGAGCTGGCCCGCTCCCAGAGTGAAAAAATGGCCCCATCACGCTCGAAGGAAACGTCCCTGTTGTCGGAGTTCAGCCGCGACCTTACCCAGGCGGCGCTGGACAACCAGCTCGACCCCTTGATCGGGCGCGACAACGAGCTGGAGCGGGTGGTTCAGATCCTCTCCCGGCGCACCAAGAACAACCCGGTGCTGATCGGCGAGCCCGGGGTGGGCAAGACCGCCATCGTGGAAGGCCTGGCGCAGCGGATCGCGGAGAGCAACGTGCCCCCTTCCCTGGCCGACAAGCGCATCCTCCAGCTCGACCTCTCTTTGATCGTGGCCGGCACCAAGTACCGCGGCCAGTTCGAGGAGCGCCTGAAGACCATCATGAAGGAGCTGATGGAGGCGCAGAACGCCGTCATCTTCATCGATGAGCTGCACACCCTGGTGGGGGCGGGCTCGGCGGAAGGCTCGCTGGACGCGGCCAACATCCTGAAGCCGGCGCTGAGCCGGGGCGAGGTCCAGTGCATCGGGGCCACCACCCCCGGCGAGTACCGGAAGTCGATCGAGCGTGACCGCTCCCTGGAGCGGCGGTTCCAGGCGGTGAAGGTGGCGGCGCCGGGCGAGGAGCAAGCCATCCAGATTCTGCGCGGCATCAAGGAGCGCTACGAGAAGTTCCACGCCGTCACCTACACGGACGAGGCCCTGGACTACGCCGTCTACCACTCGGCCCGCTACATCCCCGACCGCTTCCTGCCCGACAAGGCCATCGACCTCATCGACGAAGCCGGGGCGCGCGTGAAGCTCCGCCAGAGCACCCTCCCGGAAGAGGTTACCGAGATCCAGAAGCGGGTCAAGTTCATCACCCACCGGATGGAGACCGCCATCGCCAACCACGAGTTCGAGAAGGCCCGCTTCTACTCCGACGAGGAGCGCAAGGAGCGCGAGAAGCTGCGGCAGCTCCGCGAGAAGCTCAATCTCGACGATTCCATCAGCGGCGTGGTCGGCCGGCAAGACATCGAGGAGGTCATCTCCCGTTGGACCGGCATTCCGGTCACCTCCATCAAGGAAGCGGAGATGGAGAAGCTGATGCGGATTGAGGAGGAGCTGCACCGCCACATCATCAGCCAGGACGCGGCCATCACCGGGCTGGCCCGGGCCATCCGGCGCAGCCGCGCCGGGCTGAAGGCGCCGGGGCGCCCGGTGGGCTCGTTCCTGTTCCTGGGGCCCACGGGGGTAGGGAAGACGGAGGTGGCCCGGCGGCTGGCGCAGTCCCTCTTCGGCACCGAGAAGTCGCTGATCCGCTTCGATATGTCTGAGTACATGGAGAAGCACGCGGTGTCGAAGCTGATCGGCTCGCCCCCGGGCTACGTGGGCTACGAGGAAGGCGGGCAGTTGACCGAGCGCGTCCGCCGCTCCCCCTACGCCGTGATCCTGCTGGATGAAATCGAAAAAGCTCACCCGGACATCTTTAACATCCTGCTCCAGGTGTTCGAGGACGGGCAGTTGACCGACGGCCTGGGCACCACCGTGGACTTCAAGAACACCATCGTGATCATGACCTCGAACATCGGCGCCCGCCACCTCCAGAAGCGCTCCAGCCTGGGCTTCACCTCCCCCAGCGAGCAGCAGGCCGAGCAGAAGGTGCAGGAGATGATCAACAGCGAGGTGAAGCGGGTGTTCAACCCCGAGTTCCTGAACCGGGTGGACGAAGTGATCATCTTCAACGCTCTGAGCGACCCGGACCTGCTGCGCATCATCGACCTCCTGGTGGACCAGATCAACCACACCGTCGCCCATCGCAACGTCAGCCTCCAGATGAGCCAGCAGGCGCGAAACTGGATTCTGGAAAAGACCTGCACCGACCGCTCCTACGGGGCGCGGCCGCTGCGGCGGGCTTTGCAGAAATACATCGAGGACCCGCTTTCGGAAGGGTTGATCACCGGCCAGGTGCAGGCCCCGGCGACCCTGGAAGTGATTGTGGAGAACGGCCGTTTGGGATTCCGGTCGGTCTTGGAACCGACCCCGATGCTGAATTAAAATTCGTTTGATGGGGGAGGCAGGGACGGTGGGTGGCCTCACCGTCCCCCGTTTGTTTTCAGGCTAGCGCTTTCAGGGGACCTCAGGGGATGGGACACCAAACTTCCCTCTTGCAACGCCGCCGGCGGACCCGGCGGGCCACCGCCGCGGGCTTGGCCGGGGCGCTCTTTTTGTTGACGGCGCTGGCCGCCTTTGCCCAGGGCGACCGCATTGAAAAGATCGTCTGGGAAGGCTTGCGGCGCATTCCCCGCGACACCATGAATGCCCGCATCCTCTCCAAGCCCGGCGACCCCTACGACGCCACCATCCTGAGTCGGGACTTCCAGGCGGTCTGGAACACCAACTTCTTCGAAGACGTGCGCCTGGAGGTGGAAGACGGCCAGACGGGCAAGATCATCTACTTCATTGTCAGAGAGCGGCCGCTGATCCGGCGCATCACCTACGAGGGAATCCAGTCGGTCACCCAGTCGGAGATTCTGGAAGCCTTCCGCCAGATGCGCGTGGGCCTCTCGGTGCAGATGCAGTATGACCCCCCCCCGCATTCGCCGGGCCGAGCTAGTGCTGAAGGGGCTGCTGGCCAGCCGCGGGCGCCACTTTGCCAAGGTAGGCCACACCACCCGCCGGGTGCCCCCCAACGGGGTCATCCTGACCTTCCTGGTCGAGGAAGGCCCCAAAGTCAAGGTGGGGAAGGTGGACTTCCTGGGCAACCGGCGCTTCTCCGATGGCAAACTGCTGCGGACCATGAAAGGTAGCCGGCCCATCAGCGTCCCCTACCTCTTCCCCCTCCTCTCCAAGACCTACAACGCCAACAAGGTGCAAGAGGACCTGGAGCGGATCCGGGAGCTTTACCAGGAGCAGGGCTACTTCCGGGTGGTTGTGCACCCGCCGGAGACAGAGACTCGCGACACCAACCCGCTCTTCCCGCTGGGCACGGTGATGCCCTGGTGGTTCAAGCCCGGCAAAGCCGTGGACCTGCGCATCGCCATCGACGAAGGCCTGCGCTACCGCATGGGCGAACTGACGGTGGAAAGCGTCACCGGGGACCCCAACGACCTGTACTTCCCGGCGGAGTTTTTGATCCGGGTGTTCCCGCTGAAGCAGGGCGAGATCTTCAACATCACCAAAGTGCGCGAGGCCCTGGAGAATTACAGGAAGCTGTACGCCGGGTTCGGGTTCATGAACATGACTCCTATCCCGGGAACGGACATCGATGATGACAACCGGGTCATCGACGTCACCCTGGAGTTCGAGCTGGGCAAGCAGTTCTTCGTCCGCCGCATCGAGTTCGTGGGCAACACCACCACGCGGGACAAGGTGATCCGGCGCGAGCTGCTCCTGGACGAAGGCTCGATCTTCAACGGCCGGCTGTGGGAGTTCAGCGTTCAGCGGCTGAACCAGTTGGGCTATTTCGAGGAGCTGGCCCCGGACAGCGCCGAGGTGCAACAGAACGCCGCCGCCGGCACGGTGGATCTGAGCCTCAAGGTGAGGGAGCGGGGCAAGAACTCCATCGGGTTGAGCGGGGGCGCCAGCGGCGTGCTGGGCAGCTTCCTGGGCCTGAACTATTCCACCAACAACTTCCTGGGGCTGGGCGAATCCTTGAGCTTCGATGCGCAATTCGGGGACCGCACGCAGTCGTTCATGTTTGGCTTCACCGAGCCCTACCTGTTCGACCGGCCCATTCAGGCCGGCTTTACCTTTTTCCTGCGGCGCTTCGAGTTCGACCAGTCCCGCGAGCGGCAACTGCTGACCGGCGCCCGCAGCCAGGTCAGTCCCGCGGCCCAGCAGGGATTGTTGAACTTCAACCAGGACACCATCGGGTTCAGCCTCTTCGTCAGTTATCCGCTGCGGCGCTGGCGGTACACCCGGGTGGGCCTCACCTATTCCTACGACGACACCGACATCGTCTGTCTGACCACTGGCTGCACCGACCTGTTTGAAGGATTGCAGTTCCGGAGTTTCGCCGGCCCGGACGCCCTGGATGGGATTCGCTCCAGCCGGGTGACGCCCTCCTTCCTGTACAATAGCGTCAACCACCCGCTGTTCCCGACTTCGGGAACCAGTCTCTTCCTCTCTACCACCTTCGAAGGCGGCCCGCTGGGAGGGAACCAGCAGACCTTCCGGCCGCGCTTCGAGATCAAGCACTTTCGTCCGGTCAACCACCGTCGCAACACCCTGGCCTTCCGCTTGTTGGGCGGGTTCGTGACCGGTTTCGGGGGCCAGGTGCCCTCGCCTTTCAACCGCTTCTACATCGGGGGCGAGGACACGGTGCGGGGGTTCAACATTCGGGCGGTCAGCCCGGTAGCGTTCGTGCCCACCCGCATTGCGGTGCCGGTGGTGTTCCTGGATCCCACGCGGCTGCGGCCCGACGGCAGCCCCAGCATCCGACTCACGTTCGCGGAGGCGCTGGTTCAGCAAGTGAGACTGCCGGGCGGGGACGCGGAGCTGGTGGCCAACGTCGAATACCGCATTCCGCTCGTCGGTCCGGTGAGTATCTCGCCGTTCTTCGATGCCGGGCTCAACACCATCCTGCGTCCCTCGCAGCTCAAGCTGACCCGAGAGAACTTGGCGCAATTGCGGGCCGACTTCCCCGGCGCCCAGATACCCGACACTCTGCAACTGGCCAAGGGCAGCAACACCCGGGTGCGCAGTTCGGTGGGGATCGAGTGGGTGGTGCAGGTGCCCATCGTGCAGGCTCCCTTCCGCATTTACTGGGCCTATAACCTGAGCCGCTTCGACGAGATCATCACTCCGCCTCCCAGCAGTTTCCGGGTGCCGCCGGGCGCCAACCTGCCTCCGGGTGTGTTCGAGAACCAGATCGCTCCCCAGTTGGGGATACTCTTGCGACCGCGGGGCGTGTTCCTCCGCGAGCCCTTGAAGACGGTCCGCTTCACCATCAGCCGCACTTTCTAGACTGGCCGGGAAACCCGTTGACCCCTTTTGCGCGTCGAAGCTATAATCGCTAGATTCTGGCGAAGAGCCTGGCAGCAAGGAGAGGAATGATGCCTATGGTTCGGTTAGCGTCGGTTGCCCTGGCAGTGGGGCTGTGGCTGGCGGCTCCGCTGGCGGCCCAGCAGTTCGAGAACGTTCCCGAAGCCACCCCCAGCACCCCCGCTCCCCCGGAGAGCGGGGTGGTGATCGGGGTGCTGAATGTCCAGTTTGTGATGGCCAACACGCAGGAGGGGAAGAAGGCCTCCGAGGACTTGCGGGCGCGCTTCAACCCTCAGCGGGCGGAGCTGGAGCGCCTGCAGCGGGAAATCCGCGATCTGGAAAACCAGTTGCGCACTCAGGAGCGCACCATCAGCGACGAGGCCCGTCGGCAATTGATCCGCGAGCTGGAAGAGAAGCGCAAACAGGCCAACCGCATGCAGGAAGACCTGCGCGACGAAGTCGAGCAGGTGCAGGGCGAGTACGTGAACTCCATCGGGCTAAAGCTGGAGCGCATCATCGACCAGTACGCCCGGGAGAACAACCTGGCCCTGGTCCTGAATGCCTTCCAGGGCGGCCCCATCATTTGGCGGGCGCAGACGGTGGACATCACCGCCGACATCATCGCCCTGTACGACCAGACCTACCCGGT
>JALLOH010000499.1 GCA_027717655.1 Acidobacteriia bacterium AH_259_A11_L15
AGGGCACCTCTTGCCGGGTCTCCCGGAAAATCTTCTCCCGCACCAGCTCGGCCGCCAGGAAGCGCGTCGGCTGATCGGTCAGGGTGTCGGGCGGGAAATAGGGGGGCGCCTCGGGCAAGGCCTCCAGGATCTTCTGCTCCAGCAGCGGCAGGTTCTCGCCGGTACGCGCAGACAAAGGGATGAACTCCTGGAACGGGTGCCGCTTCTGGTAGTGGTCAATCAAAAGCAGCAAGGCGGGTTTTTCGATGAGGTCGATTTTGTTCAGCAACAGGAAGCCGGGCCCGCCGAAGGACCGCACCAGCTCGACCGCCTGCTCGTCCTCTCGGCTGGGCCGCCGGGCGGCGTCCACCACCAGCAGCACCAGGTCGACTCCCTCCAGCGCCTCCTGCACCGCCACCATCA
>JALLOH010000500.1 GCA_027717655.1 Acidobacteriia bacterium AH_259_A11_L15
ACCTCAAGCCGGGCAATCTTCTCCTGAGCAAGCGCGGCCGGGTGAAGATTTGTGACTTCGGCCTGGCCAAACTGGTGGACCGGACCACGGCCAGCGCCAGCGGCTTCAAGGGTACCGTGCTCTACTCTTCCCCGGAGCAAATCAAGAGCCAACCGCTGGATCGCCGCACGGACATTTTCTCTTTCGGGGTCACCCTCTATGAATTGTTGACCGGGACGCGGCCGTTCACCGGCGACACTTTCTATGCCGCCACCAATGCGGTGCTGAACGACAATCCCACCCCCCGCGTCAACTGCGGCCGGAAATCCCAGCCGAGCTGGAAGCCATTACCCTCCGCGCCCTGGAGAAGGAACCCGCCAACCGTTACAAGGATATGGGAGAAGTGGTGGCCGAGCTCGAGC
>JALLOH010000501.1 GCA_027717655.1 Acidobacteriia bacterium AH_259_A11_L15
CCTTGAGCAGGGGGATGGGGACATAGTGGTCGAGGCCCTCGAGGGCGCGGAAGCGGTCGGCCCACTGGGCGGGGGCGATGAGGCGGAGCTCGGCGGTGGGCAGCAGCGGTTGTGCGCGTACGGCGCGCTGGGGCAGCAAGGCATCGAGCACCAGGGGGGGCTCGGCCCCGATGCGCTCCAAGGCGTGGCGGGTGAACCACCGGCGCAGCGGCCCGGGAGCCACCAAGCGAGCGAGCTGCAGGGAGCGCTCGGGGCTGGGAGGCTGGCGGCCCTGCTCCCATTCGGCGACCGTCTTTTTGGTCACCTGGAGTTGGCGGGCTAGTTCTTCTTGGGAGACGCCCAAGGCCCGGCGTAACTCTTTGATTTTAGGGCACCAACTGGGCAACACGAAAAGACCCTTG
>JALLOH010000502.1 GCA_027717655.1 Acidobacteriia bacterium AH_259_A11_L15
TCGCTGAACACACCGAGATTCTTCTTGCAGATCTAGCCCCTCTATGCCAGCCAGAACAATAAGTGCCACCAGAGTGGATGAGGTGATGCTTCAGCTTGCGAGGGGGGTGTGACGCCTCAGATCCCCCCTTGTTGGTTTGGCACAAACGATAGGCGTAGCCCCCTAGCAGGGGATTGTTCTCCATTGGCAGATTTCCTGTGCCAGCGATACTTGCGATGAGTTCAAAAAGATGGCTTTCGCTAACTCTGTCTCTATCCTTTGCACTGGTGGTGGCCGTCCTTGTGTTTCCCCCATGGTCACCGCTCAGCATCACTTCGCAGGAGGGGTCCGAGCCCCACGCTGAGGAATCCGACAAGTTTCCTGCGGCGGCACCAGAGCCGGGTTGGGTGGGTAAACGAG
>JALLOH010000503.1 GCA_027717655.1 Acidobacteriia bacterium AH_259_A11_L15
GCCCTGCTGGGCGGGCGGGTGGTGGAGTTCGAGCTCGAGGGAGTGCGCAGCGGCCGGGTTACGCGCGGGCATCGCTTCCTGGCGGAGAAGCCCATCCGGGTAAAGGGCTGGGCGGACTACCGTCGGCGGCTCCGAGGCGCGCGGGTGCTGGTGGAGCCGGAGGAGCGCCGGGGGAAGATACTCCGGGAGGCTCGCCGCTTGCTGGCCGGCCTGCGGCTGCGGGTGCGCGAGGACGAAGCCTTGCTGGACCTGCTGGTGAACCTGGTGGAGTGGCCGACGGTGGTGCGGGGCGAGTTCGGCCGGGAGTTCCTCGACCTGCCCCAAGAGGTTCTCATCACGGTGATGCGGCACCACCAGAAGTACCTCTCGGTGGAGGACCGCCGGGGCGCCATCGCGCCC
>JALLOH010000504.1 GCA_027717655.1 Acidobacteriia bacterium AH_259_A11_L15
ACTAAGAGCAGGCTGCCTTCGGTTGGGTGTCCGCAGTCCGCCTCTCCCCCCTCGGGAGAAGCCATTCGGTGATTTAAGGTTGTGTTTCCTCCGGGAACGGGATAAGGTGACGCTTTCGGCGCAGGAGGGCGAACCACCCCTAATGAACGCGCTTCTCATCTATCCGGAGTGGCCGGACACCTACTGGAGCTTCAAGTACGCGCTGCCCTTTGAGGGCAAGCGCTCGGCCTATCCGCCGCTGGGCCTGCTGACCATCGCCCCCCCTGCTGCCGCCCCACTGGAAGAAGCGGCTGGTGGACACCAACGTCCGCCCCTTGACCGAGGCCGACCTGAAGTGGGCCGACGTGGCCTTGCTGAGCGGCATGCTGGTGCACAAAGAAGACCTGCTGCGGCTGCTGG
>JALLOH010000505.1 GCA_027717655.1 Acidobacteriia bacterium AH_259_A11_L15
GGGCTGGCGCGAGCCTCGGCGCGGGCGGCGGAGGTGGTGATTCTCGAAATCGACACCTTCGGCGGTGAGCTGGACGCTTCGATCCAGATTCGCGACGCCCTGTTGGACTCGCCCCAGCGCACCATCGCCTTTGTCAACAAACGCGCCATCTCCGCCGCCCGCGCCGAGGCTCGCGCCAGCCCGTGGCGAACCCGCTCGGCCGCCCGGGAGTTGACTTCGCCTCGGACGACAATCCAATACGCCTTCGCCGGAGTGGCTTCGGCCTCGGCCGGCGCCCGCGAAGCCAAATCCTGCCAGCCGAACAGGCAAACGCCCACCAAGAGAATCAGCCACACTGAACCCCGACCGGAAAAAACAGGAGCCAACCGTTTTTTCATGGTTCCTTACCGGGTGAGTAC